>CAMBPO010000053.1 GCA_945869725.1 Klebsiella pneumoniae
ATTGCCGCAGGGCTGTTGATCTTGGGCCAGGGCATCGCGCCGGGCGCACTGGCACAATCCGGAGACTCACTTATGAATGAAACCTCACCCGTTGACGGCATCAGCTTCCGCTTTGTGGAATCCAACGGCATCCGCATGCGCGTGGCCACCATGGGTGACAGCGGCCCGCTGGTGATCATGGCGCATGGCTGGCCAGAGTCGTGGTACTCCTGGCGGCATCAGATTGTGGCCGTTGCCAATGCGGGATACCGGGTAGTGGCGCCGGATATGCGCGGTTATGGCGCTACCGATGCGCCAGCGGCGGTCGAGGATTACAACATCACTGAAATTGCCGCCGATATGGTGGGTCTGGTTGATGCGTTTGGTGAGGAAAAGGCCATCATTATTGGCCATGACTGGGGCTCGATTGTGGCGTGGAACACGGTCTTGCTGCATCCCGAACGATTCTCGGCACTGGTCGCCATGAGTGTGCCGTACAGCGGTCGGCCGGCGCAGTCGCCGCTGCTGAGCTGGCAGGAAAGTTATGGCGACAATTTTTACTACATTCTTTATCACCAAGAGCCCGGAGTTGCAGAAGCTGAGTACGATGCGGACCCTGAAGGCCTGCTCAGTCGCCTGTATCTGTCACCGGATTCCCCACGCGAGCCGGCGACTATCACTGACCGCAAGCGCAGCGCCGGTGGCTGGATTGGCCGCATGGGCAAACCCACAGCCTTGCCCGACTGGCTGACACGCGACGACCTCGACTACGTTGTCAGTCAGTTCACAGCAGCCGGTTTCCGCGGCGGTATCAACTACTATCGCAACTTTCATCGCAACTGGGAGATGACACCACAACTGGCTGACGCCCGTGTCACCGTGCCGACGCTGTTTATTGCCGGGGAAAAAGATATGGTGATTGGCGGCGCGCCACAAGGCCGGCTGGAAGGAGCCATGCGCAGGGTGGTGGATGACCAGCGCGGCGTGATTCTGATACCGGGAGCCGGTCACTGGATACAGCAGGAGCGCCCCGAACAGACCAATGCCGCCATACTGGAGTTCCTGGGCAATCTATAAGCATCTCACTCGATACCCGTAGGTTTGCCATCAAGGCTGCGGGTATTTTTATCTTTCCAGTATTGCTCAATACCGACGCGACCTTTGTTAATCGCCCATTTGTCCAGCGTCGGCCGCTGACCTGTGAACTCATAGTAGGGGACCGCAAAGCCGCAGGAGGTCTGTACCATCTGCACGTCCTGCACAAAAATCTGCCGCGCACCGGTGTAATCGGGGAACTGGCTGATCAGTTTATTCCAGGCCTCGTCGCGCGAGTGAATGACACGGGCAGTGCCGTACAGGCGCATAATCAGCGGCTGTTTATCGAAGGAGCAGAACATCACTGTCATACGGCCATTGTCCAGCACATGCGCTGCTGTTTCATTGCCGCTGCCGGTCAGATTCAGCCACATGATCTGTGAATGACTGATCACCCGGAAACTGTCCATGCCCTTGGGAGATACATTAATCAGGCTGTCTTCACCAGCGGTGCCAACAAAAAACACTTTCTGTTGCCCGATAAATTCAATGTGTTCGTCTTTTAACGCGTTAAACCGTTCACCCATGAAAATCATCCTTTAAAAAATCAGCCCGGGGCCGCCCGGGCCGGTGCCACGAGGGCAGTCTATGCCATCAGCTGACTTACATCATCGATTGGTGGTAATTCTCAATACCGACCGCCTCGATGAGTTTGAGTTGGGTTTGTAGCCAATCAACATGTTCTTCTTCACTTTCAAGGATATAGACCAGCAATTCACGGCTGACATAATCCTGGATGGACTCAGCATAAGCGATACCTTCACGCAGATCAGGCAACGCGATCATCTCCAGCTTGAGGTCGCACTCCAGCATCTCTTTGGTGTGTTCACCGATAAACAGCTTGCCCAGACTCTGCAGATTGGGCAGCCCTTCCAGAAACAAAACACGCTCAACCAACTTGTCTGCATGTTTCATTTCGTCGATGGATTCTTCATATTCCTTGGCGGCCAGTTTGCTCAGACCACGATCCTTGAACATACGAGAGTGCAAAAAGTACTGATTGATGGCAACGAGTTCGTTGCCCAGAGCTTTATTCAGATGCTTAATCATGGTTTTGTCGGATTTCATAAAAACTCCTGCCCATGTCTGATAGCAGACACACAAACGGCGCGTGGTGGATTAGCGTACTGACGGGGAGAGAGTGCCTTGGGGAGCAGCTAAAAGTCAAGCAGCGACGCAGCTTAACTAATTGACAAACAAGGAAAAGTGATTGATAACAAGAATGCTTAAGGTTTGCGATTACACGCAGAAACCAATCGGTTCAGGCAGCGTATGACATGTCCCGGCACTTTGCGGCGGACGCAACTTCGGCAATGATTTCACGGGCATAATGCCCACAGCGGCCACAATCACTTGCCAACCCGAGTTCGGCACGCAGCTCAGAGAAGGTAGATACGCCCTCTGCACAACGTTTGCGAATCTGGGAATCAGTAATCTGGCGGCAAATGCACACGTACATAATCAAGTTCCAACAATCAGTGCTGACCGGTTGGCTGCGTTGCCAACTTTGAACATGGCGCGAGATTAAATCGTAATGGGAATGATTGTCAATACCATAACCGTTTACAGCAAATCTGTCCTTGCAACTATTCCTGCAACTATTCTTGTAACTATCTTTGCAACTACCCTTGCAACTACCCTGGCATCCGCCCTTGCATGAACCTCACTGCAATCCACCCGGCGGCTGGCTCCCGCAGCGCAGTCTCAGGTATAGTGCTGCTCAATGCGCGTGTGAGCCCAGACATCAACAAGAAGACGAGGCCATGAACACAAAAAACATCTCTTTGATCATGATGACACTCTGCCTGCTGAGCAGCCTGGCAGCCGCTCAACAGTCCACGACCGTCGAACTGCCTCGCACACCCGACGGCAAACCCGACCTGCAAGGTATCTGGACCAACGCCACGCAAACAACGCTGGAGCGCCCGGCTCGTTTTGGTGACCGGCGCTTTATGACAGCCGAGGAAGCGCAGCAGATGCAACAGGATGCACAGGGCCGCGAGGTCGCGTCAGATGCACCCAGCGACCCCAATCGTGCACCGCCCAGCGATGGCAATACCGCGGCAGCCTACAACACCTTCTGGCTGGACCGGGGCACTCACGTCACGCAGATTGACGGTGAATATCGCACTTCAATGATCATCGACCCACCCGATGGCAAAATCCCTTTCCGCACGGATGCACCGGAACAGAACTTTATGGAGGCGCTGCGCGACATTCATGGGGCCGAAGCCTTTCTTGGCCCCGAAATGACCACCATCGGTGAACGCTGCCTGCTGTTTTATGACTTCCGCACCTCCAATTCCAGTGCCGGTCCGCCCATGATGCCCATCATCTATAACAACAACTACCAGATTGTGCAGACTGATGCGCATGTGGTGATTATGACGGAGATGATGCACGACGCTCGCATCCTGCGCCTGAATTCCGAGCATCTGCCGCCGGAAGTGTACAAATGGATGGGCGATTCAGTGGCAGAATGGCAGGGCGACACGCTGGTGGTTCACACCCGCAATATGCACCCGCAGCAATCCCATTACGGATCTGGCACCGGACTGCAAGTGACTGAAAGCTTCCGTATGGTATCTGATGATGAGATTGTCTACCGGTTTACCATGAACGACGCCGTGGCCTACACGCAGCCATGGACAGCAGAAATGGTGTTGTATCGTCGGCCGCCGGCTGACCGCATCTATGAGTTTGCCTGCCATGAAGGCAACTATGCGTTGCCCGGCATACTGGCAGGCGCGCGCAGACTGGAGACCCAGTAACTGCGTCAGACCGGCCCTCGCTCCCAGGGACCCCAGATGGCAAAGGTAACACCGGGTATCTGGATGTTGACGAACATGATTTCGCCCTGGGGGTCAAAACAGACACCCGCAATTTCCCGGTCACGGTAGTCACCGGGCTCACAGGTTTTACCAGCAGCCGCGATCTGCCCCGCCGTTAGTACGATGTTGTTTTTGGCAAAAATATAACTCTCACCGGCAGTTGTCAGCCCCAGAATGCGTTCGCCAAAACCAAAATCATCCTCAGCGCCACCACCGTCCTCACTCATCATCAAACCACCGCGTGGGCTGATAGCGATATTGTCGGGGTTATTGGCCATGCGCGGATCAGTGGATGCAAACAGGCAGCGCAAAGAGCTGGATACCGGATCAAGCATCCATACCGCGCCGTCGCCATATCCTGCGCTGCCCTCTTCGTTGGTGCCAGCACTGGTATCAACGATGTAAATCATGCCCTCATGATACACAATGCCTTCGCCACGGCTCAGGGACAGCGCACCGGCGTCACGCGCCTGCAGGAACGGGCCACTGAGCTCGTCAACTGGATCCATATCCGGATTCGCAATATCTACCCATTCAATCTGGTGAGTCTCTCCCGGCACAGGTGCAAAGAGCTCCGTAAACCCTCTGCCAACTATTTTGGCAGCCTGCAGACGGCCACCTTTTTCCAGCGCGCCCGGGGTCTGTGAATCATCACGTGGAATAAACCGGTAAATAGGTGAGTGATTGCGATTGTCTTCTGTCAGATAAACAAAACTGTCGCGTGGATCAACCGCGGCGGCTTCATGTTCGTAGCGCCCCATATCCACAATCGGTACGGCGGTGGTCTGCAGTGGATCTGCGCGGACCTCGAAGACATATCCATGTTTAAGGCCGCCTTCAGCGGTCATATCGATGATGGTTTCCTCGCAGGACAACCATGTTCCCCAAGGCGTCACTCCACCGGCACAATTAAGCATGGTGCCGCCAAGGCTTGGCGTGGTGGAAATTTCGCGTTTGGCCAGCCTCGAGAAACGGATAGTGGTATTGCCACCAGCAGCATAGGTGGCGTCCGGGCGGGCGCTTTTGTTGTAACAGGCGCTGGCTGGAATCAGCTGGCCGGTACCAACCTCATGGTTGCGAATCAGAATGATCTCATTGTCTTCGAGTGCCACAACGCCCATACCGTCAAGCCGCTCGGGCACCGGATTTCCATCATTCATCAGGTCGCCAACCCAGGACAGGGTGGCATACGAAAAACCTTCAGGCAGCTGCAGCAAGGGCAAACCGGTCACTTCATCGTTCACCGGACCAATCGGGCCATAAGGACTGTCGGCGAGACGCGACGCTGTCGCAGCGCCACCCGACTGACTGGCCGCCAGAGACTGCAAGGCCATGGTGACAGGGCTCAGGCCGGCAGCAAAAGCAACGACGCTGCCCTTTAACAATCCCCGACGGCTTAATCGTGTGTCAAAAAACTTGCTCATGGCGCTGGCTCCTTAATAATAAAACGTATGCGGTACCGCAAAATCTTACCGTGCGGCCTGGCACTGATCATAGTGCAAATTGATTATCGAATTGTGACAAAACAGTAATATAGCGCCGGCAACATCAGCCAGGATGAACTGTTGTCCGATGCACTACGTATCACCTCGCGTCAGTTAACCACTCAAGGAATGTGCCGATGTCCGCTTTACGGGTTTATTACGATGGCCTCTGCCCATTGTGTACCAGAGAAATCAACCACATCAAGCGGCTCGACAGACAAGGCCAGCTGGATATGCAGGATATCAACGCCGCTGACTTTGAGCAGCGTTTCCCACACATCGACCGTGTGCAAGCCGATCGTATACTGTATGGTGAATTACCCGATGGCCGCATTATTCTGGGGCTAGATGTGACCTGTATGGCCTGGTCGCTGGTGGGTAAAGGCCACTGGTTTGCGTTTATGCGCTGGCCGCTGATCAAGCCCGTTGCCGATCGTGTGTATCTGTATTTCGCCCGCCACCGCCATCGTATTTCTGGCTGGTTCGGACGCCCGAATACCTGTGATGAACGATGTCAGCCTAAACTGTGAAAGTCGCTCTGATTCTGGGTGACCAGCTCACCACCGATGTGTCCAGTTTGCAGCACCTTGAAAAACACCGCGACTGGATCGTGATGGCCGAAGTGGGCACTGAGGCCCGTTATGTCGCGCACCACCAACAGAAAATCGCGCTGATTTTTAGCGCCATGCGCCACTTTGCTGCTGCCCTGCGCGAAAACGGCTGGCAAGTGCATTACCATCATTACGATCCCACTCGCCCGCAACTCGGATTGCACGATGTGCTGCAGGCATTCCTCGCCCACACACCCGCCGGCCAGCTGATTGTCACGGAGTGCGGCGAACACCGCCTGCATCAGCAGATGCTGGAGTCATGGCCAGCGCAGTTGGGAATACCACTGACCATCGTTGATGACAGCCGCTTTATCTGCACAAAGGCTGAATTTGCGCAGTGGGCACTGGGCCGCAAGCAGCTACGCATGGAATATTTTTACCGCGATATGCGCCGCAAAACCGGCCTATTGATGGATGCTGATCAACCCGTTGGCGGCCAATGGAATTTTGATAGCAGTAACCGCGAACCCTATCGGGGTGATCCGGTGGTGCCAATACAGATGCCGTTTACCCGCGACGACATCGACAAAGAAGTACTCAGCCTGGTGGCCCGAGAATTTGCCAGTCACCCGGGCACGCTGACACATTTCAACTGGCCCACTACCCGCGAGCAGGCGCTGCAGGCGCTGGATTCATTTATCAACACACGACTGCGCTGGTATGGTGATTATCAGGATGCCATGCAGCAGTCGCAGCACTTTATGTTTCACAGCCTGATTTCCACCAGTTTGAATTGCGGCTTGCTGACGGCGCTAGAGGTCTGTCAGGCCGCGCAGCAGGCATGGCAGGATAACAAAGCACCGTTGAATGCTGTGGAAGGATTTATCCGTCAGATCATTGGCTGGAGAGAATTTATCCGCGGCATCTACTGGCTGACCATGCCCGACTATGCCGCAAAAAACTTCCTGAACAATACACGTGACTTGCCTGACTTTTACTGGACGGGCGAGACGCGCATGGCGTGTATGAAAGCCTGCTTCAAAAACACCTTTGATCACGCCTATGCCCACCATATCCAGCGCCTGATGGTGACCGGCAACTTTGCGTTACTCGCGGGAATCACGCCGTCGCAGGTCTGCGACTGGTATCTGGCCGTTTACGCGGATGCCTACGACTGGGTAGAGTTGCCCAACACACTGGGCATGGTGATGCACGCTGATGGCGGTTTTCTGGCCAGTAAACCCTACGCCGCCTCCGGCAGTTACATACATAAAATGTCTGATTATTGTCGCCACTGCGAGTATCAGGTGAAAACCGCAACCGATCACAACAGCTGTCCGTTTAACAGTCTGTACTGGGATTTTGTATCGCGCCATGCTGATCAGTTCCGTAAAAATCCGCGCATGGCGATGATTTATCGCAGCTATGAACGCATGAGCGATGATAAAAAGCAGGCATTGCAAGCACGATCTGCTTACGTGCTGGAGCATCTGAATGAACTCTGAACACTTTTCTGAACACTTGGCTGATAACCTGGCTGATAACCTGGCTGAAAAGCCAGTCAAATCACCTGGCACCCATGTAAAGGCAAAGGCTTTGGTGATTGGTGCCGGCAGCGCCATCGCTGGCGCACTGATTCACGAATTGATCCATCAACAGCATGTCAGTGGCATTGTTGCCGTCAGTCGCCAAACGCCGGAGCCTGCCGGCTTGCCGCAGGACAAGCTTGATGTGCCCGTCAGTTATCTGAACTGTGATTACTCTGCAGATGCGATCAGCGCAGTTGCAAGACAATTAAACGGGGCGTTCAGTCACGTGTTTATCTGCACCGGCGTGCTGCACAACGACCACATCAAACCAGAGAAACGCATCGAAGACATCAATGCCGGGCAGATGGCGGAACTGTTGCATATCAACAGCATTCTGCCGGCATTGTGGCTGCAGGCACTGCTGCCGGTATTAAAAAGTTCGCCGCGCTGCGTATTGACGGTGTTCAGTGCGCGCGTTGGCAGTATCAGTGATAACCACAAAGGCGGATGGTACAGCTACCGGGCATCCAAAGCTGCGCTGAACATGATTGTCAGAACGGCCGCAATTGAGTACGCGCGACGGGCACCGGGCATCAAGTTGCTTGCGTTTCACCCGGGAACGGTGGATACCTTGTTATCGCGGCCGTTTCAAAAAAATGTCGCGGCCGAAAAACTCTTCACCCCTGAGTTTGTTGCACAGCAGTTACTGACTATCTGCGCAGCGCTGCCGCTTGATGCCGAGGCATCCTACCTAGACTGGGCAGGCGAACCCATTACCTGGTAGCCACCTTCTGACCGGCCCTACACCATGGAAACCTCACATCATGTTGATGAACAAACTCATAAAAATACAACTGGCACTGAGCCTGATGATACTCGCGGCGTGCACCGGAGGCCCGCCGGGTGGTTTAACCGTTGTTAAGAACTTTGAGCTTGAGCGTTATCAGGGCATCTGGTTTGAGATAGCCAGACTTGATCACCGTTTTGAACGCGGCTTGTCGCAGGTGAGTGCCGAATACCGAATCCAGGCTGACAATACGGTGCAAGTGATCAATCGTGGTTTTGATGTGGATTCCGGTCAATGGGAGCAGGCTGTTGGCAAGGCCCGCTTTATTGATACGGCGGATCAGGGCGCATTAAAAGTATCGTTTTTTGGCCCCTTTTATGGTGCTTACAACATCGTTGCACTGGATCAGGAAAACTATCAGTGGGTGATGGTGACCGGACCTTCCTATGACTACCTGTGGATTCTGTCGCGCCAGCCAGCGCTTGAACCTGACACCTATAATCAGTTGCTGGAGATGGCTGCGGCCGCCGGGTTTGCGGTGAATGAACTGATTGTGGTGTCTCACAACCCAAACACTGACTGAATACTGAGTTCAACCACGATGTCCGATTCAAAAGCACACATTGCCGTCATCGGCGCAGGTCTGTCCGGTCTTGCCTGTGCTAAACAGTTACAGCAGGCCGGTTATGCTGTCAGCGTGTTTGAAAAATCCCGCGGTGTTGGCGGGCGCATGAGCACACGCCGTGTCAGTGACGACCCAGACAATGAAGCGGCAGACTATTGGCAATGTGATCATGGCGCGCAGTATTTCACCGCGCGGGATCCGGAATTTGTTAAGCAGTCCAACCAGTGGCTGGCCGCTGGCGTGATCAGCGTCTGGTCACCCACACTGCACAGTTTTGGTGTGAAACCTGACAGGCAATCCCCGCAAAGCGCCGGTGTCACACGCTTTGTGGGTGTACCGGGAATGACCGCTCCCGTCCGCCAGCTTGCCAGCAAACTGTCCGTGCGCCTGCACGCACGGGTTACCGCCGTCAGCAAACAGGCACAACACTGGATGCTGGCCATTGAAGATGACAGCGCTCTGGCAGGTCCGTTTGAGCAGCTTGTGTTTGCCTTGCCGGCGCAACAGCTTGACGATTTGCTGGTGGCTTCTGCCGACGTACCGGCTGCGTTTGTGAATGATGCTCGTCAGTCAACCCAACAACATCCGCTCAGCCCATGCTGGGCGTTGATGCTGGATTACCGGGAAAAACTGCCTGTCAGTTTTGATGCGGCATTTGTTAATGCGTTTGCTGATGCCCCACTCCACCACGACCACACCGCCTCCGCGCAACTGAGCTGGATTGCGCGCGACAGCAGCAAACCGGGAAGGCCGGCTGGAGAAATCTGGGTGCTGCACGCCAGCACCGCGTGGACAAACGCTCATCTCGAGGATCAGCAGTTGCAGGTTTTTCAGTCCATGCTGGGCGCCTTTAACTCACTCACGGGTGTGGATGCGCAGCGCTATCACCCACGCAGCTGGAGACTGCACCGCTGGCGATACGCACAAGCCTTGCAAATCAACAACACACCCGGCTTTATCTGGCATGGCGGGCACGGCTTGGGCGTGTGTGGCGACTGGCTGAACAAAGGCCGTGTGGAAGGTGCCTGGCTCAGCGGTTACCAGCTGGCGCAGGCCCTGATATCAGGTCATTGATGCTGATATCGATGGCCTGCACCTCACCAAAGCGCTGCAGCTGATCGCCCAATTCCGCGGCATTACCAACCACCAGTATCTGCAAGGTGTCCGGGCGCAGATAGCGCTGGGCAACCGACTGCACATCGGCAGCCGTGACCTGTTGAATCTGCGCCACCAGCTGTTCAAAGGTATCCGCTGGCAATCCGGCGTAATCGTTGTTCATGCGCTCGCGCAACACAGAACTAATCCCCGGATACTGAAAAACCAGCGTATTGAGAAACTGATCCTTGGTGCTGTTCAGCTCTTCATCGCTGATGGGTTCATCCTGGATGCGTCTGATTTGCGTCACGATGGCATCTATGGCCGCCGAAGTTGATTCACTTTGAGTCATCACCCCGGCACTGAAGGTGCCCGGAAAATACAAACCACTGCCGTAGGAGCCAAACACTGAATAGGCCAACCCAAGTTCGCTGCGCACTACCTGCATCAAGCGGCTGGAAAAACCGCCACTAAGCACGCGATTCATCACCTGAATCGCCGCATAATCCGGACTGTCGCGCATGCCGCCAATATGGCCCAGCAACACATAACTCTGATTCACATCAGGCTTGTCGGCCAGAAAGATGCCTGAGTTGAAGGCATAATCGATGGGCGGAAATTCCAGTACTGTCTCGTCACCCGAGGGCACCGCGGCAAACGCTTCAGTGAGCAGTTGACGCATGTCAGCCACATTAAAATCACCGGTGACCCCTACCATCATATTGCGTGACACAAACGCCTGCCGGTGAAAATCCACCACGGCCTGACGGGTGATATTGTTCAAGGTAGCGTTTTCAATGCGCCGGGCGTACTTGGATTGCTCGCCATAAATCAACCGCTGAAACTCGCGGTTGGCCACACTGCCCTGATCATCATTACGCCGGGCGATGCTGCTGCGCTGCTGGGTTATGGCAAGCTGCAGACGTTCCTCAGGAAACACCGGATTCACCAGCACATCCAGAAACACCGGCAGCAGCTCTTCAAAATCATCGGCCAGCACATTCATGTTGGCTGATCCGGAACTGAAACCGATCTCGGTCTCTATTTCGGCCGCCCGATTCTCCAGCATCCTGTTCAGTTCATCGTCAGGATAGCTTAGCGAACCACCGCTGCGCATCACCGAACCCACCAGATTCTGCAAACCCACCTGATCGTCCGCGACCTGAATGCCGCCGGTCCGCACCAGCACGGTCAGATCAATCAGCGGCAACTCCCGGTCTTCCACCAGATAAAAGCGGATGCCATTTTCCAGTTCAAAAATCTCCAGAGCCGGCATTTCAAAATTATTGATCTCAGGATAGTCAAAGGCTTCCCAGGGCGTCGGATCTGACTGGGCACTGGCGGCGGATACATGGGTGACCAACACACAAACAACTGCCAGTTGAGCAAACGCAGAGAGCAAGGTTTTTCTAAAGGTTGTCATACAAATCACTCCTGTGCGCCGCTGTTACTGATCATGCCAACCGTGCGATTGCTGCGCACCAGATACTGTTGGGCCACGCGTTGCAGGTCGGCCAGTGTCACCGCCTCCAGATCTTCGAGATAGGAAAAGGCTTCACGCCAGTCGCCGCGCTGCGCATGGGCCTGCGCCAGTCCTAACGCCAGTCCCATATTGGAATTCAGACCGCGCACCACCCCTGCCCGTGCATTGGTCACCGCCCTGTCCAGCTCTTCCTGTTGAATGTCGCCCTGTTTGGCCTTTTCGATTTCCTCAAGAATCACCTGCTCTACTGACTCCATGGGCACATTGGCATTAGGCACTGCAAAGGTCACAAACAGGGACGGAAATCGGGAACCCGGAAAGCCATTAAGCGCCTGTACGCCCAAGGCCAGTTGCTCGTCCTGCACCATGCGCTGATAGAGTCTGGATGTTCTGCCTGCAGACAGAATCTGACCCAGCATCTCCAGCGCAGCAGCATCCGGATGTGTCGCCGCAACGGTTTTGTAGCCGTCAATAAACAATGGCTGGCTTTGCTCTTCGATCACAAACCGGCGCTCACCACGCTGCGCCGGTTCGATGGTTTTCACGGCGGGCGGATGCGCCGCAGCGGGCATGGCCGCAAAATATTTTTCTGCCAGCGCGCGCATGTCGTCGGTCTTCACATCCCCGGCGATGGCAATGGTCATATTGGACGGCACATAATAAGTCTCAAAAAACTGCCGGGTTTCTTCGATGGTGGTTGCGGTAATGTCAGAAGACCAGCCAACAACAGGATTGCGATACGGGTGCGCGGAATAAGCCACACTCAGAAACTCCTCAATCAAGCGACCTTGCGGGTTGGAGTCGGTGCGCATGCGCCGCTCTTCCATGATCACGTTTTTTTCAACATAAAATTCGCGGAACACCGGATCCATAAACCGTTCCGCTTCCAGAAAAAACCATAACTCAGCTTTGTTTTGTGGCAGTGAGTAAAAATAGCCGGTGGCATCGGCGCTGGTGAAAGCGTTCAGACCGACGCCGCCCTCACGCTCGATGATTTGCGAAAATTCCTCGCTGCGGATATACGAACCTGCCTGGGTTTGCCACTGTTCAAACGTTTGCCTCAAGGCATCCAGCCGACCTTGATCCGGCGTGGTGGAATAGTATTCCGCCAGCCACTCGCGGTAGGCATCATCCATACGCTGCAGAGCGTCCAGCTCAGCCGCTGCATCCGTGGTGCCGATGCGGGTAGAACCTTTAAATGCCATGTGCTCAAAAATGTGTGCAACGCCGGTATTGTTGACTGGTTCGTCAGCACCGCCGACATTAACAAAGGTCACAAACGTAGCAACCGGCGCAACCGGTCGTTCAATCACAATAAAGTGCAACCCGTTAGCCAGCGTGAACTCGCTGACACGTTCCGCAAATGCATCCAGATCCTGAGCCAGCGTGCTCAACGGCAAACCCGCCAGTAAACCGGACACCAACCCCGCGATTAATTGCTTCATATCCGCTCCATACAACTCAATCTTTGCACACTGTTTAAAGCCACAAACGCTGCCCGGTGCTGGTTTACCTGCCACTGCCCATCAGCACAATACCCATCAACACAAACCCGGCACCAAATACCTGCACACTGGTCAAGGGTTCAGAAAACACCAGACGACCAATCAGCAACACAAACAGCACCGACAGCCCGGTATACACTGGATAGAGTATAGACACCGGACTGCTGCGCAGCACAAGAATGTAGTAGAAGAATATAAACCCGTAAACGGCAAGTGCTGCAAATACCGCTTTCCAGTGCTCCAGCAACATTTGAATGTAGTTCTCATGCGGTTGACTGGACACCCATTTCAGAATGCCATGTGATGAGGCCAGCAACGTGGCCAGCAGCACGGCGTGCATCAGAACGGCAGCATACTTAATCATGCAAGGTACTCTTCTGGCGGTTGATCAGAAAATTCGGGCGCCGTTTGACTTCGTCGTAAATGCGACCCACGTAGATGCCTATCAGCCCGACACTGAACATCAGTACACTGCCGATAATCAGAATCAACAAAATCACCGTGGTGAACCCATCCACAGCGCGCCCGGCAAGTTTATCCGCCAAGGCCATAGCGCCAATCACAATGCTCAGCAAAAACGTCAGTCCGCCCAATACAGTGACAATCTGCAGGGGAAAGGCGGTAAATGAGGTAATGGAATCAATGGCATAACGAAACAAAGCACCCTGACCCCATGCCGAGCGCTGGCGGGTAGATGGCGGCACATTAAACGGCAACTGCACGGTTTCAAAACCCAGCCAGGCAATCAGGCCACGAAAAAAACGCCCATGTTCGGGCAGGTCGCAGCAGGCGTTAACCACCTCTTTGTCGAGCAGTTTAAAGTCAGTGTGACCTTCAATGCCAAGGCGGGTGAAAAAATTAAACGACCGGTAGAACACGCCCGCCAGTTTGCCGCGCAGGTAACTCTCATTGCCGCGCGACTCTTTAACCGCTTCCACCACACGCGCGCCTTGGCGCCAATGTTCGACCATGTTCGGAATCAACGCGGGTGGATGCTGCAGGTCACTGTCCATTACCACCACGGCATCACAGTGACATGTTGCCTGCAGGCCGGCTGCGATGGCGGATTCTTTGCCGTAATGCCGATTCATGCTGAGCAGATGGACTCGCGGGTCTTTGGTATGCAATTGACGCACAGCCGCCGCGGTGCCGTCTGCCGAGCCATCATCAATCACCACCAACATGATATCGGCGTCGGCAATCTCATCAACGGCAGCCCGGATAACGGCCAGATTGGCCACAATCGATGCCGCTTCGTTGTAGGCAGGGATAACAATCGCGATAGAGTGCATGGCCTTACTCCCTCACCCAATCAATCACTGGACCATCATGTTGGATCCGGAACTCTTCTGAATAACTCTGCCAGCCCTCTGGCGATTGATACCGTACGTAGAAGCCGGCATCTTCTGCCAATAGCGCCCGCATCTGCCCCTGCGGTGGCGCCGGTATCACCCCGATCCGATCAGAGACCAGCTGGTAGCTGCCATCGGTATAGGGGCCAAATTGCCAATTCACGGTGCGCTGCCGGTATTCAAAACGCACGCTCAACGGCGCTTGCGGTCGCAGGCTGGCCGTCAGTTGTTGACGACGTAGCTCAGCATCGGCGGACTGATCGCGCATGCAGTTGCACTGAGGATCATAAGCAAACAACGGCTTGCCCTGCGCTTTCGCGAGATAAAGATCATCAACTACCACCACCGGTGAGGTGCCATTGCTGATACCTGATTTGAGATCTGCCAAACCACTGACAAACCACAACACCGGCAATACCTCCGGTGAAGGTTGGTAGGCAACCGTATCATCCTGTTGCCAGATAAACTCACCCTGCACATCAAATGCCTGGCCGACAGCGGCCATGGCCTGGCGCTCGGGCAGCGCATGCAGCAAGCTCAGCATGACCAATCCGCCGAGTAGCGGCAAAGACCATCGTGATGATTGCCGGTCCGCAAACCGACCGGCAAAAAATGCCATCGAAAAACTCAGCGCCGCCCACAGCGCAAACAGATACCGATCTGCCTGCACAATGCCCGGCGACTGCACCAGCGGCGCAAGAGGCGCCAGCACCAGTGCCGCAACCAGCACACTGAATAGCGGCCACACCGTTGCCACTGCGCTGCCAGAGCTAACGACGGCAGCACGTTTTTTCCACACGTAGAAGCCCAGCAAGCCCAGATACCCCGTCAAGAATAACGGCCATGCAGCGCCACTGAGCAAACGTGGAAAACTCAGATAAGTCGCTATGACCTGTTGTATAAATGCCACGCTGAAATAACTGGCGCTGTCCACATAACCGCCGGTAAGCGAGGGCAGCATCCAGCTGCGCCAAAGCGCATATACTGCCAGGACACCAAAAAATGGTGCGCTGGCCAGCAAACGTTTACGCCAGGTGGACTCGGGCAAACACAGCAGCAGCGCAGGCAAAGGCACATACACTTCTTTAGCCGTCACGGCCAGCGCATAACTCAATATCGCCAGCACCAAACCAGCAAGCGAACCGGTACGCAGATAGCGCACAACACCGTAGATGCTGATCAA
>CAMBPO010000054.1 GCA_945869725.1 Klebsiella pneumoniae
GGACATCTGAATGGCCAAGCTCTATTTTCGTTATGGTGCGATGAACAGCGGCAAAAGCACGTCTTTGTTGCAGGCTGCTTTTAATTACGAAGAACGTGGTCATGCAATACTGATCACCAAACCCGCAATCGATGCCAAAGGTGACAACAAGGTATTGTCGCGCTTAGGCGTCTGTCGTGCCGTGGATTTTATCGTTGAACCACATGCGAATATGCGCACTGCATTTTCCAGGGCGCAACAGGCCGCTCTCGCGAACCACGGCAAAACAATTAGTTGTCTATTTATTGATGAAGCCCAGTTTTTGTCTGAAGTACAAGTCGATGATCTGATCAAGATTGTGTTACTCGACAACATCCCTGTCATTGCCTACGGTATACGTACAGACTTTCTCACGGTGGCATTTCCGGGCAGCCGTCGTTTGTTGGAAATTGCTCATACCATAGAGGAGCTGAAAACAATCTGCCGTTGTGGTCGCAAAGCCATGTTCAGCGCTCGCAAAAACGGCAATAAGTTTGTGTTCGATGGCCAACAGGTTGCAATAGAAGGAATTAGTGCAAGCTATGAGCCCTTATGCGGCAACTGTTATCTTCAGGAAAGCGGGGGGATTTTAGCAGGGCGCACTCGGCATGATTGATTCGCAGCCCTCGGTGGCGGATCGCTCACCCCGCTGGGGCTCCCTCGCGGGCGTCGTGATTGCTTTGCAATGAGTTGAACATAAGCATTTCGCTTCGTAGTCGCAATACGGCAGACAAAAAAAAGAGGCTGCCCTGTTGGACAGCCCCTTTTTTTAATCTGGTGCACCCGGCATGATTCGAACATGCGACCACCTGATTCGTAGTCAGGTACTCTATCCAGCTGAGCTACGGATGCGTTAGGGCGCGAATTATATATAACTCAGCGGATTTTGAAAGTGTTTTTTGCAGTGTCTACAAATTTAGACGCTTCTGATAGGTCATGCTACTATCCCTTAATAGATCAACACATTGGAAGGCTTATTTATGTCACTCAAACTCAAGCTTAACCTTAGCGCTTTGCTTTTTACCGGAATTACAGTTCTAAGCGCTCCAGCCAGCGCTGATTATGATCGTGGCATGGCAGCTCTTCAATCAGGTAATTACCGTGTCGCAATCATGGAATTTTCAGATGCCGCACAAGCCGGCCATGCGGGATCTCAGCAGAAACTTGGGGATATTTACAGACTTGGTCAAGGGACAACGCCGAACCTGATTGAAGCGATCAAGTGGTTAACGCTGGCCTATCTGAATGGATCACGTGAAGCATTACCAACCTTGGAGTTATTGCGTGACAGTGTATCCGAGACAGAATTGGTTGAGGGCGAACAACTTGCTCTGCAATGGTTGGAAGATGCCAATCGTATTATGTTTGCTGACGATGATACTGCTTCTCTGTATGAGCAGAATTGAGTAGTTATCGGATGCAAAGGGTCAAGACAGCTTTGTCTGCCGCATTGCTGGGGCTGTTGTTTGTGTTGGTTTTGATAAGTAATGCTTCAGCTCAATCTGTGATGGAAATGAATGAGCTGAGCAACATTGGAGAAAGCGGTGATTCCGCAGCGCAGTTTGAGCTAGGCAATCGCTATCTGAATGGCACCGGTGTCTCGCAGGATAACTTTGAAGCACTTCGCTGGTTTACCCTGGCAGCTGAGAAGGAGAACCCGAATGCGCAATACAATATTGCAGTGATGTACCTGAATGGTATTGGCGTAGTGAAAGATCCACAACAAGCTATTCACTGGTTTCTGCGGGCTGCAAACAATGGGGACGCACCTTCACAGTTCACTCTAGGGGTTGCGTTGTTTAACGGCCAACTGGGCGTGCCGCAGAACACGGCGGAGGCCTACAAATGGTTTACGCTAGCCGGCGCTGCCGGGCATCAGGCTGCAGCAGCTAATGCGGTATTGGTTCAAGAGATGTTGCCCCCCGAGGATGTTGTGGCAATGCAGGACGCTGCGCGCATCTGGATATCAGACTTTACGCAACGCCAGTCCGGCGAGCCATCCTTACGAGAGAGCGCCTCCGGTGATTCGCAACCATGATCAATCCCTTGCTGGATTTGTCAAATCCCTTCTCTACGGTATCAGGTAATTACCAGCACGCACGTTATGATGGTCTATATTGGTTAAAACTGATCATGGTGGTAATGGGTCTCGCCACAGGCTCTGTGTCGCTGAGTAATCAAGCCTCAGCGCAAATTCAAATCGCTGATGAAACTACTGAACTTCCTGACTTCAAGGCTTACGAAACAGGTCTTGATGCGGCCTATGCGGGCGATTATGTGACTGCTCTGCGGGAGTTTACCATCGCCGCAGAGGCCGGTTTACACCTGGCTCAGTACAATCTGGGTGTAATGTATTTTAGTGGTGAAGGTGTGCCCCAGGATTATGCCCTCGCCTATAAATGGACACGTATGGCAGCTGAGCAAGGTCATATCAATGCTCAGTTCAATCTTGGAACACTTTTTTATAATGGCTTGGGAATGCGCTCTGACGTATTTACAAGCTGGCCATTGTTGTTAATTTTCAAGCAGTCTAATTTTGAAGAAGCACTCAGATGGTATGCTAATGCCGCTGAATACGATCACGGTGAAGCTCAATACAACTTGGCCACCATGTATGAGCAAGGTGAAGGCGTTGCGCAAGATCTTGTTATGGCAACGATGTGGGCGCGACTCGCTCATGATAACGAAGTTTCAGATGCCACTGTCTTGTATAACTCGCTTAATGCGCGCTTAAGCAACGAGCAACAGAATACTGCCGGCAGACTCTATGCGGAATGGGTGTTGAAGTTCAGGGGCTAAATCAGGCAGCTAGACTTTGTATGCGTGCGACCATGGATTGCAGGCCGCTGCCCCGGGTAGTGCTGAGGTGGCGCATTAAGTCAATCGACGCAAAAAACCCCTGGATGTCAAACTCACGAATTTCTGCTGTCGTTTTGCCATTATAAGCTGCCATTACAATGGCGAGCAGACCTTTTACAATGAACGCATCGCTGTCGACGGTAAAGTACAGGCGTCCCACTCTGTTTTCGCTACTTAACCAGACCTTACTCTGACAACCGCGAATCAGATTCTCATCAACGTGATCTGTATCCGCCATCGGCGACAATTCTTTACCAAGATCAATGATGTACTTGTATCGGTCATCCCAACTATCAAAAAAGGACAGATTATCAACGATATCTGCAGCAGTGATATCAAGGCCAAAGGTCTTCATTTTTAATAAAACATCCCGGTTTCAAGTTGTGCTTCTTCACTCATACGATCCCGGCTCCAGGGTGGGTCAAATACCAGATCCACTTTGACATCTTTGACATTAGGTACCTTTTTAACACGATACTCCACATCACCAACCAGAACAGGTCCCATACCACAACCTGGCGCAGTTAATGTCATATCAATACTAACCGTGTTGCTGAGGTGATCAACATCAACTTTGTAGATCAACCCAAGATTAACTAGGTCAACCGGTATTTCAGGATCAAAAACACTGCCTAAGGCTTGCCAGACCTGTTCTTCTTTTATCTTGTCGTCGAGTGCTGGCGGAAAACTGAGAGTCTCAGGTTTTAAACCAAGATTGGCCGCATCGGTACCATCCACTCGCAACATCTGGCCGTTATGGACAACAGTGTAATTGCCACCCAGAGCCTGAGTGATACTGACAAAACTATTTTTTGGAATTATCAAAGGTGTGCCATCTGGCACCCTGCGCGCAGGGCAATCTTCCTGTGCCACTACCATTTGTCGTTGCATTCAGTTGTCCAATGAAGTCAGTTGATGGAGAAACTCTCGCCACATCCACAATGATCTTTTGCATTAGGATTGAGAAACCGCAGTTGGCGGTTAACACCCTCTGTGACCATATCAATCAAGGTGCCGTTTACGACATTCAGACTTCCCCGGTCAATCAACAACTCTACGCCATCTTCCAAAGTCTGGCGCAAATCGTTTTGATTCAACTCCGGAACCAGATCAATAACGTACATAAATCCGGTGCAGCCGCTCTCTTTCACACTTAAGCGAACAGCACGAGCTGACTGATCTTTTTGCAACTGTCGTCGGAAATGCGCGATAGCCGATGGTGTGACCGACACGGGTGTCTCGGAAATTGCTTGCGGATCAAAACTTTTAACACTCATGTAGTACCTCACAGACGTCAGAAAACACTGCGAAACCAAATCTGTTTATGTTGTCTCTTACAGCAACAACTGTCGAACTTTGTCCAATGCTGCAAACAATCTGTCAATTTCTTCAAAGGTATTATAAAAACTGAAACTGGCACGCACGGTGCCAGGAGTACCAAACTGTTGCATCAGCGGCTGTGCGCAGTGATGGCCAGTGCGAACGGCAATCCCCTGCTGATCCAGTAGCATGCCAATATCTGAAGGATGTGTACCTTCAATGACAAAACCAAGCACGGCTGCTTTAGACTTGGCTGTGCCAATAATTTTCAGCCCGGGGACCGCTAGGGCTTTTTTCGTGGCATAGGCCAGTAGAGCGTCTTCATGTGCAGCCAGTGCCGCTCGATCCAACGTATTCAGATAATCTATTGCTGCTGCCAAGCCAATGGCACCGGCGATGTCCGGTGTACCGGCTTCAAACTTATAGGGTATCTGATTGAAAGTTGTACCACTGAAACTAACGGTCTCGATCATCTCACCGCCACCTTGATACGGTGGCATCTGCTCTAACAACTCGCGACGGCCATACAAGACTCCGATGCCAGTGGGCCCAAACAATTTGTGACCTGAAAAAACATAAAAATCACAATTCATTGCCTGCACATCTACAGGCCAATGCGATATTGACTGGGCGCCATCAATCAACACCTTCGCACCCACCGCATGCGCTTGTTTGATGATCTCTGCGACCGGATTTATGGTGCCCAGGGCATTTGAAACGTGATTGACTGCCACCATTTTTACGCGATTATCGAGCAATGCGACAAACGCCTCTAGCTCAATAGTGCCTGTATTATCAACCGGTATAGGAATAACACGGGCACCTGTTTTTTCAGCGATCATTTGCCAAGGCACAATATCAGAGTGATGTTCCAGCCCTGAAACCAGTACCTTGTCACCAGACTGAAGATTATCGGCTCCCCAACTGGCAGCAACAAGATTGATTGATTCGGTGGTTCCACGTGTCCAGATAATCTGTTGTGAATGGGCAGCATTGATAAAGTCTGCTACGGACTTGCGTGCTGATTCGAATCTTGCTGTGGCGCGATCACTCAGTGTGTGTGCGCCGCGATGAACATTGCTGTTGTCATGCGTGTAGTAGTAAACCAGTGCATCTATCACTGCCTGTGGTTTTTGTGTCGTTGCTGCATTATCAAGATACACCAGCGGATGACCGTTAACTTGCTGATGCAGAATCGGAAAGTCCGAACGTATCTTTTCTAGCTCAAAGGTAGTCAGCGGTTGTGACATCAAAGATCGGCTCCAGATTTAACCCTCGGATTTACGTCACTGACCAGACTGCGGTCCTCGGAGAATCTGTGTCGCAACCAGTTCTCCAGCCACAACTTAACATCCTCAATCGGCAATCCTGATAACAACTCATTTACAAATCCAAAACTCAGCATCATGCGCGCCTGAGACGGACTGATGCCTCTGCTTTGCAGGTAATAAAGAGCGGTATCATCAAGTTGGCTTATGGTTGCGCCATGGGCACACTTCACATCATCAGCATAAATTTCCAACTCTGGTTTGGTATTGATTTCAGCGGAGTCAGAGGTCAGCAAATTACGGTTGTTCATTTCTGCGAGAGTTTTTTGCGCATCTTGAAAAATATGGATACGACCATTAAACACCGCTTTGGCTTTGTCGCCCACGATACCGCGGAAAATCTGCTGACTGGTGCAATGTGGGACGCGATGCTCGATACAAGTATGGTAATCAACCAGTTGATCATGACGAGCTAGATAGATGCCTGCAAAATTTAAGGATGCTCCCTGACCACAATGGTTCAAATGGTAGTCGAGGCGCTTGAGTTTACTACCCTCAGACACTGTAAACCCATTAAACACCGAATCGCGCATCAGATTCACATGAACAGCGCCTACATGCGCTGCTGATTCGTGCTCAAGATTCAAACGAGTGTGATGAAGCTGCGCATTTTGACCGATGTGAATCTCGGTCAGTGTATTCACAAATCCACTATCAGGCGCTTCACCGCTGGCACTGAGAAAATGCTCGATAAGTTGAGCGTTTGCACCTTGCTCCATCACCATGAGAGTACGCTGATTAGCAACTGGATTGCTACCGGTGCTGATGTGAACCAGATAAATCGGCTTTTCAAGAATCACGTTTTGCGCAACATGAATCAGTAAACCTTCAGCAGTCCAGGCACTGTTCAATGCTGCAAATAAATTCCGCCGCGACGGGTCAACAGAGCCAGCAATCTTGCCAAGATGCGAACTAATCAACTGTGTCGCAAGTGTATCCGCTTCTGAAAACAGACTGATACCTGCAGGCATCGAATCAGATACAGCCGCATCTAGAGCACCGTCAACAAACACCAGTCGTGTGGCGTTTAAGGTCATCAAACGCTCGGAACAAAAACCTTCGGGTAGTTTGACAGGAGTAGCCCAGCCTGCGGACTCGTATGTCTTCAAAGCCTGCACCGAAGTGTACTTCCAGTGTTCAACTTTACGACCAGGCCAGGTGGCCCGCTTAAAATTCTCAGCACCTTGCTGTCGCAGTGTCTGAAGTAAAGCAGCCTGACCATCAGACATTACCTGCTGATCAGCCAATACAAGGGCATGTTGTTGAAACGGATTCAAAACTGCAGGTATAGACTGCCGTCTGTTAACAATAGCGTCAGACATACTCAAACGCCCTCTTTTTCCAACCAGCCATATCCTTTGTCTTCTAATTCCTTTGCCAATTCCTTATCACCGGTGCGAACAATTTTTCCCTGAAATAACACGTGCACATAATCCGGAATAATATAATCGAGCAGGCGCTGATAATGAGTCACCACGATAAAACTGCGTGCTGAACTGCGCATGGCATTGACACCCGCCGCCACCACTTGCAAGGCATCGATATCCAGACCTGAATCAGTTTCATCCAGAATGCACAGAGACGGTTCAAGCAACATCATCTGCATAATTTCGTTTCGCTTTTTTTCGCCACCAGAAAAACCTTCATTCACGCCACGCTTCAAAAAAGCCGGGTCAAGACTGACCTTCTGACTACTTTCGCGTGCGAGTTTCATAAAATCAAATGAGGACAGATCGGGTAATCCAAGATGTTTGCGGCGGGCATCGACAGACGCTTTGAGAAACTCCATATTGCTGACACCAGGAATTTCTACCGGATACTGAAATGCGAGAAAAAGGCCCTCTATGGCTCGCTCTTCTACTTCCAAGTTAAACAAATTTTTGCCGTTGAGCGTGGCATTACCTGATGTCACTTCATAGCCAGAGCGGCCAGTTAGCACATTGCCCAGCGTACTCTTACCAGAACCATTTGGACCCATGATGGCATGCACTTCACCGGGTTTAATACTCAGGCTTAAACCGTTCAGAATCTGTTTGCCTTCAACTTTGGCATACAGCTCGTGTATTTCCAGCATAATCATTTTCCGTTTGTAAAATAGGTTTATCCGACCGAGCCTTCGAGGCTGACTTCCAGCAATTTGCCGGCTTCGACCGCAAATTCCATAGGAAGCTCTTTGAATACTTCACGGCAAAATCCGTTCACAATCATCGACACGGCCTTTTCAGCATCAAGACCACGTTGCTGACATAAAAATAGCTGGTCATCGCTGACTTTGGATGTTGTTGCCTCATGCTCAATCACAGCTGAAGCATTTTTGGTTTCAATATAAGGGAATGTGTGCGCGCCACAACGATCGCCAATTAACAATGAATCGCACTGCGTATAGTTACGTGCGCCCTCCGCAGTTGGATTGATGCGGACAAGCCCACGGTAAGCACTATTACTGCGACCAGCTGAAATACCCTTAGCAACGATTGTAGAACGAGTATTCTTGCCAAGATGAACCATCTTTGTGCCTGTATCGGCCTGCTGAAAATTATTCGTCAATGCAACCGAATAAAACTCACCGACGCTGTTGTCACCTTTGAGGATACAACTCGGGTACTTCCAGGTGACTGCAGAACCGGTTTCAACCTGAGTCCACGAAATACGCGCGTTTTTATGCGCAACACCACGTTTGGTTACAAAGTTATATATGCCCCCTTTGCCTTCCTTGTCACCGGGATACCAGTTCTGTACGGTCGAATACTTGATCTGCGCATCATCCAGCGCCACCAGTTCAACAACAGCAGCGTGAAGCTGATTCTCATCACGCATGGGTGCAGTGCAACCTTCTAGGTAACTGACATATGAACCCTCATCAGCAATGATCAGAGTTCGCTCAAATTGTCCAGTGTTCAACTCATTTATACGGAAATAAGTCGACAATTCCATAGGGCAACGTACCCCCTTGGGGATGTATACAAAAGAGCCATCAGAGAAAACGGCAGAATTAAGCGCGGCATAAAAATTATCTTTCTGCGGGACAACAGAACCCAGATATTTCTTTACAAGCTCCGGGTGTTCGCGAATAGCGTCACTAATGGGACAGAAAATCACACCCACTTCGCGAAGTTTTTCTCTAAAAGTAGTCACCACAGACACTGAATCAAAAACCACATCAACAGCTACACCTGCCAAAGCAGCCTGTTCATGCAGTGGTATCCCCAATTTTTCGTAGGTCGCAATCAGCTCCGGATCAACTTCATCCAAACTCTTGGGGCGATCTTTCATACTTTTTGGCGCGCTGTAGTAAGAGATTGAACTAAAATCAATCTCAGGATAGTGCACATGCGCCCACGTGGGTTCGGCCATTTCTTGCCATGCCCTGAAGGCTTTTAGCCGCCAATCCAGCATCCACTCAGGCTCCTGCTTCTGTGCAGAAATGAATCGCACAGTGTCCTCATCCAGACCAGGAGCCAATGTGTCAGACTCAATCGCCGAGTGAAAACCGGCAGCATATTCCTTACGGATCAGGCTTTCGACTTGCTCACTCATGATCTACCTCGTAAATGAAGCGGAGTATTAATTATCCGACTATTTTAGTCAACTATTCCTGCGAGCTTGCCAGGGGCTCAATAGTATAACAAGGATTATAAGACTCCCTGATCAGCTTCATCCTGCCGGCGTCAACAAAGTCGCGCAACAACTCGTCCATCGCGCTCATAATTGTCTGATCGCCACGCAAAATAAAGGGACCTTGCTCACGAACGAGACGCACCCCCTTGTCTTTGACATTTCCGGCAACAATGCCTGAGAAAGCCCTGCGCAAATTGACAACCAATTCTGACGGCGGAAGACTTCTTGAAAGCTCAAGCGCTGCCATGTTCTTATGATTAACATCAAAGGGTGATTTCATTTCTTCGGGGATATGTAAAAGCCAATTGTAATAATAGGCATCCCGTGTTTTTCGACGACTCTCACTGACACGACCCATGCCTTTTTTCATGAGTTTTGCGACTCCAACGGGGTCATCTTGGACGATCTGATAATACTGACGCACCTCTTCACCCAGCGTTTGTACCAGAAAGCGGTCAATACGCTTGAAGTAACCTTGACTGGTTGATGGTTCCGCGAAAACCACTGGCAAACAGATGTCTGCATTGCGGGGATCCATCAATGTCCCCAGCAAAAACAGAATTTCTTCAAGAGTGCCGGCGCCCCCTGGGAACACAATGATTCCATGGGCAACACGCACAAAGGCTTCCAGTCTTTTTTCAATATCGGGCATCACTATCAAATGATTTACGATTGGATTTGGCGATTCCGCGGCTATGATTCCAGGCTCGCTGATACCGATGTAACGCCCATTACTGATCCGCTGCTTGGCATGTCCGATGGTTGCTCCCTTCATCGGACCTTTCATTGCACCAGGGCCGCAGCCGGTACAAATATCCAGACGTCGCAGACCAAGCTGATAACCAACTGCCTTGCTATAATTATATTCTTCGCGACTGATGGCGTGTCCGCCCCAACACACAATAAGATCTGGTAATAATCTTGGCTGCAGCAAACCCGCATTTCTTAAAACATCAAATACCAGATTTTTGATGACATCAGCATGCTTGCTCGAGGCCGGGTATAACCGAATACTTTCAAAATCTCCCTGTACTACGTGCTCCGGACTTTCCTGAGGCCGATACAGCTCGCTGGATACAAATACGATATCTCGAAGCACCGAAAACAGATGTTCCTTGACGCCGCTGATGATCACTCCATCAACAAAAGCGCAAGCTGGGGCATTTTTCAGGCGCAATTTTATCCCACGGGTGCGTTGGATGATTTCGATACTGAAGTCCGGGTAACGACGGTAAACTTCGTCCGCTGAGTCAAAAGTGTCATTACAGTTCAAGACCGCAAGGGCGCAGCGCCTGAACAATTCATAAACATCTCCATGCCCGATATTGCGTAAGCGCTCTACTTCCAACTGTGAAAGCAGTTCCATACTGCCATTAGGACTGATTGACACGTCAATCACGGGTGCTCGACAACCGGTTGCTAACTGCGACATAAACTACCTCCTTTTTTTGAAACCCTGAACAGGGCTGATGTTTCCTTGCTTTTATTCCGATACAATCTGCGCCTTCAACGCAGGAGAACATCAATGAGCACGGAAAACCAATTCCCCACCACCCTTGGGGAGAATGAAGACGCCAATTATGAACTGTTTATTGATCAAGTTCAGCAAACAGGACTGGTTTGGGGGTTATACGGTGATGACGGCTGGGCGATATGCCCTTCTGTAGAATTTGAGGATACAGAAGTTTTCCCGTTCTGGTCTGATGAGCGCTATGCCGCAGCATTATGCACCGAAGAGTGGAAAACGTACGCGCCACGTTCTATCTCCCTGGAAGATTTCATGGCTGAATGGTTGCCGGGTATACACGAAGACAATGCCTTGGTCGGCCCTAACTGGGACATAGAGATGAGTGGAGTGGAACTAGAACCAGCTGACCTAGCGCAGGCGCTGTCTCCTGCAACCAACGACTGACTTCTACCTCTTAGAATTGCCGGAAACCCGCGAAGTAAAAACTCCGCGGGTTTTTTGTAAAGCTTTGGTGTAAGCGCGTTGCAATTCGCTTCCACACCAATGAAAACCTATTTTATAGTGCTGTAATCGTACCAACCTTTTCCGGTTTTTTCACCGAACTCACCTTTCATGTAGTGCTCCACAAGACGGGGATTTGGCAGATCTGCTGCATTTCCAGTGTCACGGAATTTCTCCATTCTCATGATGTAGCTCAGATCAATACCCGTCAGGTCGTTTAGCCGGAAAGGCCCCATTGGGTGCCCTGCTCCAAAAACACATGCATTATCGATATCTTCTACGTCAGCAACACCCATTTCCAGCAGCCACATGGCCTCTTTGGAAATAGCTGCAAAAATACGGTTCAATAGAAATCCGTCTACTTCCTTCTTAAGCAAGACGGGTACTTTCTGCATCACTTTACTCAGTTGCATGGTCAAGTCTGCAGTCTCGTCTGACACATGTGGACCCTTGACAACTTCAACCAGTTTCATAACCAACGCTGGATTAAAAAAATGCATGTTTACCACCTTATCCTGCCGCTGCGTGGCATCAGCTATTTTTGAACTCACTATCGCTGAACTGTTTGTTGCCAGAATACAATGTGCAGGTGCTATCTGATCCAGGTCAGCAAAAATCTTGCGCTTGAGCGACAGTATCTCTGTTGCAGCCTCAATCACAAAATCAGCATCACCAGCGGCCACTTGCAGCGAATCAACAAACTGAATGTTAACGCGAGCCTGTCTTGCCTGATCCTCAGAAAGACGCCCCTTCTCAACACGACCCGGCAGATAGGAGTTAACAAAGTCATCAGCCTTTTTTAACGTTTCAACATTTACATCAAAACATTTGACACTAAAACCGCAAATTGCCCCCTGAAGTGCAATCTGATGCCCCATATTGCCGGCACCAACCACACAGATATTGCGTATATCTTCGAATTTCATGGTAATTCCTGTTAGCTGATTGTGAGATGTTAATAAAGCTGATGGATTGTGAAAACTGTTATTCTGCGCAAATCGGCTGATAAATCCAGCAACAATTGCTCTTAATGAATGTCATTGACTGTAAAACGTATGGAGAACATTCATAATCTGCCATCGGATGCAACCAACCGTAACTATGATTCAGTTCACCTTTGGAGCCAAAATTCGTGCCTTGGTATGTTTGCCTGATGACAGACTGCTTGATCTAAAGGAATGCGCAGACAAGTTAAGGTCAGAGGGCTATCAACAGGGCCCACAACGCCGCTGGCATCTGATGCAGGGAAGAGCAGCTATCGGGAGCCGTTGGTGCTCTGAAAACGCTGCTCAACGTTGGCTCGCCAGCTTAGAAGTCCGGACTGACGAGCCAGCTATGATCAATTGCCGTCAGATCAGTGATATCGATGAGACGTCTACTTTTCTCCGTGAGCAATTACGACGGGCACTCCGATAGTACCCGCCACTGTTACCTTAACGCCCCTGATCTGCTTGAGTGTAATCACAGACCCCGTCAGGAAATATGGTTCTTAGCTGGGCAATCTGGTTTGAATCCGGTATCCAGTTGCCATAGGTGCCGTCACTGAGGGCTGTGTCAAGTGGCTTCAGGGCGCATTTAAAAACACTTCCCTCGATAGGCCCGCCAGCAACTATCCTTGATGTTGAATACAAGGGAAATGTCTGAGTACATGTACCTGGTGCATTGTTATCAAGAACCCCGCCCCACACATCATTACCTTGCGCAATCAGGCTGCCATCTGTTGCAAAACACGCATCAACAGCCGTTTCCGGTCGATTAGCGGCAACGCCAGCCTCAGGATTAGACTTAATATTCATTACCCAATCATGCAGAACGCCAAGTGCCTGCATAGTCTGGTCAAATGATGCTGAAGGTCTGGCATCGGTAAACCAGATCAACTGATTACCCGCATCTCCCATCCGATTGGTGATGCGCTGACGGGCAGAGAAAGACTGGTGAGAGTTATGCATATCCAACTCTTCTTCCAGATAGTGCCGCCAATCAATCACCGGAATATTCAACTGACCATCAAACACCATTCCCGACTGGTACAACGCCGAAATAGCTTGAATATCGCCTTGAGTGCGCGGTGCCGGATTGTCACCGGCTGACAGATTCATATTGCGACGACTCCACGGATCAAAATTCTCGGCAGTCGGTTCTCCCAGAAAGGGGAAACCTTCCTGCACCATCTCAGAGGGATGTTTCCATCCGCCAATCTTGGCATTCAGATCGAGGAATTCTTCCTCAGTCATGTTTCCTTCTGTCAGCGCCTGCAATCCGTACTGCACGCCCACGTTGTCCCAAGGTACTCTCGCCTGACCGTTAGCATCCACACCATAAATGTTCTTCAAGTCTTCGTAGTGTGTCCACTGAACTGAATCCATGATTCCTGGTGGGTGCATCTTTTCTTGCTCACGCACCTGACCATAATGCGGATTCATGCTCAATGGTGTCAGACCACGCCACGCAGGAATGCACTCGTTGGAACCCGGTGCGCTGGCGTAACCCAATTGTCGTTTTATTTCAGCCAACGGATCAGGAACGGCATCGGTTGAGTTAAAACCAATCAGCATGCTGCGATTATTGGTAATCTGCCACTTGGGATTGTCACGGTCTGTTACGTCCATGTAGTGCTCCAATAACTCACAATCACCTACATGGATAGTCTGTGAAACCATATCCGGGTATGAATACTGAGGCACACCGGCATCAATTAACCCAGGATGATTCTGCTGGTAAACATACTGCTGGATCGCGCCTCCTGAACCACCGATTGCCACTGTATAAAGTGGTGGCCCAAATCGCTTGATAAAGTGCTCTTTAACCATCAGGGCGGTTTCACCACCCACCTGAAGGTTGTAATGTTCCCCGGTACGATTTCCGGAGGAGTATGCAACGGCGTAACCTTGTTCCAGAGCTTCTACCAAGCGAGCTCTTCCTGCGTTTATCCGTCCTTGGAAATGCCCTACACCGACTCCGCCCTCAAAGTGAAACAGCAATCGTCCGTTCCAGTTAACGGTCCCGGGATCCAACGGACTGACAGAGCGATCCGAAGAATCGGCAAGCACCGCATAACTGTAGAGAAAACGGTTAATGGTGCCGCGCTCCCACCGAATGACAAAATCAACCAGACGACCATCAGTCAGAGTGGTGGTGGACATATCCGCTGGCCGCGAACCGTCATCAGGCATAGCCAGATACTCGCCATTAGTATTTCGATATTGATACTCAAAAAACGGTTCTACCGAGCAATCCTTGCTGTAGCCAATAACATCACCTGAATCATCAAAAACCGGAAAGCCCCACTCTTCCTGATGATCCACTAGTGGCTGAACTTCCCATTCGAGCACACTGCTACATACAAATGGATATTGTTGGGGACCCGAAAAAATCGGGCCACTGATCGGATGTGACTCAATTTCAATGCTTGCTAATTGCTGACCTGTGCCGCTAATAGCGTCTATTGTCACCGAACCTGTTGGTATCCCACCTATCAACCACTGTTGAGAGTCAGCAGTTGTGCTTGTCCTCAATACTTCAAGGGTGAGGCCACTGGCCCGGAACTGAATCAGAGCAAGATCTATCTGACTGTCGTCGCCATTCAATGTCAACAACGCTGTGCCCCCGGTGACATGGTCGGCACGACTGGACACTACCTCGAGCGAAAAATCGATTGCGTCGGGAATACTTATGACCGGATCTGAATCAGTGCAAGCAAAGATTGAACTGACAAATAACGCTAGCGGAAGCATTCTAGATTGCATGGCTGTGTCCTCTTATCATTTTTATTCTAATTTTCTGTTTTTAGCAGCATTACATTTAAATTTGGACTAGCTGCCGGTTGGTCAACGGTAACATGAATTTGTTCATGTTT
>CAMBPO010000055.1 GCA_945869725.1 Klebsiella pneumoniae
GAAATGTTCCCCGATCGGGTATTGTGGGGAACCGACTGGCCACATCCAAATATGAAGACTCACATGCCTGATGATGGGAAGCTTGTTGATTTTATTCCTATGATTGCAACATCAGCAGCGCTACAAAAAAAATTGCTGGTTGATAACCCTATGCGCCTGTACTGGCCTGAGGAACATAAATAATGGCACTGGATAAACCGTATGCTGATGTACCGGGGACTACTATCTTCGACGCCGACATGTCCCGAAAGGGCTATCACCTGAATCAATTTTGTATGTCGCTGATGAAAGCAGAAAACCGTGCAAAATTTAAAGACAATGAACGCAACTATCTCGACCAGTGGCCGATGATAGAAGAACAGAAACAAGGCGTACTCACAAGGGATTACAACAGAATGATGGCTGCCGGCGGCAACATCTACTTCCTGGCCAAGATATTCTCTACCGATGGCATCAGTTTTCAGGATGCGGCTTCCACGATGACCGGTATGACTGTCGAGGAATACAAACAAATGATGCTTAACGGTGGCCGATCCATCGAGGGCAATCGTTACAAGGAAAATAGTCATGGCTAGAATTACAGCGGGTGTGACCACGTCGCATGTTCCCGCAATTGGCGCAGCATTGGACAATGGCAAATCGACAGATGCCTATTGGAAACCAGTATTTGCCGGCTATGACTTCTCCAAAAAGTGGATTGAAGCTGAAAAACCCGACGTCATCTTCCTGGTTTACAACGACCATGCCAGCGCCTTCAGTCTGGATCTGATTCCCACGTTTGCTATTGGTGTCGGAGAGCGTTATGAGCCGGCAGATGAAGGCTGGGGACGACGACCCGTGCCTACCGTTGAGGGTCATCCTGAGCTTGCGTGGCACATCGCACAATCGGTGATTCAGGATAATTTTGATCTGACTATGGTCAACCGCATGGATGTCGATCACGGCCTTACAGTGCCACTTTCTTTAATGTTCGGCCAACCGACATCCTGGCCCTGCAAGGTTATCCCGTTTGCCGTTAACGTAGTGCAATATCCGCCGCCCAGCGGTCGACGCTGTTACGAACTTGGAAAGGCATTGCGCAAAGCCGTTGATTCTTTCGATACGGATCTGAATGTACAGATTTGGGGCACCGGTGGCATGAGTCATCAACTGCAAGGCCCCAGGGCAGGCCTTATTAACGCCGAGTTCGACAACATTTTTCTTGATCGCCTGATCAACGACGCTGATGCTCTCTCCTATGTACCACACATTGATTATGTCCGAGAGGCAGGATCAGAAGGCATTGAACTAGTCATGTGGCTGATCATGCGTGGCGCTCTGGACGAAAAAGTGGACTGCTTGCACCGCTTTTACCATGTGCCCGCATCAAATACGGCAGTGGGTCATCTGATACTTAAAAATGCCGGCAACAGGAATTAACTCATGAAAATTGTACTTGCAGGCGCAGGTGCGTTCGGCACTAAACACCTGGACGCGCTGAAACTGATCGATGGCGTGCAAGTGGTATCCATCGCAGATTCTGAAACGGAAAAAGCCATGGTAATAGCCGGGAAATATGGCGTCCCTCATGTCAGTGCAGATCTGGGTGAATGTCTGGCGCAATCCGGCGTTGATGCCGCCATCCTGTGTACTCCAACCCAAATGCACGCCGCACAGGCAATTCAATGTATGCAAGCCGGCAAACACGTTCAGGTTGAGATTCCATTGGCGGATAACTTTAGGGATGCACTGACAGTGCTGCGAACACAACAGGAAACTGGCCTGGTCTGTATGGTTGGCCATACCAGACGTTTTAATCCATCGCACCAGTGGATTCATAACAGGATCAAACGTGGCGAACTCAATATTCAGCAAATGGACGTTCAGACCTATTTTTTCCGACGCAAAAACATCAACGCACTCGGCGAACCACGAAGTTGGACTGACCACCTGCTGTGGCATCACGCAGCCCACACGGTAGATCTGTTTCAGTACCAGACCGGTGAAAAAGTTGTAGCCGCTAACGCAATGCAAGGGCCCATTCATCCAGAGCTCAAGATTGCCATGGATATGTCAATTCAGTTAAAAACAGAAAGTGGAAAAATTTGTACGCTGTCACTGTCATTTAACAACGACGGCCCTTTAGGCACATTCTTCCGCTATATTTGTGATAACGGCACTTACATCGCGCGATATGATGACCTCGTCAATGGCCGCGAAGAGGCTATCGATGTATCCGACATCGATGTTTCCATGAACGGCATTGAACTTCAGGACCGTGAGTTTATAGCGGCAATCCGGGAAAAACGTGAACCCAATGCCAGCGTGGCAAAAGTTATTCCTTGTTATGAGATATTACAGGTGCTGGAGAAATCGCTGTCAGATTGTTAACACGCAGAAGCCTCGATTCAACTTCTAAGCCGACCGAATCACGTCTGTCATCAATTCAGCGATCGATCAACATCACTTCATGCGTTATCTGATGTCTGTACGCCGCGCGCCCTGCTCGCCAGCACGTGCAAGTACCTGCCCATCCATTTGTAAGGCTCCTGGCCGGAGTGCGCCAACTCCATGGCCAGCACCTGCTCTGGCTGCAGATTACCGCCGCGCTTTTCCTGCACGTAATCGGAAAACACCCGCAGACCGCTTTCCTGCTGTATAGAAAAGTGCGATTGCGCCAGCCACTGCCTGACCTGCGCCAGGCTGCAAGGATTTTGTGGCGTTAAACTGCCGCCATCAGGCGTGTAATTATGCGTATTGATAATGCGGTCAAAATTGCCGCGCATCAGGTTGCGATACACAATTGATGCCGGGTTATAAAAACACAGCGACAAAATGCCGTCGGGCGCAACCAGCGGCTCAAGTGCCGGAATCAGCAATTCGGGATCCTGCAACCACTCCAGCAATGCATGACACAACACAAGATCAAAACATTGCCCTTTGAGCACGGCGTTCAATTGCTGATAAGGGCCGCAGTGCCAGGTCATTGCGTTCTCGACACCGGCTTCGCACGCGGTGTCGCGGGCCTGCCCCAGCATGACGGACGACACATCGTTCACCATCACCTGATGACCTTGCTGCGCAAAATAAATGGATAACTGACCCAGGCCGCCTGCCACATCAAGGATACGCAGCGGCGCCTGGCGTTTGTGCATTAACTGCGCGATTACCGGTGTTAAATCGGCGGTTAACACCGCCAGTCGAATATCGCCTTTTAAGCCACCATAAATTTTGCGTGAAAAGCGTTCTGCGAGGTCATCAAAATTACGGTCTTTGGGTTCTGTCATGGTGTGTCACTAGGAGTCAGAGTCTCAGTATTATGCGCCGGCTCCGCCCGTTTCGTACGGGCACAAGATCCAGATATTCTGGCAAAAACCCTTGAAGAGTATATGGCGCGGCTAGAGTCGCGGCCAGCACAAACGGATAACCAATATGACCAGCCAACTTGAAGACAAACACGTCATTGAAGAACTCATCGCCCGCTACAACCAGTCGCTTGATGGCGGCGACTATGCACAGTGGGTGGCCTGCTGGGCTGACGACGCCGTGCTGGATGGCATCGGCAAACTGCTTACCGGCAAAGCGCAGATACAGGCATTTGCCGATCAGTATGAAAGCACAACACGTTCCAGAATCAATGGCCTCAAGCACTACACTGTCAATATTCTCTATACAGTCACCGGTGACAAAGCCACCTCTAGTTCGTATCTGCAATTGGTCAGCGCCACGGACAAGGGTCGAGGTCACGCAGTGTCCCCGCAAACGGTGTTACCGGTGCATACGGCAATAATTCCTCATCAATCTCCATCAACTGCGCATAGCATAGGCTGTGGCGAACTGTTGCTGCGCCACCTGCAACTGATTCCGGGTATTCAAATCCAGTCCTGCCGCTGCGGAACTGTCGCCAACGGAAGCCTTGCTTTCCGGCTAGAGACTTCGGGCGCCCAGCCACCCAGCCCGCAGGCGCTCAATCGCCTCACTTGCCTCGTCATCCACTTCAACCTCAAAGTCACCCCGCACAGGATTCAGCGTCACTGGCAGGGTTTTCAACAAGCCATCACGGAACAGCGTGAACTCAACCTCATCACCCGGGTTATAACGCCGCAGCAGCGCGTCGAGGTTACCGCCAATGCGAACGCCATTGAGCGCCAGCAGTTCATCACCAGCATTGATGCCCGCGCGCCAGGCGGCACCATCAAGGCGCGGCGACGTCACCACCGGCGGGTTGCCGCGCAGTGATACATCCAGCGATACCTGCACCGGATCTTCGCTGGTATCTTCGCGCTCCAGCCCCCAACCTATGGATTGCAGGGCGTCTTCCACCGGCAAGGGCTGTGTGTCGTAAACCCAGCCGTCCAGTTGTTCGGCGAGTACGTCACCGCCGGCTGCCGCCAGACGCTCGCGAAAATCAGCATACGTAAAGCCTCCGTCCCCAAGCGGGAAATCGTCATACATGCTGGTCATCACGGTATCGAGGCTGCGGTTGCCGTCACTGACGCGGCGGATTTCCAGATCCAGCACTAGCCCCAGCAGTCCACCCTGACTATAAAACGACACCGTGCGATTGGGTTTGTCTGCCGCGCGGTCGGCGCCGCGGTGAAAACCTTTGGTCCAGGCTTCAAGGCTGGCACGCGCCAGTGTGTCCTGGTTGTAGCCTGGCGCATCCACCACGCTGCTGATGAGCTCAGCCAACTGATCGCGGTAATCGTCCACCGGTACCAGACCAGCGCGCACCGGCAGTAACTGGTCGTAGTAACTGGTCAGACCTTCGGCAACCCAGAGCAGTTCTGTGTAATTGATGTTCTGGTAGTCATAGCGGTCGATGGCCTCCGGGCGGAAGCGTTTGACGTTCCAGGTGTGGAAAAACTCATGGGCCATCAGTGCCAGAAAACCCTGCCAACGCTCTTCGTCCCAGAAGGCGCGCGGGTCAGCATGCACCACGGTGCTGTTGTAGTACTCGGTACCGCCGCCCAGACCGTCGCCGCTGTGCAAGATAAACAGGTAATAATCGGTCGGCAAACCGGTATCCGACCCGGCAAACACCTCGACCGATGCGGTGACGATGGCACTCATATCATTGGCGAGTCGCTCTTCGTCGCCATCCCATATGCCATGAATCAGAAAATCGACAGTGATGCCCGAGGCTTCAAAGGTCACCAGATCAAAGGTGCCGATCTCAATCGGTGAATCCACAAGGCGGTCATAATGCGGCGCCACAAAGCGCCCCTGCTCGGGCTGTTCCATGCCGGCGGCGGCCTTCCAGTCCGTCGGCAGATCAATGGTGACTTCCAGGGGCTGATCACGAAGCGCATCGGCATACACAAACACCGCGGCCGGATTCAGAAACGCATGCTCGGCATCCACATGGCGGGTGCGATCGTTCAGACTGTCGGCATACACACGGTAGCGTACTACCACATCACCATTGCCTGCGTCGGGTCTGCTGACCCGCCACGACGAGGTCGCGGTCTGCTCAAAGGGCAGCGCATTGCCACTGCCATCACTGACCTGCATGCCAGACACCGTGCCCACAAAATCCATGACCAGATACAGACCGGATCGCCAGATGGGCAGGTGAAAATCCAGCGTGTCGCCGGTCACGTCGCTGAAGCGCGCTTCGATAGTGACCTGTTGCATGGCTCGCTCAGATAAATCCACCTGATAGCGAGTTTCAGCGGCGCTCGCTGTCCAGCTCAGGCAGAACAGGACCAGCGCGAGCAGCGCCGCCGTGAGGGAATGGGGTGCGGGTCTGGCGTGTGTTTGCTTAAGGTTCATACACTTTCCTCCGAAGATGCTGAAGGATAACCGAAAAGCATCGAGGCACAAATTAAGGGTTGTGCGGTATTGATTTACCACAGCTGCTGATGCGAGGTGATCACACGGATTCAGCTTGTTATCGCCGCGCAGCTTGCCAAGCTGCTAAAGTAGAGCAGCAAGAACATAACAATCACAACAACCGGAGGCTTTTATGACATCACGTATCACCTCAACCAGCCTAAAACACCTGATTAGCGCCTTATTGATGGCAACTCTGGCGGCGCCTTTGCACGCAGACACCTGGCCACAAGAGGCCGTTGGCGCTGAAGCCGCTGGTTTCACGGCAGAGGGTATCGCGCAACTGGACGCCGCCATGCGCGAGATCGTTGCCGACCAAGACGTGGCCGGCATGGTGTGGATGCTGGGCAAAGACGGTCAAATTGCGACCTTTGAGGCAGCCGGCCTGGCGCGCGTTAATGATCAGGCGCCGATGACCCAAGACTCGCTGTTCCGCATCTACTCCATGAGCAAACCTGTTACCGGCGTGGCGATGATGATGCTGTGGGAGCAGGGACTGTGGGATTTTGATGATCCGATCAGCAAGTTTGTGCCCGAGTTTGCCAATCTGAAAGTGCTTTCAAACAACAATACCGAACTGGTAGACCTGACCCGTCAACCCACCATGCGTGAATTGATGAGCAACACGGCCGGTTTTGCCTATGGCTTGTTTGGCGACGATCCGGCCAACCAGGCGTTCCGCGATCAGGAGGTGTTGGCCTCTGGCAACCTCAATGAAATGATTCAGAAAATCGCGGCTATTCCGCTGTTGGCGCAGCCTGGCGAGCAGTGGTACTACTCGATAGGCATGGATATCCAGGGTTACATTGTTGAGAAACTGACCGGCATGCGTTTTGGTGAGTACCTGCGTCAACATTTGTTTGAGCCACTGGACATGATGGACACACGTTTTTATGTGCTGCCGGACGATCAACAGCGCTTTGCCGAGGTGCACTATTGGGATGCCAACAGCAACACACTGGCCCAGCAGGCCGAGCGACCTGACCGCCCCAGCTATCTGGATGCGGACCGGCTGGAATCCGGTGGTGGTGGTCTGGTGTCATCCACCCATGACTATGCACGTTTTATCCAGATGCTGATGAACAACGGCGAGCTGGACGGCGCGCGTATCCTGACACCTGAATCAGTGCGCATCATGAGCACCAACAGCCTGACGGGCGACGAAGATATGCGTTTTGGCATTGGCGGACCCGGTCAGCCAGGCCAGGGCTGGGGTGTTGATATGGCGGTGCTGTTTGATCCGCAGGCTGCCGGTTCGCCACAAGGACCTGGCACCTATTACTGGGCGGGCGCCGCTGGCACATCGTTCTGGATTGATCCGGTGAATGATATCTTCTGGCTGTCGATGATTCAGGCGCAGGGCCCACGACGCCCGGGTGCCGCTAATATGGGCGAGGTGGCACGGGATATCATTTATGAGAGTCTGCAGGAGTAAGTTATCGATCCACGGTCATATTCAAGATAGCGACAAAATGAGGTGATCGCTTGTCACAGATTGCTCGTATGTACGGACGGAGAGTCATATGTCTTTAGTCAACAACAAAAGGATTTACGCATGAAAAAACTCACTGGAATTTTGTTAGCAACGGTCATACACGGTTTTTTTCTACCATCCGCCTACGCGCAAGACGGTAAAACAGCGTTGGTGCCCCTGCCCTCCGTCGACGATTTCTCAAGAGGCAATGACGGCTGGAGCGTCGGGTTAGGTTTGGGCGTTGAATATGAGTCGGCCTATGAAGGGTCAGACGAATTTGGTTTTGAGGCCGAGCCTGCGGGTGCAGTGCAATGGCGTCGCGGTAACGATGTGTTCTTCTGGGCAGGTGAGGCGCTGGGCTGGCGTGGTCTGCGGGATGATACCTGGCTGTTTGAGGCGGTAGTGGCCTTTGATGAGGGCCGTGAAGAAAGTGCGTCCGATGACGGTCGTCTGGCGGGTCTCGGTGACGGAGAAGAGAATACTGAAGTTGTGTTTCAGGCACGTCGTGCGTTGGATGCCGACTGGCGTTATTGGTTGGTTGGCCGGGTGGTGACGGGCAGCGGCGGTAATCTGGGTCTGTTTGGTTTGGGGTATCGTTTTGGCGAGCAAACCGACGGCAGCGGCTCTGAAATCAATCTTGTGGGGGTTGCCCACGACAGTGATTTTGCCAATAAGGATTTTGGCATCAATGCAAAACAGTCTGTGGCATCGGGGTTAAGAGAAACCAGGATGAGCAGTGGACTGCGCTCTTTTGGCGTCAATTACAATTATCGCTATAACCTTAACGATAACTGGCAGGTGTTTGGCGAGGCACTTTACGAGCGTTTTAGCAGTGACGTTCAGCGCAGTCCCATCGCGCGCAACAACTATGAGGCAGAGGTGAGCGTCGGGTTTCTTTATAGATTTTAGGATGTTGGGGGGCCGCCAATACATGCGGCCCTGCTAAACACCGCAGTCGCGCTCTACCCTGGATATCCGAGCCTTGGATGAGGAGTACCATTTCTCGCGCTGTTTTTATGCCTAAAAACCCTGGTTGTCGTCTAGTGCAAAGAACCCACCTTGATGTTGGACAGAAATGCCTTTTAGGGGTAACTTAAAGGGCCCGAGTAATAACAACAATGACGCGCTTTTAGGGAGTTCGAACCATGAAAAGAAAATTCCTCTTTACCCTGGCAATTGTAGCGAATACGTCGCTGCTTGCCTTGCCAGCCGGTGTGCTGGCCCAGCCCGATATTGAACCAGCTGAACCATTCAAAGTCGGCACCTTTGTGGTCGGCAATGAGCAGTTTGCCGGCCTTGTGATGCGCGATGATTCCCTGATTGTGGATCTGGCGGAAGCCAATCAAGCGCTGGAGCTGATGCCGGAGTACCCCGACGTTGATATGCCCGATGATGTGCTCGGCCTGATCGAAGGTTATGAATACGGGCTGAAATACCGTGTTTACGAAATCGTCAACGCACTGGTCGCATCAGGTCAGTTAAGCGGCAGCGACCGACCGGACTACATCCATGCGGTGGCGGATGTTGATATCCGCGCACCTATCCAGTATCCCAGCAAAATCATGAACGCAGCGGTCAATTTCTACACACACGCCTGTGAAGGCTGTACAGCGGAAGAACTGGCCGAACGCACCGTTCAGCGTCAGGAAAATCGCGGCGTGCCTTACCTGTTTCTGAAGCCAGCCCGCGGCGCAGTCATCGGTGATGGCGAAGAAGTGATCATGCCCTTTGGTCGCGATGAGATTGAATATGAAGTCGAAATGGCCATCGTGTTTGGTCGCACAGGTAAGTATGTTTCTTCGGCCCGCGCCTATGATCACGTCTTCGGTTACATGGTCGCGATGGATATCTCTGATCGCGGCGGCCGTCCGCCAGGGGGCTTCAGCTCTGGTCAGGACTGGTTTGTAGGCAAGGGTCACGATACCTTTGCTCCGCACGGTCCGTGGATTGTGCCTAAAGAGTTTTATGGTGACCCCATGGAGCGGCTGCATCAGATCACGGTTGTGGATGGCGTCACCGTGCAGGAAGCCAAGGCCGGCGACATGATCCACAATATCCCGGAACTGATCGAGTACGCCTCGTCGCTGATCACTCTGTTCCCCGGCGATGTGCTGCAAAGCGGCACCTCTGGCGGCACCGGTTCGGGTCGTGTTGAACGTGCTACCGGTTCAGGTTACCTGGTTGATGGCGAGACCATCAGCGCGACCATCGAAGGTATCGGTACGCTGACCCACCGGGTAGTACGTGAGCAGAGTGTGCCGGCTGATCTGTCCGGTTCGCAGTTGCCACCGACCAGCACTTACCGTAATCGCTGATCTGGTGTGATGGTACACCTGATGGCGCACCCCTGATGGCGCACCCCTGATGGCAAAAAGGCCCTGACTCATGGAGTCGGGGCTTTTTTTTGTGTCCGTAAGAATGGGGTAGGAGCCACCTGACTGATGGGCGGTCACGAACAGTTCAAATAGGCATGAAGCCGCAAATCAATGCTCTGGCGGGTATTGGCCAGCATCTATCAGAGTGCGTGGTCGATAGTTGTATTCAGGGTCATTCCAACGCATCCAGACACTTGGGTCCACAGTAACATTGACGGCTGGTTTGCCTTTTATCCCCTTGTTGAAATGTCTGAAGTGCCTGCCATCGCCCGGTGCTCTCAACTTGCGGAACCACGCATAAGCCCCTTTCATAAACTCGCTGAAGGAATCCCGTGGCTGGGTTTTCCAGGCATCCTCTGCAGCGTTAAACCCATCCAGCTTCAGCCCTACATGCGAAGCCTTCTCCATCATCCATTGCAAAGGGATATCGGCAAGCAAGTCCTGGGGGCCATAACCACCGCCGACATTGGCGTGAGCGCCGATAAACCAACGCTGCTCCACGTCACGGTTTTTTCGTTTCTGCTGCCCATTGTCACCCGTCCATAACGGCACGTCGTAGGCGGCTCGATGTTCATCCAGTGCAACCGCGTGGTAAGCATAATCCACAATACTGGAGAGCTCGGTATCGTGCCAGGAGTACTTTCCATGCTCTGAGAGGCTTGTTCCGGGCAGCCCCAAGGCTCCGACGCTATCCCATACGCCGATGAAGTGGACCCTCGGATCACGGCTATAGTTGTTCCTGAATGCCTGACATTCGTCGCAGTCTGGGCTCAAGCGTTTATCTCTGTAGATGCCTTCTGCCTTATCTAGCAAGCCTGGAGTCACGATGCGTAGGAGCCCGCATTTTCGTATCAATCCAACAAAACTTCGTGCCGTATAGGCACCGCGACTGAAGCCAAATATCCAAATTTCGTCTTCATCGGTGTAGTGTTTTGCGAGCCACTCGTAGCCCTGCAGCAGGTTCTTGCTCAGTCCGTAACCGAAGACGCCTCCCCTGAAACGGTCAAGCTTTGTTGTACCAACGCCGGGGTTGTAAAAAAATTGTTGCCTCACATCGTCATCATATTCACGGATGCGTCCAGCAAGACGAAAAACATTTGTTTGGTCTTCTGGATCGTTCCAGGTTCCGTCGAATAGGAGAATCAATCTTTGTTTTGTCATGGAGCCTCCGCTGTTGGTTAGGCGGCTTTACAGTTTTATTATTTTTGAGAAAGACTTTCAGCTTGGTCTGTGCAATTTTTAAATATCACTGTTTTTTTCAACATCACTGTTTTTTAACCACCCTGTTTAAACTTGATAGCAGAACGTAAACTAAAAAACCAAAAAAAGTGTCTCGGTTTATCGTGCGCGGGTTGGATTTGTGCTTTAGGTCACATTTTTGATTGTGAACGGTGGGACGCGAAATACTCTGTTGATGAACCGAATGGCGCCTACGAACTTCGACAATAATATCCATGTAATACACTCCAGATACCCCCGGCTAAAACGCCGGAGGATGACACACGCAGGTGGAAACTATTGGACGCTGTTTCCACCCCTAATCTGGAAAGTTTTGCACGCTGATTAACACCTCGAGAGCGTATGCGGCCAAATCCTGCCTCATCTACGCCTCGCTCATAGATATTCTGCGACAGTGCCTTTTCAGACTCCTTTAGGCTCTCCCTCGCCTCCAACCACGCCTGCAGTCGCATACGGTCTTCAATTAGCTCTTGCTTGCGGGTCTGTATGGCAAAGTAGCTTTGTGCAAAGGCAATCTCAGGCTTGCGAGAATCGCCATTCTGGGCAATCAGGTAGCATGCATAGCGAGTGAGCATAAAATCATCGATTTCACGGCTGGCCGTACTACCCAGGACGACCATTTTCGTGACGCCACGAAAATGGTCAGAGGCCGCGTGATTACTAGCCTCACAGGATTCGACTGCTCGATGAATGGCAGTCTGAAAGTTTTCCCAGCGTGCATACCCCAGCAGTGCCTGCAGGTCGCGGGCAAACCAGAACTCTACGCCTTCGGCATCAGTGCGTTGCACGGCATCTTCAAAATTGCGCTGGAGAGCTTGAAGTTGTTTATCCATTTGATTGTCCTTAGTGAATGACGACTAACTTCACTATAGACAACACGTCTTACGTTTTCCTGGCAAATTGGAGCTGATCACAAAGTGCTGCACCCAAGGGCAATCCCGCCATTTCTAATGTAAGTCAAAAGCGGAGCTACTAACCTGCATTGGCAACCAGTTGCTGCAGTGCCTCCTGAGCAAGGGTATTTACACTCTTTCCTTTCGCTTGAGCTGTCAGCGCCAATTGCTCATGCAACTCAGGCGTAATCCTGAGGTTAAATTTTCCGGAATAGTGGCGTCGTGGCTCAATACCCTTTTCTTTGCATACCTCAAGACACACATGCAAAGACTTCTTGAATTCTGCTCTAAGCTCTTTGGGGTTGCGGCCATAGTGAATGACGACTAACCTCACTATAGACAACCCGGCTTACGTTTTCCTGGCAAAATGGTGTTGATCGGACAGCACTGGAAGAAACAAAGAGACGAATAAACCGTCAAGGGTGCGTCAAAATTAGAATGCCGTTGACCTTATATTCGCACTTCATTGTCTGGCACAAACTCGATTTTTAACTTGTAGCCAACTGCGGCCGCGTAGTCGGTAAGTGTAGAGAGCTTAGGAGAGATGTTTGAGCTGACACTTTCCAACCTGGAAATATTACTTTTATTGGTATGTAAAATTTCGGCCATTTGCTCTTGAGTAAGCCCGGCTTTCTGCCGTAGTGCAATCAGCTGCTTTCGTACTTCGTACCCCGCGGAGAGTTCGTCATAGGTTTTCTTGACGCCTTCACGTTTTAAAGCTTCTTCCTTGAAGGATTTGAAAGTTGGTCTAGTCATTTTTTAATTCCTTCATTCGTTTGCGGGCCTTATCAATCTCCTTCTTGGGTGTCTTTTGTGTCTTTTTGACGAAAGAGTTCAAGATGATTATTTCTTGGCCTTTTGCTGTACAGAAAAGTGATCGGCCTATACCTTCTTTGCCTTGTGCCCGTATTTCAAATAGTCCTGAACCCATGGGGGCTGTGTAGGGTTTTCCGATTGCCGGTCCAAATTCTTCAATCATTTCGGTTATATGGATAAAGTCCGCCAATATCCCGTCTGGGAATCCAAGCGTTTCCTCGCGAACTTTTTCATTGAAGAATGTGACGATCCATGTCATGCAAAGAGGTTATCACAAATGATAACTACGTCAAGAGGCGGCGATGCGAGCATAACAAACAGTTCGCCATCAACAACCTCATAGGCCAGTTTTGATATTTGCTTCGGAAGATCACTCTGGCCTGGCAAACCTGCACTGAGGCAAGGCGCTGCAACCAACAAATTGTCCACCGGGATTGCTGCCCTTCCTTGCGATTCGCGTAACGAGGCTGGAGCCGCATTGTGGGCAAGTGTCTTGGCAAACACTGTCTACAAACTCTGGTGGGGTTCTGAAGGGACTGCCGGTTACAGCAGATTGGACCGAGGGATAATTATGGTGTTGAACGGATTTAATCAGATGCAGCAGGGCTGGGCTATCAATGAGGTCAATGGGTTTGTTGGCGGCGTCTGAGTATTCTGAAGATCGTTTAGCGCAGACCGCGCAATAATAAGCTTCACTCACGCGATACCCAGTATTTTCTTGGCTTCTTCCAATGTGACGGTATTGCCCTCTCGGATATCCGCAAGACCTTGAGCTACGGTCTTTACTAACCGCAATTCCTCAGTGGGTTTTTCATAATCTTCAAGACCTAGCACCACAGCAACCCCGCGACCACGACTCGTTAGGAGTATAGGTAGATGTATTTCATTTGTACGCCCAACAACTTTGCCAGAATTGACCTTCAGATCAGATAGTTGCCACCAATAAAGAAGCCACTAACCTGCATTGGCAACCAGTTGCTGCAATGCTTCCTGAGCAAGGGTATTTACACTCTTTCCTTTCGCTTGAGCTGTCAGCGCCAATTGCTCATGCAACTCAGGCGAAATCCTGAGGTTAAATTTTCCGGAATAGTGGCGTCGTGGCTCAATACCCTTTTCTTTGCATACCTCAAGAAACACATGCAAAGACTTCTTGAATTCTGCTCTAAGCTCTTTGGGGTTGCGGCCATAAAAATCGGCGCCGCCATTGAGCCCAAGGATTTCTCCCCGGAATGTATCCAGCTCGGCGTCATATTCAATTTTTGCGTGATAGCCTTCGAGTGTCATTGTGTTCATGGTGATACTCCGTGTTGCTCCAGCCATTTTCGAATGCTGGCCAAGGCACCTTTGTCAGTGTTCGGACTTGGATGAGGTCGGTGGAATACTCTGACCTCACCAAAAAGAAACACCGCGACCCGACTGCCTTCACGTTCACTAACGTCCGCCCCTAGCTCAACAAACAGTGACTCAACGTCATGCCAATGAACGTTTGCACTTAACGGCCGAGAGAAAATGGCTTCCAGAGTTCTTTGGTGCTTCCTACTCATGGGAGATGGTACCACTTTAAGGTACCACGGAGAACAAGCTATCCATAGATTTGTCCTTTGTGAATGACGACTATTTGGACTATAGACAACCCGACTCAAGTTTTCCTGGCAAAATGATGGATTTCTGCTTTTAATCTAATTAGCAAACTGAATCAACTAGCCGGATGGCTAAGATGTTTAGAACAAAAAACTAGGGAGATTGATTCGCAATCCGCCGTCGCGGATTGCTCACCCCTTCGGGGCGGCTTTCAGCCGTCCAAAACGCTGCGCGTTTTGTCGAACTGGGGAGTTCTCACTTCCGAGTGCTGCGAACAAAAATGCCCCACTCTTACGAGTGAGGCATTTGTTGTTTGGTGCACCCGGAGAGATTCGAACTCCCGACCAAGTGGTTCGAAGCCACCTACTCTATCCAGCTGAGCTACGGATGCGTAACGGTTGATTTGCCAGTCTGGCTGGCTATCAGGGGCGCGATTATACACAGCTGTTTGAGAAGTACGCCAGAGCGAATTTGCATCGCGCTGGCGGGCTGTGGTGGTCAGTTGGTGGTTAATTAATGGTGGCTGATCGCACGATGGCTTGGCCGCGGACGGTGGCCATGTCGGTGCCGACGGGTAGGGTCAGGCCGGAGTCGTATTCGCTGAGGCGGCTGGCGGGTACGTTGTAGACGCTGAATGGGCGGCGTTCGAGTTGGCCGCCGAGGAT
>CAMBPO010000056.1 GCA_945869725.1 Klebsiella pneumoniae
CCGCTTATTCAGTAATCTGGAGACTCATCAGCATAAACTGATGCAGATCGTATTGTTCGGACAACCCGAACTCGATAAAAATCTGCAGGATAAAAGTATTCGCCAGTTAAAGGAGCGAATTACTCACAGCTTCTACCTGAACCCATTGACGCCGGAAGAGGTCAGTGATTACCTGCGCCATCGCCTGAAAGCCGCAGGTTGCCCGGCCCCGCAAGTATTCAGCAAAGCTGCTGAGAACCTGATTGCCAAAGCCTCTGGCGGCCTCACACGCCGCATTAATATCCTGGCCGACAAAGCCATGCTCGCCGCCTACTCTGAATCTGCGACCGCAACACGCCCGCGCTCAATGGGAAGCCAGCTGCATCCAACAGTATCGGCAAAGCACGTCAAGGCAGCGATAAAGGACTGCGACTACATGCCGACCAGACAAATATCCTTGTGGCATGTGGTCTTTGCAGTGATGCTGGTGATTATTGGTATTCTGATATGGCAACTGATCATTGCCCGCAACACGCAGAGCAGCCCCATCAGCAGCACCATTAGCAGCCCCATCAGCAGCGCTACTCAGACAGTAAACCCAGACTTGATGCTCACCGAGTCAGCGGAAGTCGCAAACAATGTCAATTCTCCGGCTCCAACACCGGAAACAGGCCTGACGCAGGCTACACCAGAGGCAGAACCGGCAGTCCCAGCGCAAACGGCCATCCAGACGCAAACCCCTGCCGTCGCTTCTCCGTCAGTAGAGCCGGGTAACCTTAGCCAGCCGCTTGACGGCGCGTTACTGCCGGGCATCGTTTCGTCGCGCATCGATGCATATCAGCGCCTTATCGAGACAGGCGTGCCCGGGATCTACACGATCCGGGTGCTGACTGCCGGTACTGACGAAATTCCTTTTTTGGCGAGATCATTAAACCTGATTGACCGATCCGGTTTGTTGGATAGCACTTACGTATGTTTGACGCAATCCGAGGTCCGCCCCATATGGTTAATTCTGTTTGGACAGTACAACAAAGTTGATGACGCCAGAGCCGCCATTAATGATTTACCGCCAGAACTCTGGCCGAACCATCCCTTCGCTCAAAATGTGGAGACTGTGCAATGTTCAACGGTAAGGAGCTGACACATGATCGGTTTGCTTGAAGGCATGCGCTTCAGATTGATTGCTACATTGCTGGCATTGCCGCTGGCAGCCTGCGGAACATCATTGCCCGACCGTGGAGACGATAACAGACATATTCAAGCGCCACAGTCAGCAGTACCCGATGGGATACCGGAGATTGTGCGCCCAATGCCATTACTCCCCCAGCCTCAGGCGCAGGCTGCGCCTGAGTTGTTCACTGTTGTGGTCCAGGATGTCCCGGTACGTCAACTGCTGTTTGCCATGGCACGCGATGCCGGCATTAATATTGATGTGCATCCCAATGTGCTTGGTGACGTCAGTATCAACGCTGTGGACAAAACGCTGCCGCAGATTATCGAACGCATCAGCCGGCAGGTGGATTTCCGCTGGCGCATCGAGTCTGACAATACACTCATCGTAGAGCCAGATACCCCGTTTCAGCGCACCTATCGTATCGACTACGTTAACGTGACCCGAGACGCCAACACCATGCTGAGCGTTTCAAATTCGATTGGAAGCGTAGCGGGAGCCTCAAGCGGCGGTGGCGGCGGTGCTAACAACTCCACTGCCAATCTGTCACAAAGCTCGGCCAACAATTTCTGGGTGACCCTGGTTGATAACATCCGCGGACTTTTGGGTGAGACATCTGATGGGGCTGCAGCATCAGGCGCGCCAGGGGACACAGCAGCGGCCGGATCTTCCACGAGATCAGCTGTCGTCGCCAACGCCGAGTCCGGGCTGATTACTGTTCACGCAACAAGCCGGCAACACCATGACGTCGCTGCGTTTATCGATAATGTACTCAGCCGATCGCTGGCACAAGTCATGATAGAAGCGACGGTCGTGGAGGTATCATTGAATGACAACTACCAATCCGGTGTTGATTGGGCAACCATCAGTCGCAATAGTGGACAGATAGACTTTATGCAAAGTGTTACCGGCGCCAACGCGCGTGAAGCGCCGGCGTCAGTGATGACCATAGACCGCACCAGCGGCCCAGACGCCATTGCCGCCACGATTCGTATGCTGTCCGAATTCGGCGAACTGCGCGTCCTGTCTAGTCCAAAAATCATGGCACTGAATAATCAGGCCGCTATGTTGCGCGTGGTGGATAACAGGGTGTATTTCACCATTGACGCCGAACCCGGCATTGCGGCCACTGCGTCCACCCCTGGTACCCCAGCGACCTATACAAGCGAAGTTCACACCGTTCCGGTTGGTTTTGTGATGAGTGTCACCCCGCAAATCAGTGACAGCGATCAGGTCACTCTGAATGTGCGGCCAACCATTTCCAGAATTGTGCGTTTTGTTAATGACCCCAGTCCGATATTGGCAGAAGCCGGGGTTGTTAACTCCATTCCGGAGATTCAAATCCGCGAAATTGAGTCTATACTCAAAGTGTACAGTGGGCAGGTTGCAGTACTCGGCGGCCTAATGCAGGATACGTTGGATAATAATACCGCCGGGCTACCAATTGCCTCTCGTGTGCCAGGCATTCGCAACCTGTTCAGTTATCGCAACGATACCGCAACAAAAACCGAGTTGATTGTTTTTATTCGCCCAGTTGTTGTCCGGCAACCGTCACTGGACGGCGATCTGGAAGAGTACCGCGAGTTCCTGCCAGCCGGTGGCATCAATATCAATAATTATTTTAGCAATCAGACTGTTCAGCAAACAGCCAGGCCTCTCAGGTAGGTAACGCAGGTCAGCACAGATGAGTTTATTGATGGAAGCACTACGCAAAGCTGAAGAAGCTAATCGTCGTGCTGCACAAGGATCAGGGTCTGATAACACTGCGACACCGTCCTTAAGTGCGGGGGTGCCTGAGACCTCTGCACCTGCAGAAAATACAGTACCAGTGGATTCATCTGATGGCCTCATCGCAGCGTTGCAAGCTGCTGAGCCTCAACATGAGATGACGAATTTTTTGCGTGAGCTCACGGCACAAAACACCGAGCTCACAAAGCCTGGGATTCCTGTCGAAAAGCCGGAAACAAATCAGCAGGCTCCAGCGACGGGTCAGGCCAAGACAGAAAAATTTGAGGAAGCTCTGGCTGAAAAAAAATCGGCGCGCGCGCTGTTTGACTCAAAAATCAGATCCAAGTCCGGCATGACACCCCAAAAGCGCATGCTGATACTCGGATCAACCGCTGCATTGACAACAGTGGCCATCATTGGCAGCTGGCTGGTGTTGATATTGATGGACGGCAGCGGAAATCAGTATGCCATTCCGCCGCTCGCAGTAAACGAGCCGCTCGGCGCACCCATCACTCCCACGGCCACTGACCCAGTAGAGACAAACACAGTAGAGACAAACACAGTAGAGACGGACCCAGTAGCGACTGAATCAGTTGCGACAGATAGCGTTGAAACGCTCGTAACTGCGCCTGATACTGCTCGCAACATCGACATCGACAACAACACCGAAATCAGCGCCACTCCCGCTGCAACAGCTGCAGTGATGGAATCAGCTGCATCGACCGCTCACACATCGGCCTCAGCAACGCTAGTGTCAATGCAGGCACCGCCCACAATATCGCCGGCGCTTGCCCAGAATACGCCCGCCATCGATCCGGAAACCGGACTTTACGAACTGCCGCTGGATGCCGAACAAAGCCCTACCGAATCTGTAACTGCCGGCTCACCCTCACCCATTCGCATCAGCCGCAGCGAACCAATACGTAATCCCGACATGCAGGTGCTCAACGCATGGTCGGCTTATCAGCAGGGCGATTACGCCGCTGCACGTATTCTTTATCAACAATTTCTGGCCCTCGATCCGGATAATCGGGACGCGCTGCTTGGTGTTGCGGCCACTGCCATGCAGCAGGGGGATATGATCAGCGCCCGGCAAACCTACAACCACCTGTTAGGTCTGAATCCTCGTGACGTATTGGCGCGCACCGGATTACTGGAGACCACCTCTGCGTCAGATCCGGTGCAGCGCGAAACGGAGCTCAAAACACTGCAGATTGATCATCCTGACATCGCTGCAGTGAGTTACTCCCTGGGCAATCTGTATGCTGGCCAACAACGCTGGCATGATGCACAACAAGCGTATTACGAGGCCTTATTAATAGCCCGCACACAGGATGAAGGTGCGGTGAGTCCGGATTACGCGTTTAATTTGGCGATCAGCCTAGAGCGCATCAATCAACCTGAAGCTGCCCTGACGTTTTACAGGGAAGCGCGCGCGCTGGCCGTGCAGCAGGTACCCGGATTTGACATGGCCACTCTTGATCAGCGTCTGCGCGCGCTGGAGAGGAGCCAGCCATGAAAAAACCCACATCCAAAAAGCGCCTGGGTGAGTTACTGCTAAACCGGGGGGCGATCACTCAGGATCAGCTACGCATTGCGCTACAAGAACTGAAGACCAGCAACAAACCGCTGGGAAAAGTGCTGATCGACCTGGGTTTTGTGACCGATGCTCTGGTAAGGGACGCGCTCAGTGAAAACACCGGGCAGAAAAGCGTTGACCTCAGACATGCCGTGCTGGATGCAAACTGCATCCGTGTTGTCCCCCAGGAAATTGCCAAACGCTTTACCGTGCTGCCCTTGTACTATAACGAGGCTGATCGTCACCTGACTCTGGCGATGGCAGACACCTTCAACATCGTGGCACTGGACCAGATTCTCGCGCATAACGGCGGCCATCTGCGCATATCGCCGGTGCTTGGCAGCGAAGCAGAGATTGTTCGTGTCATCGAACAGTTTTACGGTTTTGAGCTATCCATTGACGGTATCCTGCGGGAAATTGAAACCGGTGAAGTAGACTTTGCAAGCCTTATGGTTAGCGATGACACCTACAGTCATCCGATGGTACGTCTGGTGAATGCGCTGTTTTCAGACGCAGCGCAGCGGGAAGCCTCGGATATTCACTTTGAACCGGAAGAAGCCTTTCTGCGCATTCGTTACCGTATTGACGGCGTCTTGCGACAGGTGCGAAGCCTGCATAAAAGCTATTGGCCCGCGATGGTTGTGCGTCTGAAGATCATGAGCAACATGAATATTGCAGAGTCACGCGCGCCACAGGACGGCCGTATTTCCCTATCGCTGGTAGGCCGGCAGATTGACTTCCGGGTTGCGTCTCAACCGACCACCTGGGGTGAAAACATTGTTTTGCGTCTGCTTGACCGCCTTAAAGGCATTGTGGCTATGGACAAGTTGGGGCTGAGCGATGCAAACCTCGCGTTGCTGCGCCTGATGCTTTCCAGACCCGAAGGAATAATTCTGGTCACCGGACCGACCGGTAGCGGTAAAACCACAACGCTCTACTCGATTCTGAGCGAGATGAACAAGGAAGACGTGAACATCATGACCATGGAAGATCCGGTGGAATACCCAATGACGATGATACGGCAATCATCGGTGAACGAGTCGGTAAAAATGGGCTTTGGCGAGGGTATCCGCTCCATGATGCGTCAAGACCCCGACATTATTCTGGTCGGCGAGATCCGCGATCATATCACCGCAGAAATGGCGTTCCGTGCCGCCATGACCGGCCACCAGGTCTTCTCGACGCTTCACTCCAACTCAGCCATCGGATCCATGCCGCGCCTGCTGGACATCGGCATTTTGCCTGACATTATTGCCGGCAATCTGATTGGCGTGATTGCACAACGACTGGTGCGAAAACTGTGCCCGCATTGCAAAGTCAGGGTCGAGGCCGGGGATCTTGAACGGCGCCTGCTGGGTGTTAAAACCACTGAACCCGTGTTTATCTATACCGCTGCCGGTTGTGATGAATGTGACCATCAAGGTTACAAGGGGCGGACCTCAGTCATCGAAATCCTGAAAATCAACAGCGCTATGGATGAACTGATTTCACGTCGCGCCAGCACGCGAGAAATGATCAATAAAGCAAAAGAAAGCGGTTTCCTACCCATCGCTGACGATGCCTGCCGACGTGTTATCGAGGGCGCCACCAGTCTGGAAGAAATTTCACGGGTCGTCGATCTCACTGACAGAATCCTGGGGTAAGTCACGATGGCCTTGTTCCGTTACAAAGCAATGACCCGCCAAGGCACAATCCGCAACGGCAATCTTGACGCAACCAACGAGGTTGATCTCGAGCAGCGACTGCTGCGCATGGGGCTGGACCTGATCCGCGCCGATGTCACCAAAGAGGCTCGTGCATCCTTTGGTCAGAAAATAATTAGCAAACATGTTCTGATCAATTTTTGTTTTAACATGGAGCAGTTGACCCGCGCCGGCGTTCCGCTGCTGGATGGCCTGAAGGATTTGCGCGACACCCAGGAGCATCCGCGTTTTCGCGAAATTGTTGCCAACATGATTGATGAAATTGAAGGGGGTAAAACGCTGTCACAGGCATTGGCCGAGCATTCCAGCATTTTTGACCCGTTGTTTGTGAGCTTGATTCGTGCAGGGGAAGCCACCGGTCAACTGCCTGAAATATTTGATTCGCTATCAAAAACCATCAAGTGGCAGGACGAACTTGAAAAGACCACCAAGAAGCTGCTGACCTCTCCCTTGATTGTCGGCACGGTGGTACTGAGCGTGACGGCATTTCTCATGATTTATCTAGTTCCTCAACTGGTTGCTTTTATTGAAAGCATGGGTCAAGAACTGCCTTTCTATACCCGTGCCCTGATCGCCACGTCAGACTTTATCGTGGCGTATTGGTACATCATGATCATCACACCACCGGTGACATTTTTTGGAATTAAGCTGCTGGTCGAGCACAATGAAAACGCCGCCATGCAGGCTGATCTCATCAAAATCAGTATCTGGAAATTTGGTCCGGTCCTGAAGAAATTACTGCTGTCCCGCTTCGCCAACTTCTTTGCCATGATGTATGCAGCTGGCATTCCGATTTTAAAATGTCTGGAGATCGCCGAGGATATTATCGGCAACAAGGTCATCAAGCAGGCGCTTGGAACTGTCCGTATTGACATTCAGCAGGGTGCTCCTATCGCCCAGAGTTTTCAAAATACCGGGCTGTTCCCGCCGCTGGTGATTCGTATGCTGCAAGTGGGTGAGGTAACCGGAAATCTCGACTCTGCCCTGTTAAACGTCAGCTATTTTTACGATCGCGACATCAAAGATTCGATTGATAAAGTGCAGGCCATGATCGGGCCGATGATGACGGTGATTCTGGGCTTGTTGCTGGGATGGGTCATGCTTTCAGTGTTGGGCCCAATCTATGACACAATTTCCAATATCCAGATTTAACTGGTTTAACCGCATATGACAACAGACATTAAACAAAAACTGCTGATCATCCATAACGATGGTGCGCTTTTGTATGGCTGGAATAAACACGAACTGGTTGAGTTAGACAGTTTTGACCAGACTACTGAGGCGATAGACCGTTTTGAGAGCCGACTGATTGAAAACCCCCGCGCTCCATTTATTGTGGTGGTGGATTGTATCGAGGAAGATTTCCGGCACGAAAACGTTGTCCACGTCAGTGGTTTTGATCGCACTGCGCTGCTCAAGCGCAAACTGTCATTTTTATTCCGCACGTCTGCGTATCGTTTCGCGCGCATTATTGGCCGCGAAGCCGATGGCAGAAAGGATGACAAGGCCATGTTTAGTGCCCTTGGCATCACTGATATTGTAGATTCCTGGTTAAATCCGATGCTGGTGCAGCAGATTGCCATCAAGTCGATCAGCTCCGCAGCTTATGTGATGGAGACCTTTGCCAAACAGGCCGGCCTGGACAATCATGCCCATCTGCTGCTGGTGAATGTGGAACCACTAACGGGGGTCAGGCAAACCTATTTGCAAAATGGCAAGGTGTTGTTCAGCCGCCTATTACCGCGCAGTCAATCGCAGCAAACCGGTATTGAGCAACTGGTGCAGGACCAGGCTGTGCAGACACGCAAGTATCTGGAAAGAATCAAACTGCTGCCCTACGAGCAAGATATCAATACCGTAGTGTTTGTGCCGCAGGATTGTCAGGGTCTGGACTCTGACGATGGGCTTAACCACATGACGTATCAGTTCCGGGATACGCGCGTCACCGCAGAGATGCTGACCAGCCTGTCGCCAGCCATAAGGTCGCCTGGCGCCGTGTTGTTGACCCTGGGTCAAACCCTGAGCAAAGCCAGCCTTCCCAATGTGTATGGCCCCTTAAACAGCCGCCGCTATTACTTGATCAATACAGCACGCCTGAGCTTGTACGCGGCGAGTTTCGCCATTTTTATCAGTGCCACACTGCTGACTGTGCCACCTTTGACAGATACGTATGTAAAAAGTGGGCAGGCGGCCATGTTCGAGGCACAAACAATGCCATTGTTGATGAACTATCAAGAGCTTCGACAGAATTTTCCGGAAACGCCAATACCCTCCAGCACCATGGACTTGGTGGTCAGTTCGCATAACACCATCGCCGAGCAGATTGTCAACCCGGGCGAGCTGATGGTGCAGATCAGTCAGGCACTGAGTGCATCACCGAACATCCGCCTGAGTTCACTGGAATGGCGACTGGAATCGAGTATGGATGACTCAGCGGCTGACGATGGTAGTGATCCTACCGAAGACGCCATCCACACGGCCTATTTGAGCGCCATGCTGGCTAAACAAACCCGCCTGACCGCAATTGTGTCAGGTAGTGTTGATGCGAACGCCAGTGTCAGCACGACTTATAACCAGGTTCTGGAATTCGTCGATTCACTGGAGAACATACCAAACCTGATGGTGACCCCTGTCACCATGCCATTAAATCTGGACTCGGGCGCCACGCTGTCTGTACAACTGAATGATGATGCCAGACCTGTTGTTTTTCAGTTGGCCTTGACCACTGAAGCACCTGTGAGCGAGGAGACGCCACCATGAAAATGCCGCTGTCGCTCGCAAAAAAGGATCTGATGCTGCTCAAGAATGCTGCTATGGTTTTTGTGGTCTTGCCCACCATTGCGATGGCGATGGTGTTCGGCGCCAGGAGCCTGCAGCAGTCAGCGACTGAAAACCTGGACTCGGCAAGGATCGGTTTTGTGCAGGCGACTACCGCCCTGACACAAATTGCCGAGGAGGAACAAACCATCGGTCGTTTTATCGATCGTTACCTGCAGATGGAGGCAGATGGCATAGTTTCTACTCTGGATAGATTGCAGTTTCTGGAGCATGTGCGACGTATCCGAGAGTCATTACAGCTGTATACCGTTAACGTGTTGATAGGTGAACAAACCAGCCTCCTTGTCCCCTACCCGCCTGACAATTTATTGCCCGGCGAACCCGTGGTCCTGAATCAGACCACCATTGATCTGCAGCTATCGCTATTACACGAAGGAGATCTGTTGCGGCTGCTCGATGAGTTATTAATCATCCCGGGATTATTGCAGGCCAGCGAATGTTTGCTTGAGATGAGCGCCAGTGCTGAGGACAGAATGACAAAACTCCAGGAAAATCTTTCAGCGCGCTGCAAACTTCAATGGTACAGCTTTGATTTCACACCACCCCCAGCAATTGCACAGGAAGGTGTTTGACATGCGCAGCCTCGCAGGTCATACCAGAATGGTACTGCTGTTGTTGACACTGGCTGTGGTGCCCGAGCTTGCTTGCGCGCAATACGCAGATCAACTTAATCGGCTGTTCAGCACAGAAAGCGAGCGACTGCAGCTTGACGACATTCGACGCATTGTTTTGCAGGAAGCTTTGCAGGAAGCTGTGCCCAGCGCGGAACCTGAGTTGCCGCCCGGTGCTGAGATCATGGTGATACCACCGCCACCCGATGATTTGTACCTGATGCTGGAAGGAACTGTGCGGCGAGCCGATGGCAGTTATACCCTCTGGCTCAACAAAGAACAGGTTGATCAGCAACAGTTGCCATCGAATATCCACTTGGCGCGCCTCGGCGACCTGGTCGTGCTGTGGGTAAACTACCTGGGTACGCCTTATGTTGTCCGGCCTGGGCAAGTGCTGCACTTTGCCACGGAAACTGTTTACGAACCTTACCTGCTACCCGAGGCGATTGCAGCGCTAATCCTGCCGCCGTCAAGCCTGCTGCCGGGCAACGAGGTGGTCGGCAACGAGGTGGTCGGCAACGAGGTGGTCGGCGACATGCGGGGGATGATCTCCACAATTTCACAGACGCTGAACACAATTCAGGAGATCACACAATAATGCGTGGCAGACTCCTCCAGCGGCAAAACGGGATTGCATTGTTGTTAATTCTTCTGGTGCTTTTTACGGGTTCGACTGCGGTGTTCCTGAGTGCCGTCAACAATACAAATGTTGACCTGATTGCAGCCAACAACTCGCAGCGGGAAATGGTGCAGGCCAAACAAACATTGCTGGCCTTTGCGATGGCGTATGCCGAGCTCTTTCCCAACAATCCTCCCGGCCGCTTCCCATGCCCGGACACCAATAATGATGGATTACCTGATTTCCCTTGTTCTGGCAGCAACGTGCCGGGCAGATTGCCCCAGCGCATCAACACAGGGCCGGACGCATCGTTTAAGTTCAGCGACCACGAGATGGCGAATGATCAGCGATTCTGGTACGCCGTCAGCCCGGATTTTGCGCAAGGCTCCTCCGAGGTGCTCAACAGCTCTACCTTGGGCACGCTGAGTCTGGACAGCCAAACCGATATTGTTGCCGTGTTGATTGCGCCTGGCAACATACTCAGTGGGCGAAGTGGCGGGAATAGTACTCGCTCCAATTATCTCGAAAATGCCAATATCGACGGGACAACCTTTGTCAGCAACCAGGTAGCCGACCCAGCATCATTTAACGACCGGTTACTGCCAATTTATCGGCATGAAGTCATGACGCTGGTGTCCGCGCGGGTGGTACAGATCGTGCGTGGCATGCTCAACACCTACTATCTTGCCAATGGCAATCAATATCCCGAGGATGAACCGACCTTCCTGACGGCACTCGAGGCGGCTCCGATACCTGCCTGGTTTGTAAACAACCAGTGGCACACGGTGATCAATTATGCTTTGAGTAGCGACAAGAGCCACGTTTCCATCAGTTTTGACGGCTGCGCAATCACGTATACAGTTAGCTCCGTTGGACAATCCACTATTAAGCGCAGCCAAGCCAGTTGCGAGGTGCACACATGAACCAACTGTCAAACCAAAGAACACACCGCAGCGCCGGCTTTACGCTGATTGAAATTGCCATGGTTTTGTTGATTCTGAGTTTGGTTCTGGGCGGCCTCATTAGCGCTATTGGTCAAAGCACCGAGAACACCCGACGAAGCGAAGCGCGAGCACTCATCAGTCAGGTTGAAGAAGCACTGTATGGTTTTGCTCAGGTCACCGGGCGCCTGCCCTGCCCCGCCTCCAATACCAGCAACGGCATAGAGTCTGTCAGCGACGTTGATAAAGGCCTCTGCAACCTGACAGGACATGGCTTTGTGCCTGCGGGAACACTGGGATTGCGGGGTCGTATAAACGCCGATGGTTTGCTGTTGGATCCCTGGATGAACCCGCTGCGCTATTCGGTTTCCACACTGGCAATGCCCGATGGAAATCGCGCCTTTACCTCAGCAGCGGGCATGCAGTCACTGTTCGCAGAGCCTGGCTTTTTAGGCGCAGGTTCAGCCTTGCGCGTATGTAATGCTGCCGGCTGCCCAAACGCCGCGAGCGTACTGACCGACCCGGTACCTGCGGTAGTGATCTCCATGGGACCTAACTGGGCGGCGTTTACGTCCGCGGATGAAGTCGACAATGCGGGCAATGTCACCCTGGGCGTATACCGGTTAACCAATACCACCACCTTTGTGTCACGAGATTATAATCCTGACGCCTACGATGACATCATCACCTGGATGTCTCCACATGTGTTATTCAGTCGCCAGGTGATGGCTGGCCGACTACCGTGAGCGATAACATAAACCCGTCCATTCACAATGCTGCAACCGACTTGCCACCATCTCTGCTATTGGTCGAGGATGATGCGGCACTGCGATCCCTCCTGCGCGAATCGCTGCAGATGCAGGGATTGCGAGTGCTGGAAGCCGCGTCGCGCGCAGCAGCCATGAGCTGTCTGTCAGACAATCCAGAGGTTGGCGTCATGCTGATCGACCTCGGACTGCCGCCCGCAGAGCATTCCACCGCCGAGGGCATTGCCTTGATCAACGCGATCCTGGTGAATAGCAACACAGCCAAAGTCATTGTGCTGACCGGGCAAGATGAAGAAAGCTCTGCACTGGCAGCAATACGGGAGGGTGCCTTTGATTTTCTCGCCAAACCCGCTCAGTTTGCTGACATTCTGCGTGCTGTCAAACGGGCCTTGCTGTTTCAGCGCCAGGAAATACAAATGGCTGAAGAAGGACTGACACGCCTGCAGATTAATGCGCGCATTTCCGGCGGCTTAAAGGCTGTCCGCGAAGAAGCGGAGGAGCGCCTTGTAAGACAAGTGCTCAAAGAAACCGGTTTTAATGTCTACCAAAGTGCGGCGCGTCTGGGGCTAAAACGCGAAAGCATCTATTATTTTCTGAAAAAATTTGGCATCAACCGACAGGATTCCTGAGCCTTATGATTGCCTTTCTTTACAGCTATCTTATTGTGATTGGCTGCACCATTCTGTTCGCTGCTGCCTGGCTATTGCACCAGGCACGGCGCCAGTCTCGACTTGCCCACCAACTGATCCAGCTGAATGAATCACAGGTGTTTGATCTGCCGAATTTTCTGCGCGCCAGTTGGCCGGCCCTGTCTGCGGGTGGATTTTGCGGATTGTCCTGGCACCTGGTTTGGTTTGGCACCGATATACGCGAAAACCAGGGTTACCGTTCACCGGAGTTAGTGAGTAAAGATTTTGACGTCGGTGACATACGCCTTCATGTAGAACTGTTTATGCCAAAACGTGGCTGGGAACGCGGTTATTTCAGCCGCACACTGGCAGAACAATTTTTCCTGCTGCTACAGATGGACTTGTGGATCAAACTGGGATCGGTGCGCTCAACCTTTGAGCAAACAGCCCGTATGAGTGTTTTTCTACAGCACGATATAAAAAATTTGCTGCAACTCACCAGCCTGGCGGCTGATCAACTGACAACAATTGTTCCCGGTCAGGAAATCCGGTTGCTGGAAATTCTCAAGCGCAGTTTGCAGGCTTTACAGCAGAGAGCTGATCAAATACTGAAACGCTTGGTACAAAGCAGCGAAGCGCAACTAGGTACCCGCAATAAAGCCTCCGCCGTTAATTTGTCGGCTTTTATCAGTAATGCCTTGGATTCGCACAGCCTGTCCGCGCAATTACAAGGACCTGAATGCCATATATTAATCGCACCTGACTCCTTTCAGAGCATCCTGGATAATCTGCTGGGTAACTACGTGCAGCAGAGTCAGACCGGTACTTCTGGCCAGATGCCACAACTGCGGGTGAACTGGCAGTTTTCTAAGCGTTACGATGACACATCCGTTTCTGATAACTCACCGGCTGACAACGAGGCGTGTTTTGTGACGATCCGTCTCTATGACATCCATGGAAAGCCCAGCCTTAACCCGGAACGTCTGCTTGAACCGTTCTGGAGTGAACATGGCAAAGGCCGGGGCATTGGTTTGTTCCAGTCGCGTCAGTTGGCCAATCAATGGGGAGGCACTATTCACATTGACGCACCGGCCGATGGCCCGCTGGTGTTTATCATCCAACTGCCGGCCCACTGCTGAAGCATCTGTGTGATGTAAAAAAAACCTACATCTTGTGCAAGTTCCAAAACAGCCTAGACTTGGCACTGTGTTGAATGTTCAAGACATAAATCAACTTAACTTTATAACGTGAGGCGAAAAAACATGAAAAATATATCCGGCGCTGCAAAAGGCCAGCGCGGCTTTACCCTGATCGAAATCGCAATTGTATTGGTGATTGTTGGCTTGCTTCTCGGTGGTGTTTTACAAGGTCAGCAACTGATTGAGAACTCTCGTGTGCGTGCTGCTGTTAATGACTTCAAAAGCATATCGGCTGCCACTACTTCCTACTTGGACACTTTCTCTCGACTGCCTGGCGATGATGGCAACCTGCTTGCTTTGCAGGGCCGTGGCCCAAATTGGACACCACTCACCCTAGCTGGAAACACTGATGGAGTGATAGGTGCTGGTTCGGTAACTATGTTAGCTCCCGTAGGTCCCATAAGTGTGAATAATGAGGGGCTTGCTTTTTGGGTTCACTTGAGAACGGCAGGCTTTATCCCTGGCAGTGTAACTGCAACTGGTGCTGCCGCATTGCCCGCCAACCCCTTTGGTGGCGTAATAGGCATCACCAACGCAGTCGCTGCGGGTATACCCGCTGGTGGCCCAACACTGTGTATGAACGGCGTACCCGGTACGGCGGCTGCTGCTATCGACATTCAGATGGATGACGGGGTAACTGACACCGGCAACATACGTGCGGCCGGGAATGGCGCAAGCCCCGCAGGAGCCGCTTTACCTCCCCCATACGCACCAGGCTCAGCATACATTCTCTGCTACAAAATGTAATCGCGG
>CAMBPO010000057.1 GCA_945869725.1 Klebsiella pneumoniae
ACCTGGGCGCCCGGGCATTCGCCTGGCTGCACCACTTGGAGTATGGATACGCAGGACTCCGCAGAAACCCTGCGCGTGGTGTTTTTTGGCTGTAACGGGCCCAACGATGGCGTCCAGTTGATCAACAATCCGCGTTTTCCGACCTTGGTGGAGGATGCGTTATTTGGCTTCGATAACATGGCAAAGCTGCATGCCGATATCTACCTGACGGGTCACCCACAGGCGCCATTTGAAGGCATTGAACACTTGATGCGTGTTCAGGTCAGGCCACACCCTTTGCTCAACCAACAACCGTGGGCGGATTTTATAGCCGCAAGAAAGCAGGATTTTGAAGCCCGGGTGCAGGCCGAGCGCGATTCACTGCGGCAATAAGTTAACGCTCAATATTGTTTGCAGAAAGAATCCTCGCTGCTGAACACATACTGTGGACTAACGACATCTTGTCAGCTAAAAACATCGGGCATGTCGCTGGATACTTTGGCAGCAAACTCCGGGTCGCGCTTCTCCAGAAATGCTTTTACGCCTTCTTTGCCGTCACGCTGGCTGGTGTAAAACACCGCCAAAGACTCCACTTTGTGAGCGTCAACTGGGTGAGCTAGAGCAGGGTTCTGCAGCATCATCTGCCGTGCCAGAGCAATCGCAACCGGTGAGCGATGTTGGATATAACTGCGTGCCAGTTTGCGAGCCTGTGCCATTAATTGATCGGCAGGAACGGCCGCTTTTGCCAGACCTGCTGATACCGCGTCGGCGCTGGAAATCAACTCGCCGGTATACACCCAATCCAACGCCTGTGAAATACCAACCAGTCTCGGCAGGAACCACGTGGAACAGGCTTCCGGGACAATGCCGATCTTGCCAAATACAAAACCCATGCGCGCATTGTCTGACAACAGGCGCACGTCCATGGCCAGAGTCATGGTGGCACCCACACCCACAGCAACCCCATTAATGGCGCCAATCACCGGTTTGTTGCATGCATAAATGGCCAACGACACACGGCCACCCGTATCGCGGACACCTGTAATCATGTCCTCATCTTCAAAGCGTTGATCAAGCTCGGCGGGTGTTGGTTGCATGTTTTCATCCAGTCCAAATACATTGCCCGCTACCGACAGATCCATGCCCGCACAAAACGCGCGACCCGCGCCCGTCACAATCACTGCGCCTACCGCATCGTCGGCACTGGCACGCTCAAAGGCATCAATCAGTTCATTGGCCATGATGACGGTAAAGGCATTCATTTTGTCCGGGCGATTAAGCGTAATGGTGAGTATGCGATCGTCAAGCTGATAATCCAGGGTGGTATAGGACAATGTTTTTCTCCCGAAAAATGTGCAACCGGTAATCGGTGTGTTTGTATGGGGTGAATAATGTACCATCAGAGTGCCAGACAAACTTTCTCGCACTAATACACATTGAACCATAAAAAGCAGTCCGGAGGCTTTTGTGTCAGACATGCCAATCAGTCGTTTCCCAATTCCTGATATCAACGAGTTGCCAGAAGACATTCGCAGCAGAATTGTGGCCGTGCAGGAGAAATCCGGTTTTGTGCCCAATATATTCCTGGCACTGGCGCATCGGCCGGACGAATTCCGTGCGTTTTTTGCCTACCATGATGCGCTGATGGATAAACCGGGCGGCCTGACCAAAGCAGAACGTGAAATGATTGTGGTGGCAACCTCTGGCCTCAATCAGTGCATTTATTGTGTGGTTGCCCATGGAGCGATTTTGCGCATCCGTGAAAAAAACCCGCATATTGCAGATCAACTGGCGACCAACTACCGCAAAGCTGATGTCACGGTCAGGCAGAGAGTGATGCTCGAGTTTGCAGTCAAAGTATCGCAGCAGGCTCAAACGGTATCGGAGGCTGATATTGAAACCCTGCATTCCCATGGTTTCAGTCATGATGATGTGTGGGATATTGGCGCTATCGCTGCATTTTTTGCATTGTCAAACCGACTCGCCAACATGAGTAGCATGCGTCCCAATGATGAGTTTTATCTGATGGGTCGTCTGCCAAAAGCGCCGTGATCTGGTGTTTGGCAGGTGAGGGGTTTATGCGGATTGTGCGGATCAGCGTGTCTCACTCTCCAGGATAAATGACGCCCCGATCGGATTCCATTGACTGGGTTTGCCTATCGGGGTGATGACCTGTGTGCTGCTGATACGGGGTATCAGCAGGTTTTCAAATAGCGTGACATCCTGCTGCGCCGGGTTTAGCCAGCTGTTGATTAGCGCCGAGTCTTGCACTGGCAACAGCAACGGCATTGATTTTGGATGTATCTGCTGCCACTGCCTTAAGGGTCCCAGTGTGATGATGCTGGCGGTATAAATGGACTCACCGGTATCGGGGTCAAGGTAGTGCTTATACAGGCCACCAAAAGCAATGGCCTCGTTCTCAAGCGCAATCTGATGATAGGTGCGTCTGTCGCCTAATCCTTCTATAAACGCACTGGCTGGAATGATACAGCGCCCTTGCCGGAAGGGTTGGTAGGCCAGTGATCCCTTGGTGTTGAGTTTATCCCAGCGGCTGTTGAAGCTGGCGTAGTCATAGTTTGGTTTGAGTGTTTGTCTGTCCAGCATCAGCCACCAGATGGCATCACAAACCTGTCGGCCCTGGTCAGACTCACGGATGATAGAAATAGTCGAGCCAGGTGCCACATCTGCGGAATAACGCAGTTGTGCACCAGCCATGCCCAGCACGTTGAGCAATATCTGGACTTCAGGGGAATCAAAGACATTAAATCGTCCACACATGGGAGGCTCCGTGCTTGGCATTGCAAGGTTGTCGTTGAATTTAAAGCATCAGGCGTTTAAATTCCAAGCATGGCGAGTTCATATCGGGCGTAATCCATCGGAGTGTCATCATGGTAATTCCTTCAATCAGACAGCTGGTCTTGAGTCTGAGTCTCTTTTTGTTTTTTTCATCAACACTAGCCCAGGAAACGGCAACACCCAACGGTATTGCTGACAATCGCAGTGAGGCGCTGGCGCTCACCGGCGCAACGCTCTATCTGCCCGATGGTCAATATCTGAATAACGGTACCTTGCTGATCCGCGACGGTCTGATTGTTGATGTGTTGCCCGCGGGCAATGTGCCTGAAGGATACTTCGCTATTGATATGCGCGGGCGTTTTGTCTACCCCGGGCTGATTGATATCAATACCGGTTACGGTGTCCCAGTGCCCGGGCGCCCGGCATCTGGTGGCGGAGCTGAAGTGCTTGAGTCAAGCGGGCTGGCGTACAATGCCAATGACGCAATACGCGCGCATTACCGCGCCGTGCAGGAATTTAAACCGGAACCGTCCAGTGCGGAAAAACTGCGCAAGCTCGGTTTCTCCATGGTGCTGAGTTTACGCGCCGATGGCATTGCCCGTGGCACCTCAAGCCTGGTGTTTTTGGGCAGTAAAAACGCCAACGAATCTGTCTTGCTGGCCGATGCCGCCGCCCATTATTCACTCAGTAAGGGCAGTTCCAGACAATCATTACCATCCTCGCCGATGGGCTCCATTGCGCTGCTGCGCCAGACCTATCTTGATGCACAGTGGTACGAGCAGTTTTCACCGCGACCCTTTACCGATGAATCCCTGGAAGCCTGGATCAACAATCGGTCTTTGCCGCAAATTATGGACGTCAGTAACTGGCAGCAGGCATTAACTCTGCATGAGGTTGCAGAGGAGTTTGGGTCTGAGTACCTGATTAAAACCGGTAATGACGCCTACCAGCGCGCTCCGGAGCTAGCGGCAACCGGTGCTAGTCTGATTGTGCCGGTGAATTTTCCGGATGCACCTGAGGTGGCAGATCCCTTTGTGACGGACGACGTGTCATTCAGCGATCTCAAACACTGGGAGTTAGCGCCGTTTGGTTTACGTGTGCTTCATGAACAAGGCATCCGTTTTGCCATCACCAGCACCGGTGCGGAAGAAAAATTCCATGAGAACATGGCCTTGGCTGTCAGCAATGGCTTGCCAGCCTCGGTGGCCATCGACGCGCTGACGCGTGTCCCCGCGCAGATGCTGGGCGTAGAGGAGCGCACAGGCAGTCTGCAAAGCGGTCGTCTGGCAAATTTGCTGGTGAGTTCGGCGCCACTGTTCACTGACGATGCACGCCTGCTTGAAAACTGGGTTGAGGGCGAGCGTTTTATACTGGCAGACAGTTTTGACCAGCACCGTGGCCGTTACCAATTGCAGGCGGGGGATCGAACTCTGGCAGTAACGCTTGACGTTGACGCCGCAAAAATTGAAGCCAGTGTGGTGGATGCCAGCACTGGTGAAGCGGTTGAGGGCGCTGAGATATCAGTGGATCTGACCACCGAGATGATAAATATCAATTTTGTGCTGCAAGGTGATGCCGGCAATACGCGACTCAGTGGCTGGTCTAATGCCAACGGCTGGCAGGGCAGTGGATTGACATCCGTCGGTGAGGAAGTGAGCTGGCAACTTGATCGCGTCGCGGATCTTCCAGTCGCTGAAGATGCCGTGCAGGTGGTGTCCGAGACGATGGCGCCTTTACCGTCTGCGGTCTTGTATCCTTTTGCTGCGTATGGCGTGGAAGCGTTGCCAGTGCAGCAGGATACGGTCATTCGTGGTGCGACGGTGTGGACCAACGAAGATTCCGGCATTATCCAGACCGATGTGTTGATACGCGCCGGAAAGATAGCAGCAGTGGGCAATGATATTGATGCGGGCAATGCACTGGAGGTTGACGGTACAGGAAAACATCTGACCCCCGGCATTATCGACGAACACACTCACATTGCGTTGTTTGCGATCAACGAAGGTGCCACCAATTCCGGCATGGTGCGCATGCGCGATGTAGTGGACTCCCAGGACGTCAATATTTACCGCAATCTTGCTGGCGGCGTGGTGGCAGCCCAACAACTTCACGGTTCGGCAAATCCCATTGGTGGCCAGTCCTCGCTGATAAAAATGCGCTGGGGTCTGAGCCCGCAGGGTTTGCGAATTGAAGAAGGTGCTGAGTTCATCAAGTTTGCGTTAGGTGAGAACGTCAAACGCAGCACCAACCCAGCGTCGGTGCGTTATCCGCAGTCGCGTATGGGCGTTGAACAAGTGTTTATTGATGCGTTCAGTCAGGCGCGTGAATATGAACAGCAATGGAATGCTTACAACGCGTTATCGGCGGCGCAACAACGCAACACAACTGCTCCCCGACGAGATCTTGTCAGCGACGCCATGCTGGAAGTCCTCAACGGCGAACGTTTTGTCACCGCTCATTCTTATGTGCAGTCTGAAATCAACATGTTGTTGCATGTTGCTGACAGTTTTGATTTTACGATCAATACGTTTACGCACATTCTGGAAGGCTACAAGGTCGCCGACAAAATGGCTGCCCATGGTGCCGGTGGTTCCACATTCTCAGACTGGTGGGCTTTTAAGTGGGAGGTGCGTGAAGCGATACCTTACAACGCAGCATTGATGCAGCAGGCGGGTATGGTGGTGGCGCTTAACTCTGATGATGCAGAGATGTCACGACGACTTAATCAGGAGGCCGGCAAGGTCGTCAAATATGGCGGCGTCAGTGAGTCGGATGCCTTAAAGATGATTACGCTGAATCCTGCAAAACTTTTACATCTGGACGATCGCATGGGCAGTATCCGTGTTGGCAAAGATGCGGATCTGGTGCTTTGGAATGATCACCCGTTATCAGTGTATGCGTTGGCGATGACAACCTGGGTTGACGGTGTAGCGTACTTTGATCGCGAGCGTGATCAACAACTTCGGCGCGACATTGTCAGTGAGCGGGCGCGTATCATTTCAAAAATTACAGCGGAATAAGGGAGTAAACCTATGCGCAATATTTCAAAGATTGTACTGACTTCCCTGTTGATAACCGCAATACCGGTCACCATGGCCTGGGTGCCAACGCCTGCGCCGGATCAGGCAGAACCTATTGCGATTACCAACGCGACCATCCATATCGGTGATGGCTCCGTCATCAATAATGGTGTGCTGGCGTTTGATCAGGGGGTGATTACCTATGTAGGTACCGATGCCAATCGCCCGGAGTTTTTTAATCATCAGCTGATCAATCTGCAAGGATTGCATGTTTATCCGGGGTTTGTGTTGCCCAATACGTCATTGGGTCTGCTCGAGGTTGCCAATCTGCGCGCGACCGATGATGTGGCAGAAACCGGGGATATCAATGCCAGTGTGCGTTCCGCGATTGCTTACAATACGGATTCTGAACTGATTCCGACCTTCCGCTTTAATGGCATTCTGACGGCGGGGGTGACGCCCGATGGCGGCATGATTTCTGGTCGTTCCAGTGTGTTTAAACTCGACGGCTGGAACTGGGAGGATTCTCTGCTCAAAGCCGATGCTGCTATGCACATGAACTGGCCGGACAGAATCCGGCGTCAGCGAAACGAAACGACCGGTATTTTTGAAAACACGGATAATCCTGATTATCCCTACATGATTCAGATGCTGAACAGCCTGTTTCAGGATGCACGCACCTATAACGGTTCGCCGCTCAACCTCAACTTGCAGGCGATGCAGCCGCTGTTCACGGCTGAATCCAAGCTGTTTATCCATGCTAATGACGCGCGAGACATTATTGCCAGTGTGCAGTTTGCACGCAGTTATGGTGTGTCAGACATTGTGCTTGTGGGTGGGCGTGATGCACTGAAAGTTAAGGATCTGTTGATAGCAGAGTCGGTTGCAGTGATCTACGAATCTGTGCACGCTCTGCCCGCTCAGGAATGGTTTGATATTGATGAACAGTTCAAGGTGCCTTTTCAGTTACATGAAGCGGGTATTCTGGTGGGTATAGGCGGTGGAGAAACGGCGCTGGATTCACAACGTAATCTGCCATTTTTTGCCGGCACTGCCGCTGGATACGGGCTCGACCGTGAAACAGCGTTATCGATGATCACTTCTCACAACGCGGAGATTCTCGGCGTCGAAGATCGTATCGGTACACTGGTAAGCGGCAAAGATGCCACGTTTTTTATCTCCAGCGGCGACGCACTGGATATGCGCACCAATCAACTTCAGGAGGCCTTTATTCAGGGGCGTATGATTGATTTGTTTGGTAATCAGCAAGCACTTTATCAACGCTTTCTTGAGCGTTATTCAACGCTGCCGATGGAGCAATAGTCCTGACTTTTTTCCGGGAGGTTATTGTTAGTCATTGATGGTGGAGTGAGATGAGTGACAGCGTAAAAATTGTCAGTGTACGTTTTAAGTTGTCTGACTTTCCGCTCTTGGGTCTGCTGCTCTTGGGACTGCTGCTGTTTCTGTCAGCTTGTTCTTTCAGGGACGCACCACAGACCTTTGATCAGGCCCGCAAAGACCTTCGTCATGAGGTTTCTTATGACCAGAATGACGAAGGTGATTTTTATTGCGAGTGCGCGTGGCAGTGGACAGGCGAATCAGGTGGTGAGCTTGATCCTGAGCTCTGTGGTTACCAGCTACGCGCGCAGCCAATACGAGCTAAGCGAACTGAATGGGAGCATGTATTGCCAGCCTCTGCCTTTGGACAGACCCTGCAATGCTGGCATGACGGCGGGCGTGAAAACTGTAATCGCACGGATGCAGTTTTTAATGCCATGGAAGCGGATATGCACAATATTGTGCCGGCCCTGGGTGAGATAAATGCGGATCGCTCCAATTATCACTTTGATGAGATTGCCGGTGATTCCTTTGAGTATGGTGCTTGCAAGTTTCAAGTGGACTCCAGGCTGCGAATTGCGGAACCACGCGATGCCGTCAAGGGGCAGATCGCACGCATGTATTTTTATATGCACCAGCGTTATGGCTTGCAGTTATCGGAGGTACTGCAACGGCGGTATCTGCAATGGGATGCTCAGTTTCCAGTGACAGCGTGGGAGATGGAGCGTGACAGACGCATTGCGCGGGTGATGGGGCATCACAACCCATTTGTCACCGGCGAGCTGAGCTGGACGCTGGTGCTTGACCCAGTGATGGATGTTCAGATTCGCGGGAATCGTAACAGTATGATTTACCATTTGTTTGAAGGGTGTCCGGGTTATAGCCAAATTGCAGAGCAGAATCGTGTTCTGTTTGAGTCCGAACAGGCCGCTCTGGACGCCGGATATCGCAAGGCGGGTAATTGTCGGTAACCCTTAATCATTAAAAAAACAGTAAAAAATAGACAAAAAAAACGGCGCCCTTAGGCGCCGTTTTTTTCATTTACTTACAAGCGTTAGATCAGAACCTGATTCGTGCGCCCATCTGCATTGACCAGCGCGATTCTCCGCGGTTGTCACGCAGTGTCAGATCGCGGATGTCACTCTGGCTGAAGTTGTAAACATACTTTCCAGTGGCTGGATCGATGCCCGCAAAGCGTGCAACACCTGAACCGCCGGGGAAGCCTACTTCACGAATCACACCCCAGTCTTTGTTCAGCAGGTTGCCAAGGTTGGCTATATCAAACCAGATCTCGCCTTTTCTGCCTGCGATAAACGGAAACTCCTGGGAAATACGCAGATCCATCTGGCGCACGTATGGAGCCTGAGCGCCGTTTACAGTTGCGATACCCCCTTTGTCAGCGGCCAGGTACTTCTGGCTGTCGACAAAGTTGAAGAAGGCAGCTTCCATGGCTGAGCCACCGGTGAACAACACTTGACCCGGAGCGGCCGGCACGAAGAGCGGATCTACACCGGAGCGACCGTCACCGTTTGCATCGTTCACAAAGGTATAGGTAAAGGGTCTGCCACTGCGAGCTTCAAAGAACAGGCCAAAACTGGTTTCCAGTCCGGCGATGAATTCCTGACGATAGTTCAGGCTCATGGTGAGTCGGTCTTTAATGGCGTAGGCGGAATTCTCTGCTATATCGGCATTACGATCAGCACGGATGGCATTGTTCCAGTTGCTGGCGGCTTGTGAGCTAGTCAGAGTGTTTACTTCAGTCGCGTTGGTGCGGGTATACGCCACACCCCATGACCAGTTGTAGTCAGGACGACCCTGCAGACTCAGTGTCAATTGTTCGCCATCACCTTTGCTGGTTGGGCGTGCAATGGTGCTATCGACGCTGAAAGCGCGATTGCGGTTAGCGGTCGCCTGCGCGGCCGCGCCAGTGAATACACCCGGTACTGTGGTAGTCCAGTAATGTGGACGTCCGTCAGGATGTTTGCCGTTTGGTGCACCAAGGTTTTGTTTCTCGTAGCGGATACCTTCCTGCACTTCTGTCATCACGACTTCTGCGCTTGCCACCATTTCATACCAGGGCAATTCGTAGTCAACCGCCAGGTTGGCTTTCCATGCGGACGGCAACTTCAGTGACGGATCAACGAAGTCAACAATACCGCCTTGGCCGGGTGGTGGACGGCTGCCGGGCTGGTTGTTTGGATCTGCACTGAATCTGATGCCGTCAGCAGTGGGGTTGAAGCTAGTGATTGCACCGGTGTTAACACTGTTATTGGAGTATGGGTTAGACAGCCAGACGTTGGCCGCAATACCCTGGAACAGGCCGATACCACCACGTATTTGAGTGCGTTGGGCCAAGGCAGGCTGCCAGTTGAATCCAAGACGTGGTTGAAGCAGTCGATTACCGTTAACGGTTGAGTCGTTGCGCAAGCCAAACGTGGTTGAAGCGACGGAATTAAACAGTGGTGTGTCATTGGTACGCGGAATATCAAGACGCAGACCCGCGGTGATATTCAGGGTTTCGCTGATATCAATCGTGTCCTGAACAAAAAATGCAACGTTTTCCAGTGTCCACTCAGCCGCTCGTGTATTCACGTCACCCTGTGTCGGGTAAAACAGTGAATAAGAACCAGGACGACCTTGGCGGAACGCTTCAATTCCGTAGAAGTCATAAACTCCAAATTGGTCACGACCAAAAAGGTTGAACAGATTTTGAGACTGGTATTCAGCACCAAACTTCACTTCGTGACGGCCGTTGTACCAGGTCGCTGCGCCCGTGACGTTGTCAGTTTGAGTAATCAGTTCGTTGACATGACGGAATCTTTCTGTGCCTAACCACAGTGAATCTGCGCCAGAACACGTTGTGCTGTTCAGACAGATTCGAATGGAAGGCAACGGGGTGCCGATATCCCAAAGTGATGTCTGATCAGCGCGGCTGACAGACAGTTCTGTGTACAGGTTGGGTGTCCAATCACTGTAAAGCTGGCCAACAAAGCTTTCGAAAGTTTTGTTATTGTTGTGCCAGAAACTGGACAGTGACAGCTGTCGTGCGTCGATGTTACGCAGGAAAGGCTCTACCTGTTCAGTTGAGTTGTAGCGGAAACTGGCGCGGTGTTGTTCGTTAATGTTCCAGTCGATCTTTACCAACAAATCTTCAATGTCGGTATCAAGGCTGGCGGGAGCTTCAAAGCTGCCTGCGTCAAAGCCCCAGACGTTTTTGGCGATATTTTGCACGTCCTGGATATTGGCTGTGGTGATGCCCCGAACGATTTGTGCTGCATTTGAACCTGTCGGGCCGAATGTTGGAGCTGCTGCAGAGCGCGTGAAAGTCTCGTAACTACCAAAGATGAACAGGCGATCCTGGATCAGCGGGGCACCGATGGTGAAGCCCTTGGTGCTTTCATCCTTGAATCCAGCAAAACGATTGCCATTACGCTTTCCGGTCCAGTCGCTGTCGCCAAATACACCGTACACTGTGCCAGTGATTTCGTTAGTGCCTGAGCGGGTGACCGCATCAACGCTGGCACCGGTGAAACCTGAACGCGACACATCAAAGTTGGTCAGGGCGATGTTGATCGATTCGATGGAGTCGATACTGATAGGCTGACGCACTGTGGGCAGGTTATTGGATTCCAGACCAAACGCATCGTTAGTTGATACACCGTCAATACGGATATTGTTAAAACGCGTGTTCTGACCGCCAGCGGAAATCTCGCCGCGCTCTTTATCCGTCTGGGCAATGCGCGGGTCGGTGCGGATGTAATCCTGAATATTACGGCCGATGGACGGCAGGGCTTCGATCTGATCGCGTCCGACGATTGAACCACTACCCATGCGGCTGCTGTCAAAAACACTTCCGACTCGTGAGCCGGTCACAGTGATTTCTTCAACGGAGACACTGCTGCCAGAGGCTAATACCAGTTCCAGCGATGACGTATCAGACAGTTCAAAATACTGACCATCCAGCGTTGCCTCGAGATTGTTGCCGGAGGCAACGATTCGGTAAGGCCCCCCTACGCGAAGGCCGCGAGCACTGAATCTGCCCTCTGCATCTGTTGTCAAACGACTGACAGTGCCGGTAGGGATGTGCAGAATTTCAACTGCAGCCCCTGATACGGGCGCACCCTGTGCGCTTAAAACGCGACCGCCAGCCGCCGCTGAGGTCATCTGCGCAAACGCATGAGGTGCGCTCAGTGAGCCGACTATCAGCCCGATACTGAGCGCAAGCGTGGATATCTTCTTGAGTTTCATTATGTCTCCTTGTGGGGAAGAGGTTTTGGGTAGCTGTTTGTTGTCATGTTGCGATCATGTCTTTACAGCCTGAGTTGCACTGCTGCTGCCATTCAGGTCATTTTGGTCATACGGGTATATGCTGGTGCGTGGATCGGTTAAGTACGGGCGACATGATAGTGCGCCCGGACACTTGTGACCATACCCTGTTTGCAAGATCGTGAACGCTTGTGATGGGTTGATCGGGGGATTCGTGTGCGATCCAGGAAGCCAATTCGCGGGCAACGTCCGGATACAGTACCTGCACTGGCTTTTTATTGCCGAGCCAGAGAGCAACCGCGTCGACATCCACGTCATCAATACTTTCAGCGAGTCCCAATAGTTTGAGATTCAATACATTTGAGAGTTGCTCGACCTGACCTTTTAGTGGCTTCACCAGCAACGGGCAGCCCATGTGTATGGCTTCGCTGGCCAGTTCGAATCCGGCATTGCCGATTACGCCACTGCAACGCGCCATGGATTGCTGAAAAGTCTGTCTGGCAGGTTTGAATATCTTAACGTTACCGCACTGGCTGTCTTCTGTCGCATCAGGGTGATAGACCTCAAAGCGGGTGGCAGGAAGTCGATTGAGCACAGAGATCAAGGATGTAAGATTCTCAAAGGGCAGATACACAAGGACAAGATCGTGTTCGATCGTGCGTGGAAAAGGGTTTGTCTCGATGATGGGTGGCAAAATTGGCTCCCCAAAAGAGTCCCAATGACAGCCTAGTTTGATCTGTGCCGGCGCATACCAAGTGAATAACAGTTGGCCTATGCCTGACGGTACCTTCGGGATATCGTAACAAAATGCATATTGGCGACTGATACCAATGCAGCGCTTTTTGGCGATTTTTGCGGCCCAAGCTGTCACTGGTTCGAAGTCGGTCAGCACCAGATCATAAGAGGATACATCCAGATTGCGAACTTCTTGTACAAAGCGTCCGAAACCAGATTTTTTGATGGTATTGATGCGATCAATGCGACCGTTTTTGACAACAAATGTCAGGCCCTGGCGTAATCGGTAATCGCCAAACGGAGCCATATCAAAATAGCGTTCTGCGGGTCTGCCGCTGAACAGATAATCAACGCTCAAGCCATGTTCTGCCAGCGCGGGAGCCATCGCACGAGCACGGGAAATATGGCCGTTGCCAGTGCCTTGTACGCCATAGAGAATTTTCATATCAGCACCAGAGAGTGAATAAATACCGTAGTTGACGTGCCAAGGGTTGCGCCTGCCAGTGTGTCACCCGGGAAGTGCACACCCAGCATCACGCGGGACACGCCGACCATGACTGCCCAACCGTAAAATACGCCGATCAGCATCGTTTCGGCATTGATACCAAAGGTTGAGCTGGCATCAGTCAAGGACAGCGTGAGTGCCGTTGCAAATATGAAGGCACCCGACGTATGGCCGGAAGGAAAACTGAAGTGGTCTGAAGGGATAATGACGCTGCTGAATCCCGGTATTATCTGTGCGGGGCGACTTCTTTTTAAGCCATTTTTCAGAATAAAGTAGATTGGGCGTTCCAGCATGAAGCTGATGCAAAGCAAACTGAAAAAGTGAGACCCTGGTTCCTTTATCAACATCCAGCAGAAGATTGCGCTGAGAACGTATAAGTGGCCATCTGCCGTTGCGGATATCTTTCTGAAGGGGGCACAAGTCCTGTCGCTGCGAAAGGCTTTGTGAAAAGCAGCCTCATCCAGCCTTTTCAGGGCATACAACAGGGGTATGCAATTGGCTATGATTTTTGTCATTCCTTAAATGTAACTGCAAAAGTTGACAAATTTATGTCAGTGTTGAATCTGTTGTTTGCGGGGGGTGAGCGGCCCGCTGTCACACTGTTGTCGCAGCCACAGGAAATACTTTTAGCTTCATAATCCGCGTGTAGGACTGTTCTATGAATGTACGGTTGTTTTTATTAACAGGCATTGCCAGCGTGCTGATGGCGCTTCTGACTCCCGCACCCTCACAGGCTGATCCAGGCTGTGAACCGTTATCAGCCGATAACGCACAACAATGTTTAAGACTCAATCAATTACAGGTACTCGGAACTCATAACAGTTACAAACGTTGGCCATTAACTGACCTTATCGCACAGCTTGATACGTATCGCGCTGGATGGGCGAGGGATATCAGTTATGAGCACCGCCCACTTCCCGAGCAACTTGAGCAGTTTAATGTTCGTCAGTTTGAGCTTGACGTGTTTGCCGATCCTGATGGTGGTTTGTATGCCGATCCAGCTGGCAGCAGGTTGGTCATTGACGCTGATGTTGCCCGTGACCGTGAAGTGATGCGAAAGCCAGGGCTTAAAGTTCTGCACTCTCAGGATATTGACTATCGAAGCACCTGTCTGACCTTAGTATTGTGTCTTGAACAAATAAGAGACTGGTCCCTTGCCAATCCCGCGCATCTTCCCATCATGGTGATGATCGAGTTTAAAGACGGAGCCCGCCCAGACTGGGGGCCGATTGAATATGTTGAGCCTGTAATCTTTGATCAGGCTTTGCTGCTGGGTGCAGATCGTGAAATCTGGCAGGTGTTTGAACGCAGTCATGTCATTACCCCGGATGACGTCAGGGGCAGTTATGCGACATTGGAGCAATCCATTATAGAAGAAGGTTGGCCAACACTGGCTGAGAGTCGCGGTAAAGTTATGTTTGCCATGGACAATACTGGCCGGCATCGTGAAGATTATCTTGCCGGGGCTCCTGCATTGGAGTCACGCGCCATGTTTGTCAGTGCTGAACCGGGACATCCTGCAGCAGGTTTTGTCAAAATGAACAATGCGCTTGACGATCATGCATTGATCAGCGATTACGTTGCGCGTAATTACCTTGTTCGCACCCGTTCAGATGTACCGACTGAAGAAGCGCGGTCCGGTGATACAACCCGGCGGGAATTGGCTCTTGGCAGCGGTGCTCAGTTTGTCAGCACGGATTATATCGAGCCGTCACCGTTCGGATCGGGTTACAGGGT
>CAMBPO010000058.1 GCA_945869725.1 Klebsiella pneumoniae
GACTTTTCTGAGGTCGTCAGTCGGAGACGCACACAACTTGATACATTCGCATGTAGCAAGTAAGCGGGGTTGTTCTGTCGCTTTTAGGTGTGAGAGTTTAATCACAACGCAATGCCGATCCAGTCGTCTCTTTCTTGATCAGCACTACAGAAACTTTCGCTTCTGTCAGGTCCTATATTTTTCTGTGTCACCATGCAATTGACAAATTTAGCAGCAAGATTCTGTCGGCGATAACTGTGAGTTAGCAGACTCAATGCTTTTTGAGTGCTTTAGCGCATGTGACTGAGATGGGGTTAGAGATGGGTAGTCGTCTTGATCTCAGCTATAAGTATTTATGCCTAACACAAAGAATCGCAAAAATATTGCTTTTCATTTTGCGTGCTTGTGTAGCTCAGTTCGTAATTGACGCAGGATAACTAGAAGTGTAGGTTCAACCTACACTTTCACAGGCAGATTTTCCAGAAGTGTAGGTTCAACCTACACTTTGAGATGGGTATTGAAAAGAGTGTCGGTTGCAACCTACACTTCCAAAAATCGGCAGAATTGAAACCATCAACAGATCAGGTACTGAATATGAAAAAGATACTACGCGACCTTTTTGATCACATGGTGAGGACAGATATATGGGTGGAAAAAATTTACCTGATACCAAAGGATGGCAAGCTGATTGCTTATGGAAGGATTGAAGAGAAGCCGAAAAAGAGTAAGAAAAAGAATAAAGAATCAGAGAATGAAAAACGAGAACGATTTGGCTTTATTAACGCGGTCAGTATCTCTGATTTTGATTGCCTTGATCAGTCATGCTACATCATGACAGAGGACTTGATTAAAATTAGCAAGCGAGGGTTCTTCAAGCAGACAAACATTAAGGGCGCGAACTTTGAGTTCATTATCAATGGCATTGAGGATGATCAATATGTTTTGAAAATAGTGTCTGAAGATGGGTCAATTAACACAGTGTTTTATCTGCCCTTAGCACCATCGGCAGAATCCACGTTTATTAAATTCATAGATAAACCAAAATACGGCATTGAATGGATGCCAACAAAATCAGCAGTTCAGAGAATGAAAGCTCAGGCTAAAGTTGCTGGGCATGTAAACTTTCTAATAGAGAACGACAATCTTGTGGCGAGGTTTAGTGAGGATAATATTTCAGGCTACTGCGTGTTACATCCGCATCCTATTAAAAAGCTAAGTAATGCTTTGCCATACAGTGACATTTTTTTTGATGCTCGCATGATTTGTTCCGCATTAAGCTCATTGGGTATCAAGAAAGTCTTAATTGAAGAGAGGGATTCTTTTTTTGAAATTCAATGTAGGTCAGATGATTTTAATTACAACTATTATATTCTTGCCCTTCAGAATACATAAAACTCGTCATACGAAAAGTATGACGAGTTCTGTGTGAGAATCATATCTTGAGCATCAATCAAGAGACTTAACAAATGTCTTCTTAAAAGTCGTGATTAATTTTTCATCACGAATCACTTCAATGATTGCGATCTGACCAGACTTATATTGACGAGCGATCAGAACAACATCTACGCCGTCATTATTTTCTGCTACAGAAGATAGCGCAGTGTCTTTGATCTCAGCAATCATTGTTGCTTTACTGAAGTGTTCTTTCGTCTTAGCTTCAAGATCAATTGATTGCTTCTGTTCATTCTCTTCACGCTCACGTCTAATCTTATCAAGACCACCACTCTTTTTAACCCACGCAGCAAAGTCTGCTGGTGCTACATTCGCATCAATAGCTTTGCGAAGTACGGCTGAGTACACGGACGCTTGGCTACGGCTAATGCTTTCAGACTCAACTGGGTTTGATTCTTCAAAAACAAAGCGAACAATCACAGTTTCAAAAGGCGTGTTCTCTTGAATCTTACGTTTCGCATTTTTAGCTTCGCGGTAAACATTAAGTGATTCGCGCAGCGCAGACTTTGGATCATTGCGCTGAGGATCAATACACAACGCGAGGCAGTCGCTCAGAATCGCATACAGAAAATCTGCGTGATTGTTCAGCAGCGCATCGTAGCTTGCTCTGCGATTAATCAGTGATTCAAAGAACGAATTATATCGGCTCATTGATTCACTGAAGTCAGCAGCAACAGTGCTTGGTTCTGCTGTCGCAGTGCTTTCTTGAGTCAAAGTGTCGGGTGACACTACACTTGTTTCATTCGCAGCTTTCGCTGTGAAGCTAACTGGAAATGAACTGTAAGTGTAGTTGCTAGCAATGTTGTTGATAGCAAAATTTGAAGTTGCTTGCTGTACTGCGTTTTCAATAACTATAGTCATGACGTTGTCCTCCACGGACGGTGTTAGTAAGAGCGATAAAGGTCTCTTTATCTGCAACTCTTACTTTATTCATTATATATGGTATAGAATTAACTACTAGAATATGAGCTTTTGATGCTAAATAGGAGTTGGCAAATATGGCAGGGCGAAGATACTTTATATTTGACTATCCACGTCTTGGCACCAAGAAGAATCCATCCAACGAGTCCCAGCTCATTCGCAGTCCTTATTACTGGTGGTGGGTGTATCTGAAGCGCAACAAGGAATACTTGCGCTGCTGTGAGAATGAGGGACGAGGCAAGTTGTCTGCGCTGTATCAGGACTTTGGGGATGTCAGAGATGATGACTTTAGGGAATGGTGGGGGCGCAAGTTAAGCAAAGGCGACTACCTTTTCGCAGAGAGGTCGCTAGATTTTTATGTCAAACGACTAGGTAGCAAGGACGAGTGGGATTCGGATTGGAGCAATGACAATGTGGCTGTGGTTGCTGTCAACCTTAAGATGCGCTCCAAGCGTGATATCCAAAAATACTTCTCACGACTGCTAGCGCAGGTTAAGCCCGAAAAGCGTGGCAAGAAGGCAGTTCCTGATTCTTCGGCAAGGTATCAGCTTTGTAGAAATGTGACTCAGCAGAATCTACAGGTGATGCTAACGATCTTTGACGCCGTTGAGCACAACAAGGCATTGCCTAAGGATCAGCGAAAGAGGCTTTGGCAGATTGGCGAGGAATTCAGATTGGTTAGGACGGCAATGACGAAGGTAACAGACATGCCTTCAGATGCCTCAATCAAGCGCCATGTGATGTCCAACACCGTCACTAGATACTACAAGCGAGCCAAGAAGATTATAGAGAATACCTCTCTCGGCAGATTTCCAGACGGTTAAGTGTAGGTTGACACGACACTTGTCCAAATGAAAATTATTCTTGTTTGGTGTCTGCCTTCATGTTGTGCCATCTAAGTGCTTGCTGAGATGTCTCATGAGGTTGGTATAGGCTTGCTCACTTCAATCACACATCATCATGCCAACCACTCAAACGATCTGCTTTCTGGAAAGGCTCAGTATGACCATAATGATACTCAATCATTTTGACCGAAGTGCCCATCTGCTTAGCTAACAGATGAATGGTAATGGGTGGTTCGCGTAGCAGCTCTTGGGTGGCGTAAAAGTGCCTAAAGCTGTAAAGGGTGCGCGATGTGCCTTCAGCGCCCGTTAACAGATTTGCGCTAGTGATAAATTTTGTGAATGTGCCATCAATTCTGGCAGGCTGCGTACCATCGCTTAAACAGAACAGCAGCACATCCATGCGCTTCTTTATGATCTGATCAAGCGTCATTGCTTGAAGCTGTGGGTTGCGGTTCTTAATACGCTCAAGAATCTTTTTGAAGTCGCTAAAGTCGTTATGTCTGACAACAACGGTGCGGCGCTCTTCGGTGGCTTTTCTGCCTTTTCGCTTGGTGGCAACAATGGTAACAACATCATTGCCTTTTTGGCTTTTCACAAAACTGATGTTTGACCACGTGATCTCCATTGCTTCTCTGCCATGTCTGATACCACTGTTTGCTAAAAACAGCACATAGTCATACAGCATCAGTCTGATTTCAGTGTCTTTGTCTCTGTGCGATTTTTGTTGGCTCCAGTGCTTAAGCTTTTGGATTAACGAGCGATACTCGCTGATCTCAAAGGTGGGTCTGCGTGTGCTTTGTTTACCCACGCTCTTTAACACGGGCAGCAAGTCTGTCGTTGCCCATCCCCTTGATACAGATTCTGTGAGTATCAGCTTAAGAGCTGCGTGGTGATTGGCAATGGTGCTTTGTGTGGGCATTCGGTCAAGCTCATCAGACACATATTGGATGTAGCCTTCGTACTTGGCGCGAATGTTATCTAACTTGGTGTGGGCGAAGTAGGGGATCTGATATTTGTTGATCACTGAGATGTAGCTTTTATATGTCTCTTTCCACTCGCGTGTATTTTTGAGTGATTCAAGCTTTTCAACAATGGTTTTAGCAACGGTGGTAAATGAGCGAGTGTTGGAGGGTAGCTTGTTTCTGGATTTGAGTCTGGCTTCGTAAAACAGGTCAATGGCTTTGTCGCGGGCTTTGCTGATCTCTATTTCGTTGGTAGCTAAGCGATACCAAGTGCCGTCTTCAAGCTTGATGCGACAGTACCATTTTGCGGTGCCAGACTGCTGATACAGATTACATCTGTCTTGTAGGACAACACGACTAGGGTCAGTGATTTTGCGCATACAGAAAACCTATGAAAATGTCGGCTTAAAGTTATGCTATAACTATGCTACAGGATTTGGGGCAGGGCAAGAAAATAAAAGTGAAGTAAATCAGATATTTATGGTGCCCAGGGGCGGAATCGAACCACCGACACGAGGATTTTCAATCCTCTGCTCTACCAACTGAGCTACCTGGGCAATGCAGATGCGCTTCTGGGGGGGTGGCCCCTAGCGACAAGGCGCGTATTAAAACCGTTGCGGCGCTTTGAGTCAACCCCATGAATTGATCTTTCCCGGCGTAAAACGCAGTTTTAACGGGGCTGTGTATCGGACTCGGGTGGCACGTATCCGCTGGCTGTATCGAAGGTTTCGTTGGCCAAAAAGCGGTCCATCTGTTCGGTCAGATAGCGGCGGTCGTCGGCGGAGGCCATGCTGAGGTGTTTTTCGTTGATCAGCATCACCTGTTGTTTCTGCCATAGCTGCCAGGCTTGGGCGGATATGTTTTCAAAGATGAATTTGCCTTTTTCACCGGGGTAGGGCGCAACCACCAGCCCGGGTAGTTGTTGCTGGAGTTTTTTGCAAAAAACGCTTCGTGTCATAACAGGCTCGGTGAATGTTTATCAGGGGATCAGGGGACCGGGGGATCGGGGTTCAGGGATCAGGCAGTCATCATACAACTGTTGCAGCAATTTTTTCACAGGGGCTGCCAGGCCGAGTTTTACTGAATGATCCAGAGGATACCAGCATAATCCTTGCTGAGGTTCTGCAATGTGGACGGCTTTGGCGCTTGCCGGGACCGGGGTGATATCAAGATGGAAATGGCTGAACGTGTGTCGGGTCATGGGCCAATTCTGTTCCGGCCGGGCGTGGTGCATGCTGGCCCACGCTTGCAGTGTATCCATGTCACTGAATTCTGGCAGGCTCCATAAGCCGCCCCAGATGCCCTTGGCGGGGCGCTGCTGCAGCAACACCTGATGTTGCTGGTGGCAAAGCAGCATATATATCTGCCGGACTGGCAGTGTTTTGCGGGGTTTGCTGACGGGCAGGCTGCGAACCTGGTTGTTGGCCAGAGCCTGGCAATCGCTTCGCAGCGGGCAGCGTGTGCAGTCGGGTTTGCTGCGGGTGCAGACTGTGGCGCCCAGATCCATCATGGCTTGGGTGTAGTGGGCGACGTCGGTGGCCGGTGTGGACAGTTCGGCCAGTTGCCACAGGTGTTTTAGCGTGTTGGTCTCGCCTGCCCAGCGTTTGATGGCGTAGTAGCGGCACAATACGCGTTTGACGTTGCCATCCAGAATCACGCCGCGTTGTCCCATGCCCAGCGACAGAATGGCACCGGCGGTGGATCGGCCGATGCCCGGCAGTGCTTCAAGTGCTTCCAGGCTTACGGGGAACTCGCCGGCATGCGATTGACAGAGCAGTTGCGCAGTTTTGTGCAGGTTACGTGCTCGGGCGTAGTAGCCAAGTCCTGTCCATAGGTGCAGCACTTCATCGACCGGTGCTGCGGCCAGCATCTGCAGATAAGGGAAGCGCTGCATAAAGCGTTGGTAGTAGGCTATCACGGTGCTCACCTGCGTCTGCTGCAGCATGATCTCCGATACCCAGACGCGGTAGGGCGTCGCGTCAGCTTGCCATGGCAGATCGTGGCGGCCATGTTGACGGAACCAGTCGAGCACGGTTGCCGCATCCAGTGGCCGGGTGTCTGCCATGGGGCATGGCTGGGCGTCTGATTGAACGTCTGATTCAACGTCTGATTCAACGTCTGATTCAACGTCGGGGCCGGTCATGGTCACGGTATCTGATTCCGCAGGCGATCTCTGACGCGATCGACCTGTTCGCCCACAGCATCGCTTGGGCGTCTTTCAATGTCGCCTCTGGCGATCTGCGCAAATACCTCCCGCACCTGCTGCAGATCGGGGCTGCAATACCTGGCCGCAGAGTCACTGAAGGCTGCATCGCAGCGAATTGGCCAGGCGATATCGCGGTAGTTTTCGTTAATGCGGATAGATTGAATTGCCGGTTCCCCCAGCACGGTAAAACCAAGCTGGTAAGCAAAACGACCTTCCTGCCGGTTGATGCCGCCCGTTCCGGCAATATCAATATTATCCATGCGCAGTGCAAATGCCTGACCGCTGCTCAGGCCATTGGAGAAATTCAACACGGCTTCGGTGCGATTGATCGGCACCACATCGGGCCACGCGGAGGTCATATCGCCACTGGGGCTGAGCACGGAAATTGCGGAGAACACCTGTTTCAAGATGGCTATGTTCACCGAGCTCTCACTGACCAGGATGCGGCTGCTGCCTGTGATGCTGTCCAGCAGCGCATTGACGCTGTTGCCGCTCATGATATGGGTGGTATTCAGATCAAACCGTCCGGTTAAAAAGTTGAGTAGTGGTATGTCCGCACCTAGAGAAGTCGTATCGACATTGTTTAGTTCGCTGGTGATGGCCAGTTGTGCTGGCCGGTTTCGACTGTTCAGACGCAGGGCCAGCTCGAGGTTGCCGCCGTAGAATCCTGTGGCGCGGCTGTCCAGATTGAACAGGCCATTCTCCAGAGACAAGCTGAACTGCATGGGCGAGAACTGCAAGCCGGCCACGTTCAGCAGATCAATCGAATGGGCGCCCTGCACGTTTAATCGGTTCAGCAGTTCGATGGGCAGCTCGATGTCTGCAGCGCTGGCGGATGACACCTCGACAGGCTCCGCAGCCGGGGATGGTAACCAGGCATCCAGATCAAACGCGGCGCTGCTCAGTTGATAGCCAATGCGCGGGAGGCCGTTATCGGTCGCATACAGGACATCAGCATTGAGTGACACGCGTGCGCCTGGCTGCCCGCCCGGTTCCAGTTCCAGGCTTTCAAGTCTCAATCCATTGGTGTCGCCGTTGGCTATCAATTGATGAATGGTCAGTTGTTGTTGGTTGGGCGGAGGCAAGGTGTTTTCATCGGTCGCAAAAAAGTTAGCCAGCAGATGTGGCAACGGGAAAGTATTGCTGCGTAAATTGGCTTGCCAGACAGGATTTGTATTCAGGTTTTCGAATATCAGATCGCCACTGAGTGACAAGGGACTGAGATTAAGCGCCATGTCACCCATAAAAAGCCGTCCGCCGCTGCGATCAAACGACACTGTCGTGTCCAGCGAAAAGGCAAGCATGCTTGCTGCGGCGTCATCCACCAGATTCAGCGACATTGTCAGCGGGAACGGCTGATTCTGCATATTGGCATCGCGACTGACCAGATTGATGTCGCGTAAGCTCATGCTCATCCCGCTCTGCAGATTCTGTACCGACACACGCGCGTTGCTGACACGAATTTGCCGGATGTTCACAGCCATCGGTAATTCTGCACTGTCAGGCTCCACGATCACGGGTGCATTATCACTACCCGGTGCGGGCCAGTTACCTTGCCCCTGACTGTCGACGATCCAGTTGATATGCAGATCTTCTGCAAGAAATTCTTCAATGTTCAACTCGCTGCGCAGCAGTCCGGCCGGTTCTACCCGCAACGAGATGGTTGTAAAAGTCGCAAGTTCCTGAGGGCTGTCCGGGTTACGCAGGCGCACATCCTGAATACTCAGGCCAAACACCGGGCGGAATGTCCATGCCATGTTGCCGGCAATCTGTAACTGCAGTCCTGATTGCCGCTCAACCGTCTGCTCCAACGCAGCACGGTATCGATTAGGGTCAATGACGGACAACAGCATCAAGGCCAGGCCTATCAGTAGCAGCACAATTCCGGCGAATGAAACCATCAGAATTTTGAACAGTTTGCCCATGAATGTGCCTCGTTAGAGCTGCCAGAAAAACCAGTAATATCATTGTAAAAAATTGTAACGCGTTGCTCATGGCGTTGCACCGTGGACGCAACAGGTTACAAGATATAGATAACGTTATTCCGCGGATATTTTGCGGGCCAAATTTGTTATACAAAAATGTTATACATAGCCATAGGGGTCATATTGCATTACATTGCAGCCTTTGATGATACCCGACAGCGGTGATCAACGGTAACGTCAGCCTCTGAATCTTTTGCTGTGATGTCGACAGCGGGACAATCTTTCGAAAGGACTTTAAGAGATTAACATGCGAGCAGGTGATTCAATTTTCCTTGGTGACAGTGATGCGATGGTTCAGCTGCGAAAGCTGATAGACACCTGTGCCAAGTCCGAAGCATCTGTGCTGGTCCTTGGGGAAACCGGTGTTGGAAAAGAATTGATCAGTCGCGAATTGCACGGGAAGTCGTCGCGCAGCGATGGCCCATTGGTTCCCATCAATTGTGCTGCAATACCCGGCGCCTTGCTTGAAAGTGAGCTGTTTGGTTTTGCAAAGGGTTCGTTTACGGGCGCGACTGCAGACAGGGTCGGCAGGTTTGCGCTCGCCAATCGCGGGACGCTGTTTCTGGATGAAATCGGTGATATGCCGCTCGAACTGCAGTCGAAATTATTGAGAGTGCTGGAGCAGCGGGTTATCGAACCTATCGGCGGTGGTGAGCCTAAGCCAATCGATGTCAGAATCATTGCTGCTACCCACCGCGATCTGCCGGCCATGGTTAAGGAAGGGCTGTTTCGTCAGGATCTGTACTTTCGCTTGAACGTTTTGCCGGTCATGGTCCCGTCTGTGAAACAGCGAAAATCTGACATATTGCCGATGTGTCAGTTTTTTTCTCGCATTCATGCCAAGTACACCCGCTCTATCAGTTTTACTGAGAGATCAGCGGCGGTACTTATGGCGTATGACTGGCCCGGTAATGTCCGGGAAATCTCCAATTTGATGATGCGCTTCAGCGTGCTTTTTTCTGGCGAAAAGATCGATATTCCCTCTCTGCCGCCAGACTTGTTACCCGATGGCATGGCCGAACTGATCACGGGTCAGCATGTTGATTATCAGGAGAGTCATAGCCGCCCGGAATGGGCAGGTGAGCATGACGAAGATGTCAGCGCGGTACAGACCGCTGGCGAATATCCGCCAGGCGTTGACGAAGAGGTCTCGGCGTTCGGCGATGATGTATCCGCGCATGATATTGAGCACGTACTTAGGCTGTCCAATTCCATCGGTAATTTCCCGGTAGGGGGCATCAAAGCCAAGGAATTCATCGCCGATATAGAGATTCGTTTAATTAAGGCCGCACTTGTTCAGTCTAACGGTAGCGTTAGTCAGGCCGCGCAGTTGTTGCACATGCAGCGCACCACACTTATCCAGAAAATTACCCGTTACAACATCAACACCGCCTTTCTTTAAATACGTTTTCCTACCTGAATTCAGCCTTGTGCAAATTTTGACAGCGACCCAAAAGTCTGTCATTTAATTTACAGCAGCCAAAAATATATAATTAAAACAATAACATGTAGAGTTGGCCTGGTCTTTGCTTTGTCTTGTTGCGAGCGTGATGCCGTATACAAGAGAGCCAGAAAAAATGCTTCAGACTGACAACACTAACAAACAACCCTTTCTGTTTGTTGATCCACAGAGCGCCCAAATTTTTTCACTGGCATGCCGGGTGGCTGCATCTACTATTCCCGTTCTGATCACCGGGCCGACAGGTTCTGGCAAGGAGATTCTTGCAAAAGTCGTGCATGAAGCCTCGCCTCAATCAACAGGCCCCTTTATCGCGGTGAACTGTGCTGCAATTCCGGCGACCTTGGCAGAAAGTCTGTTCTTCGGCCATGAAAAAGGAACATTTACTGGCGCCGGCGCCGGGACAACTGGCTACTTTGAGCAAGCAAACAACGGCACCTTATTTCTTGATGAAATCGGCGAGATGCCGATTGATCTGCAGCCGAAGATTCTGCGCGCACTTCAAGAGAAGAAAATCACCCGCCTCGGCGGCACCCGCGAAATCAGTGTCAATGTGCGTATTGTGGCTGCCACCAACGTCAACCTGTTGGAAGAGGCTAAAAAGAATCGATTCCGTGAAGATCTTTATTACCGGCTCAGTGCTTTCAAGTTCAACATGCCCCCATTGTCGCGCAGGCCGCTGGATATCAAGCCGCTTGCATATCTGATGATCCAGAAATACGCAATGGATGATGTGACACCTGAGATATCTGCGGACGCGATTAGTAAGTTACTTGGCCACTCTTGGCCCGGCAACATCCGTGAACTTGAAAATGTGATCGCTCGCGCGTTGATTCTAAGACAATCGGCAAACATTGAGCAGGAAGACATTCAGTTTGACGACTACCCGGTTTCCGAGACCAACGATCTGCCAGCGGGTCATGATAACCAAGCTCCGTCCTTAGTTAATGTCAGTAACACAACACCATCAACAAATCTGAGCGGCTCTATGCAGCACGTTGAGCTTAGCAGCATTCTGTCGGTATTAAATGTCTCTGCATCCAGGGCAGATGCGGCCAAGAAACTCGGCATCAGTCAGAGAACCTTGCGTCACAAACTGCGTAATTACCGCTCTGAAGGGCACCGCGTGCCTGATGCATATGCACGGTAACACAGGAGAAAAACATGGCCATCACCAATAATGTTAATGCGCAGTACCTGTTGTCACAGATTCAGAAATATCAGAACAACATTCAGGTTACGCAGTCACGTGACCCTATCGCTGACATTAATCCGACCAATGTTGAACGCACCAATTTTGCGAGCACGGTGTCGGATGCCATGGGGCGTGCGCTCAATGAGGTCAACAACAGTCAGGAGATTTCCCGCGCCATGGTCACCCGCTTTGAGTCGGGAGAGGATGTGCCATTAACCGATGTTGTGTTGTCAATGCAAAAATCGTCTCTGGCTTTTGAAGCCACGCTTCAGGTGCGTAACAAAATCCTGAAAGCGTACGAAGACATTATGAATATGCCTGTTTAAGGAGATTGAGTAATCCAAATGGCTACTCTACAAAATTCACCAACAGCTTTAGCCTCCGCCGGCAATGGACAGTCCATGGCCAATGGCATGAAGCTGCCTGCACTGAGTCAAGCTTCTGGCATGCCAGCCGATCAAGCCGACAACCGTTCCTATCCAACAGTGATGGAAGTTCTCAGTCAGCCGCTTGTGCGAAAATCATTGCCTGCCATCGCTGCAGTGTTTCTGTTTGCAATATTTCTGATTGCCGCGCTGTGGTTAAACGGAGGCGAATATCGCGCGCTCCATCCTGGCATGAGCGAAGTCGATCGGTCTGAGGCCATGACGATTTTGCAAGGTAGCGCCATACCTGTTCAGGTTGATAGCGCAACAGGGGCGCTGAATGTTCCGGTTGAACAATACTACGACGCGCGCATGGCGCTGGCTGCTGCCGGTCTCCCGAGAGACGTCAATTCGGGTACGTTGGATTATTTTGATCAGCAAACCTCAATGACCACAAGCCAGTTTATGGAAGAGGCCAGATACACAGCCGCTATCGAGAATGAATTGGCAAAAAGCATTACCCGGATATCTACCGTCCAGTCTGCCCGTGTTCACATTGCGTCACCCCGGCAAAGCAATTTTATCCGCAATCGCGCGACCACCAAGGCATCGGTGATTGTTACACCCTATTCAGGAAGATCAGTGAGCCAGCCTCAGGTAGAGGCCATTGTGAATCTGGTTGCCTCCAGCATCCCGTTTCTGGCGACCACCGATGTCTCTGTTGTGGATGACCGTGGCAATTTGCTGACCAGCAACAGTGGCTCGCTCGCACAAGCGAATGAAGAACTGGCCTACCAGCAGTCTGTCGAGCAGAATTATAAAGACCGCATTGACGCGTTATTGGCACCCTTACTTGGTGAGGGAGCGATAACAACTAAAGTTGACGTTTCTATGGATTTCACCGTGGCGGAATCCACGGTTGAAGAATTTGATCGTAACGGCACGGGTCCCTTGCCCAGATCCGAGTCAACGCAGATGGACATGTCCAGCAACACCATTGCTGAGGGAATTCCGGGGGCTACCGCAAACGTGGCGCCCGACAATACCTTGTTATTGCCAGCCGCTGAGGCAACAGCCTTGGCCGGGGGAGTTGGCCCTAACGGCGAACAGGTGCGCAGCAGCCAATCTACCCGCAACTACGAGCTTGATCGCACCATACGCCATGTGCGTGACCAGGTGGGTGTTCTCAATCGTATCTCCGTAGCGATTGCCGTCGATGAAGCCATCTTGGCCGAGGCGGTTGCTTCGCAGGCGGATGCTGACGCAGACCCTGCAGCCACCGAGGGTTTGATTCAACAGGAAATAGAGAAACTTACTGGTCTTGTGCGTGCTGCCATTGGATTTGATGAAACCCGAGGCGACGTCATCACGATTGTTTCCTCACGGTTCTACCCAGACATCTCTGTGGTTGATGGGGGCCCCTGGTATGACCAGCCAACGGTGATCTCTTTAATTAAGTACGCAATCATCGCATTGTTAACAGCTCTGTTTATGATGATTGTGGTACGACCAGTTGTGAAGCTATACATGCCGGCGCCTGATTTGATAGCTGGAGCTGGCGAAGGTGAAATGCTTAACGAAGGTGATTTGAGCGCATCTGACCTCGCCATGCTTTCCTCAGGTGATGCTGCTGGAATCGACGAAATTAAAGCCAAGCTCAGACCCAAGAAATCGTCGATTTCCGCAGACATGCTGGATACGGCAAATACCTACGATGACAAAGTTGCTTTGATCAGATTGTTGGTTGCAGAGGATTCTGCGCGAGTTGCCAATGTTCTGAAAAAGCTCATAAAACCACTCTGAAGAGCGGATGAAAAAAATGGCGGATACTGACAAAAAAGATGCCGTGACGGATGACGTAGCTGTTGTCATGTCGGATTCTCTACGTCAAGAGTTAGAGTTGATGACTACAACGGACAGGGCTGCTGTGATTATGTTGCTGCTGGGAGAGCAACAGGCGGCGGACATCATCCGTTACCTTTCGCCCAGAGAGGTGCAGTCGCTAGGAGCCTGCATGGTATCAGTGGCGGATTTATCTCAGGAATGTGTCAACGTGGTGCTTGATGATTTTGTTTCCACGATCAAAAAGCAGACAAGTCTCGGGCTTGGCACTGCAGACTATGTTGAGAATGTCTTTAAAAGGGCGCTGGGCGCTGATAAAGCAGCCACCATTCTGGGCAGAATTATGCCAGGGTCTTCCAGCAAAGGGCTGGAGATACTGCGCTGGATGGACGCGCGCTCAATTGCAGAAATGATACAGGGTGAACATCCGCAGGTTATCGCAATTATTGTCTCGGTTCTTGAGTATGACGTTGCTGCCGATGTGCTTAATTTCCTCAAGCCGGAACAGAGACCTGAAGTTATTCAGCGCGTCGCGCTTCTGGACACAGTGCAGCCCAGCGCAATGGATGAGCTTGAACAGATCATGAAGCAACAGTTCTCCAGCAGCTCAAGCGCCAAGTCATCCAATTTTGGTGGTGTAAAAACCGCTGCCAAGATTATGAACTTTACCAAGGTCGAGCTGGAGGGCAAGATCATGGAAGGTGTCTCCAAAATCGATGAAGAGTTGGCTCTGCGTATTCAGGACAACATGTTCACCTTTGATAATCTCAGTGGTCTGGATAACCGCAGCATACAAACACTGATGCGCAACATTGACCAGGAGCAGTTGATGATTGCCTTCAAGGGCGCTGACGAAATGGTCAAAGATAAATTCATGGCCAACATGTCGCAGCGTGCTCGTGCCATGTTCCTGGATGAGATGGAAGCCAAAGGCCCACTGCGTAT
>CAMBPO010000059.1 GCA_945869725.1 Klebsiella pneumoniae
ACCGGTATCTGGCGCACAGCAAAGTCGCGCGCACTGAGCAGAGGATCGGTGTCAGCATTATCTGCACCGTCACTGATCATCACCACCGCACTCAAAGGCAAACCACCCAACTGCTCAGCGACCTGGCGCATGGCTTGTTCGAGGCCGGAAGCATTACCTTGTGCAGTCAGATCCTCAGCACCACTGACCCGGCGAACAGTCTGGTTAAACGCGAATGTGCGAACCTGATAACGATCCGCCAGACCTTCAACAATGCCGCCTTCGCCATAAAGCACGTCCGCTACCGCCTGTTGGCGCGATTCGAAACCCGCAACATCCCCGATCTGCATACTGGCGGAGTCATCGACCAACACCGCCAGATAGGTTTCCTGCGGATTTACTTCGAAGGTGGTTATCACCGGCCGCATCAACAGCAGCAGCAACAACATCAACACGGCCGACCGGAGCCCAATCAGCAGGTTTTTCCAGTGGCGGGTGACAGGACGCGTGGTACGCCGGTACACAAACCAGACCAGAAGCGGAATCAATAAAAACAGCACTATCGCAATGAATGGATGTGGCCCATAAGCGAAGTCGAATCGACCATCACGAATAGCGTCCCAAACATATGCATCCCAGAAAAAACTCATCGATTATCTACTGACTCTCTCGTTTACTGCTTAAGGTTATTGCGATGTTTGATGACCGCATCTTATTCCGAGGGCGCCGTTTGTGTGGGCGATCCTGTCTCTGATAATGCCCGGTAGTACGACTCAACCAAGGATCGGTACTGATCAGGAATCTCCTCTTCGGACACACTGAACAGCCGTTGGCTGATCTGGGCCATCTCAGCGCGCGCGCGCAGATCACTTTCCAGCTCAATCATGGGTTGCAACAAACCACGCAGCAATTCAGGCTGGCTCATAAACGCTTCAAGCGACTGGCTGCTGATTTCACTGCTGATCGAGCGGGCATTGCCCCACAGAGCGGCCTCGCCCTCTTCAGGGATACCGCCTGGCCCAAACCGTTGCTGTGAGTTCAGCGGCCCGCTGGCCAGTTGTCCGCCCCCTCCGCCAGCGGCCTGCTGTTGACCTGGTTGACCCTGTTGTCCTTGTTGACCCTGTTGTCCTTGTTGACCCTGTTGTCCTTGCTGGGCAAGTTGCTGAGCCTGCTGACCGCGCTGAGCCGCTTGCTGTGAGCCCTGCTGGCCAGCTTGCTGATCTTCCTGCTCAAGCTGCTGCGCCAGTTGCTGCGCCAATTGTTGAGAGCGGGCCAACTGCTCACGCATTTGCGCAATTGACGCCTCACCGGATTGACCGGCCTCGCGGGCATCGATTTCCTGCTGCAGTTGCTCCAGTTGCTGACGCAGGGCACTGGCGTCTGCGGCGGCCTGCATGACCGGATCCTGACCGGTGACAGCCGGCGTCTGCGCGCCGGCACCCAGCGCCTGCAGATTTCTGTCCAGCTCGTTCAAACCGTCTGCAACTTCCTGCTCAATATCAATGGCGAGATTCACCATGCCATTTCTTAACACCCGATTGGCGGTATCCATCTGTTCGGTCAGCGGCAGGATCGCGCGATTGGCCTGCTGAGCCTGCGACAACAGCTGCTGTTCTTCGTTGCTCGCGCGCGCAATGACGGCGCGCAGCATGCGTTCGATCTCCGCAAGTTCCTGACGGTTACGCTCTTGCTGCTGCACCAGATCCTGTACAGCCTCTGAGTTGCTGCTGGCCTGTCGCGTCTGCCCCAGCCCCTGCTCCTGCGCCAGTTGTTGCAGCGACTGCTGAAGATCACGTTGTTGCTGAATCAGTTGCTGACCCCGCTGTGCGATGCTCTGTGCCAGCTGATTGGCGGAATTCTGTGGCTGTTCCGCCATCTGACGCTGTTGTTCGCGCAGACTTTCCAGTGCACGCTGGCTGCGGGCGGCTGCCTGTGCCGGCGACTGCGCTTCAGCCGCTTCCTGCATCTGCTGCAACGCACGCTGCATCTGCTCGTTACTGGCCTGGCTATTGCTCTGCTGCCCGCCCTGCTGCTGAGAATTCTGTGCCTGCTGCATCTGCTGGCGCGTGTTCATCTGCTGCTGCAATTGCGCAAGTTCGCTCGACAGCTGCTCCTGCTCACGACGCAACCTTTCAAGTTCCCGGCGCCGCTGCTCTTCTTCCATGTCCTCCATGCGTCGCGCCAGATTGCGCTGCGCGCGGGTCAGGCTTTCCTGTCGGCGGGCGAGCTCTTCAAGGCGACTGCTTTCCTCGGTGTTCTGCTGTTGGCCGCCACCGGCCTGGCGTGGCGTTTCATAACGGTTCTCGTTCTGCCCCATCTCCATGTCAAACAGTTCGCGCAGATCTTCGCGCTCCTGTTGTCCACCGCCACCGCCGCCACCGCCGCCGGCCTGCCGCTGGAAGTTAACGTCTGTCCGGTTGATCTCGGCTTCGGCACGCAGCACCATCTGTAATGCCAATTGTTCAGGCTGCATGGCGGTCGTTAATGCCTGGGTATCCAGTTGCACGGCTGCCAGGTCCATCTGCTCAATCGCCCGTTGCAGAAAAGTCACCGCATTGGAGAAACTGTCATCTGCAAAATCCAATCGCTCTGACAAACGCTCGATGGACATACCCGCCCGCTCCATGGCTTCGCGCTGGGAGTCTGCCAGCACCGCCACATCGTCATCAAACTGCTGTTGATCCATGGTCAGCTGTTGCTGACGCAGCCGCCAGGTTGCCGCAATAATGTCTTTCTGCAGCGTTACCAGCGCACTGCTGCTGTTATCGCCACCACCACCTCCGCCGCCTCCGCCACCTTGCTGACCAGCAGACGCCTGCCGGAACTCCTGATCAGTCGGCACCACCTGCAAGAAATAGATATCCGACACAACCTGCTGGGCTCCACGCAAACCATTGTTGTCAGCCAGTGTCATGTAGTAACTGACAAAATCGCCAGGCTGCACCGCCAGATCTTCCATAAAAATCATCTGGTTGCCGGTAATATTTCGGGTTTGTTCCGTGGGCAGAAAATCAATGGCCTGCTCGTCCGTGCCCACCACGCTGTAGTGCAACTGAAACTCGCTGAGCCCGTAGTCATCGGTTGCTTCAACTTGCAGAATCACCTCTTCCAGGGGCATGACATCCTGATCACGACCCGGGCTGTGCAGCGCCAAAACAGGCGGCTGATCCGGAATGGAGCGGATATAAAACACATCTGGGTCTTCACTTTGCAGCTGGTCGAAGTCGGTCGCGATGATGCGATAGCCAGTGTCACGCGACACTGTCATTGCGGCGGCGCCATTCAGCCCGTCAATCACCAACGGAATGCGGCTATCATCGTCAAACACAATCGCCGCCTGCTGCACAGCCTTGTTAAACAGTACATTCAGGGCAACTTCTGTACCTTCCGGGGCGACCATATCGCCACCGTCTTCTTCCTGAAGGTTTTCAATACCGGTGTAGGCGGGATAGGTGTAGGCCAGATCAATCTGCTCGGCGCGGGGAAGATCGTAAAGCGTAATGGAATACTGGCGACTCCGCTGCCCACCATCACCGCCCTCCGGCTCATCAATGCTGACGTAATACATCAGATCTTCCTCAACAGCCGGCATGTAGTAGGAATACGCTGCACCGTTGCTGCCACTGCCCTCTTCACGCATCGCCACGTCGTACCAGTTAAGCTGATCTGACTGCATTCGCAGGCGAATATTGTTGCCGGGCAAGGCATTTTCTATCCTGACATTGATACTGGCCGATCGCCCGCGCTGCATGCGGATATCACCCGGTTCCACGGTAATCACCAGTTCGAGCGGCTCTGCGGGCACCTCGGGAGCGGCCAGCTCCACAGTGACCGGCCGCAGCGAAAACGGCCACAACAACTGTGCCCCTGCGCGCAGCAAAGCCTCTGAGCTGATAAAAGCGAGGATGGTGACAACGGTTGCCAGCACGGCTGCGGACGCCGACAGGTAGGGCGTGCGCCGATCAGATACTTGCTGGAGCTGCTGTTCCTGGACACGCAGATGCTCTACAGCATCAACCCACAGCTGCTCCACAAACTGGGCAGACACACCCGCCTTTTGTGATGCATCGCTGTCAGGAGAGAATTCCAGCGAGGTCAGCAGCCGCTGCTCCAGATCTGGCATGCGCGACTCGATGATGCCGGCCAATTGCCGGTCATCCGCCCGTAACCTGCGCAGAGCAGCCAGGTAACGCCACACCAGCGCGAGGCTGGCGCCTGCCGTGATCATCAGCAACAGCAGTTGCAATCCGAATGACGCCGGCAGCCAAAGACTGAGCAGACTCATGCCTAGCACCACTGCTGCGAGGGCAGTCAGTAGCAGACCTGTCTGATGCAGAAGCACCAATAAAGTACGGCGACGACCAACGTCTGCCAGACTGGCGCGCAAGTGGGTTATGGTGGCTTGTGAAGATTGCTTAGACATAATCAGGCGGCTCTGCTCTGGGATTACAGGACTGATACGTACAATGACAGCCAGCGGTTTTTACTCTTGTATTGCGCCCAACTATCCCATTACTCGACCGGACAAAGCAAACAAATCTGTCGTAGACCACGCTCGGTCTAACGACAAATTTCAGACGTTTAAAAAGGTTTGTAATAGTCTGAATTTTCTGGAAATACATGGATATCAGCAGTGCGCATTGCCTCACACAAGGCTGCCAACCCGTTGTAAGGCAGCATGGTTTTTAATGTGTGAGCAGTCGGAATAGGCAAGCGGATACTCCCTGCACTGTTTGCTTGCAGGGCTGCAGCCGGGCTCAACCACTGATAGTCGAGAATCTCGTTATCATCCACCACAATGTCCACATCTTCATGCAGTGGGCATAAAAAAAACCAGGTGGCATAACGGCGCGGCAAGCCCATGGGTGTTGTCCAGTGAGCTATGTGAATCAGATGGTCCGAGGCAATTTGCAAACCCGCTTCTTCGCGGGTTTCCCGGATACCTGCGTTGATAGCTGCGCGGTAATGGGATTGAGCGTCGTCCAATGACTCACAACCGGCCGGATAGTCACAAGCATCCACCTTGCCACCGGGAAATACCCAGGCCCCGCCTTCAAAACTGAGCGTGGAGTTGCGTCTTAACAACAACGTCTGCACGCCTTCAACAGTCTCGCGCACGATCACTACCGTGCTGGCGGGCCTTGGTGTCATGGCTATCCCCTGTTACTTGCTACCTTGTGATCAGGCTTTGGGCGCCATCGCCTTGGCCTGATCTGCGCGAATGGCCTTAACGGAGTCACGTTTTTCCAGCAGATTCAACAAATCCTTGACACCTGGTTCAGTGGCAAACACATCCCAGTTGAGAGCCTTTTTGGTCACGCGTGTCACCAGACCAACACTGAACAGGAAGTAAAAATCTGCGTAGCTCATGTCATTGCCGGCCAGATAAGGGCCGTACTTTGCCAACTTGGCCAGCGCCGCAAAACCTTTCACCAGCTCTTTATTTACGGATTCCTTTTCCGCTTCACTGGCCGGACGTCCAAAAAACACGTCTCCGTAAAGCCTGCGGGCTGGTAGTTCAATGTACAGTTCAAGGTACCGGATCAGTTCACGAACTTTTGCGCGCTCAAACGGATCAACCGGGTAAAACGACGGGCCCAGACCAAGGCTGTCCAGATAATCAATAATTACTTCAGTTTCAGTCAGAAAACCCTGCTCAGTCTCAATACAGGGTACTTTGCCCATGGGGCTGCGCGACAGATACTCGCTTTCCTGATTGGGGCGCACGGTCACTTCTTCAAACTCCATACCCTTTTCAATCAGCACCATTTTGACCATGTTGTAGTAGTTACTGACGGCAAATCCATAAAGTTTGATCATTTGACGGTTTCCTTTTTCAATTTGTGTTTGAGTACTTTACCGGATGGCGCTGTTGGCAGCGGCTCCATAAATTCAATACGCGAAGGACGTTTATACGCGGTCAGCAATGGCTTGATAAAGGCCTGCAGCGTCGCCTCATCCAGCTGACTGCCGGCTGTGCGCTGCACATAGGCCAGCACATTTTCATTACCTTCTACAGGTTCTCCGATCACCGCGCATAACAATACCTGCGGATGTTTGGAGATCACACCTTCGACTTCCGGAGGGTATACGTTAAAACCCGAATGGATGATCAATTCTTTGCTGCGTCCGGCGATGTGTATGTTGCCGTCATCATCCAGACGGACCAGATCGCCGGTATTCAGAAATCCATGCGCATCTATGGCAGCAGCGGTGGCAACAGGATTGCGGTAATAACCCAACATGACATTCGGGCCACGCACATGCAGTTCACCGACGTCACCCCAGGCAACATCGCGTCCATCAGCACTGAGCACACGAATATCCAGTCCCGGCAGGGGCTTACCGACACTGCAATTATCCAGCCGCTCATTAAAACGCACCTGGCTGATGGTGGGACCACTTTCGGTCATACCATAACCATTCAGCAGCGGCAGCCCGAACAATTGCTCGGTCTTCAGTTTGATTGCCGGGTCCAAAGGCGCTCCACCACTGTACATAAAGCGCAGACGTGGCCATAACTGTGTGCGCTGAGCATCTGTCATGCCGCGCTCACGCGCGTGATCAACCAGCTTGGCGAACATCGCAGGCACGCCAAACACACCACTAACACCCAGCGTTTCAAAATTACTGAAGCACAAGGCCGGATCAAATCGATCTGCCACAATCAGTTCAGCGCCGGCATACAGAGCCGCCAGAAACACCGCTGAGATGCCAAACACGTGGGACACCGGCAATACCAGATAGATTTTGTCATCTGACTTCAGTCCACGCAGCGCGCCGCTGACAGCGGCCACAAACAACATATTGCGGTGCGTTAACATCACACCCTTGGGATCACCTGTGGTACCCGTGGTGTATATCAGCGTGAAAACCCCCAGCTCAGCCTCTGACAAGGCTTCAGCGCGTTTGCTCACCGTGAGCTGGCGTATACCCGCCTGCGCGCCTGCCAGCGGCATCTGCTCACACAGCGTTTTGCCGGCAAACGCTGACCAATGATTGGCAGCGGCCGCTGAATCCAGCACATAGATCACCAGCCGTGGCTCACAATGCACCCGTATTCTGTCAATCTCGGTGCTGGCCATGCGCGCATTGACCACCACCGGCCACGCACCGAGCTCACTGAGGGCCAGAATCATCACCAACACGGGTACACAGTTCTCGTTGATGAGCAAAACCCTGTCGCCCGCGATGACACCTAACGCCAGCAGTTGCCCCTGTGTCCGACGAATTTCCGCAGCCAGATCGGCGTAATTCAGATGCCGCCCGGTATGATCACGAACAGCCGGCGCCAATGGCGTGATGCGTGCGCGCTCAAAAACCGGCGCGCTGACTTTTGCAGGCAACGACGCCATCAAGGCAGCCGGAGATTGACCCAGCAGTTGTTCATCATTAGATTGCATAACGAATTATCAAGACCTCAATGTCCATGGTTCTAAATTCCAGCTCTGACACACGCCTGACGATTTTACTGCTGAGTGCTTATGATGCGGGCAGTCATCAGCAATGGCGACAAACGCTGTGTGAGATGTTTCCGCACTGCCACTGGACTTGCCTGACACTGCCAGCCCGGCACTTTGCTTGGCGCGTGCGCGGCAATAGTTTGAGCTGGGCATTTAACCACCGGCGCGAGCTGACTGACAACTACGATCTGGTAATCGCCACCTCGCTCACCGATCTGGCCAGTCTGCGCGGTTTTGTGCCCACGCTGGCAGGCATCCCGACGCTGGTGTACTTCCACGAAAATCAATTTGCCTATCCACCAAGCGCTGACCAGCACAGCTCCGTGGAGCCGGCCATGGTGAACCTTTACAGCGCGCTGTGCGCCGATCATGTGGCCTTTAACAGTGAATGGAATCGGCGCAGCTTTCTGCTCGGAGCGCAACAACTGCTGGCAAAACTGCCCGATCACGTACCACCCGGTTTGACCGAGCAGATTCGCGACCGGTCATCGGTATTACCCGTGCCCTTGCCAGATCAACTGTTTATCCCGCGGCAGCAAGCGCGGCGCCCACACGCAGGTCCGCTGCAAATTGTCTGGAATCACCGCCACGAGTATGACAAAGGCCCAGATTTGCTGCTGCTGATTGTCACCGAGTTGATTAAGGGGACGCTGATTCAGGGGACGCAGCCGTTCCGCCTGCACCTGTTGGGCCAGCGTTTTCGCCGCCGCCCAAAGGCGTTTAGTGTGCTGGATGCTGTCCTGAATGAGTATTACCAGCGCATTGGGATTGAGCCCGGCGTTAACGAATACATCTCATCCCGAGCAGATTACCAGCAACTGCTGATGCAGTCGGACATCGTTTTATCCACCGCCTTGCATGATTTTCAGGGATTATCGATGCTGGAAGCCGTCGCCCTCGGCTGTTACGCCGTTGCGCCTGATGCCCTTGCCTACCCGGAGTATCTGCCAGCAGACGGGCTGTTTGCAGCCGCCGGACTGGATTTGCCCACGCAGGCGCGCAGTGCAGCGCAGTGTATTCAGCGACATGCGCAAGCTCTGCTGCGCAGCCCCACGCCGGCTCTCAATCACCAGGACTACGCTGCCCGTCTGAGTGCCAGCGCCTTGCGATCATCATGGCAACACACCTTGCATGCGCTGTTGAAATCATGATTTGCTGGTATGACACCCCCATACAGGCCTTAAACTACTTGTCCTTTTTACCGTCCAGCGTCTAAAGTTCTGCGCAGGATTTTGACCTTATCGACCTGATGGAGTGCGTATGCTTAAACCAGCAAAACCAACTGCAACGACCAGCACGCTGGCCCTACCCTTTGTTTTGGCAAAACGACTGGTCAATAGCTCGGTGATGGCAGGCCTGTTATTGCTTTCCTCCCAAAGCCTTGTCCACGCACAAGCAGTGCCCACACCTGCAGATGCAGCGATAGATAACGCACAAGATGCCGCACAAGAGACCGCACAAGATGCCGTACAAGATGCCGCACAAGATGCCGCACAAGATGCCGTACAAGATGCCGTACAACAGGATAATGACGCCGCATTTGTCGCCTGGCTGGCAGAGTTTCGGGCCGCTGCATTAGAGCGCGGCATCCGCGCTGAAACTCTGGACCGTGTATTGCCGACCATCAGTCAGGAGCGTCAGGTCGTGCAGGCAGACCGCAATCAGGCTGAATTTGTGAACACCTATGCCAACTATCTGCAGCGGGTGAATACCAGTCGTATCGAAGCTGGCAAACGACTGATGCAGACACATGGCGACATGATCCGCGAGGTTTCTGCGGAATACGGCGTTCAGCATCGGTTTGTGGTATCCATCATGGGACTGGAGAGTAACTACGGTGCATTCCCTATCACCCAGCCATTGTTCAGTGTCATCGCAACGCTCGCCTATGATGGTCGTCGTGGCGAGATGTTCCGCAATGAACTGTTTGCCGCGCTAGAAATTGTTGATCGCGGCCTAGCAACGCCGGAGATGATGAAAAGCTCATGGGCAGGAGCACTGGGCATCATTCAGTTCACGCCCAGCAGTTTTTTGCGACTGGCGGTTGATCACGACAAGGACGGCAAAATTGACTTGTGGAGCATGGGGCCCGATGTCATTGCGTCTGTCGCCAACTATCTGCGCTCGCATGGCTGGCAACAGGATCAGACCTGGGGTCGCGTGGTCAGTCTGCCGCCAGGTGGTGAACAATCCCTGCAAGCACCGCAGGAAGCGGGGCTGACGCCGGACGCGGCTTGCCAGTCGTTTACCACCACAGGCGCATGGCGCTCTCTGAACGACTGGCAAGAATTGGGTGTCCGCCGTGCCAATGGCAGCGTGTTGCCTACCCGCGATCTGCAGGCCGCACTGATCATTGGCGACGAGGGTGATGACAAAGGTTATCTGGTTTACCGCAACTTCTGCTCGATCATGCGCTACAACCCCGCGTTTCGATACGCACTGTCGGTTGGATTGCTTGCCGATGCTCTCGATGACATACGGGACTGATGCCACGCATCAGGCGCCGTCCACCCTCGCCACGATAGGGATCACAATGGTTTGACCCACCCGGACTCGGGCAAAATCCAAATCAGGGTTGTACTGTCGCAATAACCACAATGGCACGGCATAACGCTGCCTTGCCAGTACGTCGATGGTTTCATTGGCTGCTAACTGATGGCGGTTGACGTCGGCGATGCGGTATTGACGGAAAAAACTCTCCTGAGCAGCCAGATGGAACTGGCGCCGGCGCAGTTCAAATTGCTGGCCTGCGACCTGCGCGGGCAATATGAAGCGCTGACCAACAATCAGCGACTGACTGGCGCGCATGCCGTTGGCAGTGCGCAGCGCCTGAACACTGGTACCCGCCCATTCAGACAGGTGGCCAAGTGTCTCAGCGGCCTGAATTTCCACCGTGTTATCTGCCGCCACCGAATAATCAGCGGGATCTGCCGCTAACGCCTGTGCTGCCTGCTCATTGCTGGCAGCAACAGTTTCAACATCGTCAGTAGCGAGCTCAGATTCAACGGTATTGGCAGCAACAACCGGCACATCCACCGCATCACGATAAGCTGCGGCCAGAACGCGAGCATCACCCTCGGCAGGCAAACGCAGTTGTTGTCCGACGGCCAGCCGATCCGGGTTAGTCAGGCCATTCACCTGCATCAACGCCGCCTCACTGATACGATAGCGGCGGGCAATTGATGACACGGTATCACCCGATCTGACTGCATAAGCAGCCCCTGGCTCTGCCGCAACAGGTTCAGCCGCCGCCAGCGTTTGTGTGATCATGTTGGTATCGTGCGGCAACAACAGCATCTGCCCCACACGAATGCGGTGCGCATCAGTGAGTTGATTCAGTGTTACCAGCTGCGCCACTGAGGTGTTAAATCGACTGGCAATTCCAGACAGACTGTCTCCGCGCTGAATGGTGTAATTGATGTCTGGTGTCTGGAACGCATAAAGCTCGCCACCGGGGATTCGGTTCACCAGTGACGCCAGTGAGCCATTAATTGAATGCGTCTGGATTTTAAGTTTGTAACCCTTGGGGATGCGCTTGCCACCTTCCCAGACCACCGGTCGTAAGGCAGGATTGTCAAATTTGAGCTGATCAAGGGTGACACCCAGTGCTCCGGCCAAGACATCGGCCTCAACATAGGCCGGCAACTCCATCTCGTCATACTCTGGCGCAGGATCCAGATGCAACACGCCAAACAAGGCCTGTGCCTGCCGCTCAAGATCCAGAACCGCCAGAAATTGCGGGTAGAAATTGCGACCGGCAAAACCAAAAGACGCACCTTTGTAGCGCTGAATGATCTGACCGATATCATCGGTACCCAATTCCCGTTTGGCGCGCGCCATACCGCCCGTGCCATGGTTATAAGCGGTTAACGCCAAGGGCCAGTTGTCCAATACTCCATAGTTGTATTCCAGCAGACTCATGGCAGCATAAGTCGCCGCATACGGATCCATGCGCTCATCAACGATGTGATCAATACGCATAAACCGCTGCCCGGTGGAACGGATAAACTGCCACATACCGGCAGCGTTGGCATGAGAGTAAGCACCTGGATGGAACGAAGACTCCACGTGCGGCAGGGCGCCCAGTTCAACCGGCAAACCGCGTTCACGTGCCACGCGCTCAATATGCTCGCGGTAAGCGCCCGAGCGGATCAAACCTTCCACAAAACGATCAGACTGCCCTAATTGAAAACGCACATTGGTGACGGCGGCAGCCAGACGGGTATTGCTGACGCCCGGACCTCCCCACGCGTCGAGTACTTCCTGCTGTGTCAACGTCAGGCCTTCACGTTTGCCGCTGGCGAGTATCTGCAGGTCTTCCGCAATACGTCGGCGAAAACCTTCTATCTGCTCGCGGTTAAAATCGACACGCCGGTAAATGACCGACAGATTCTCAGCATCGTGCAAAAAACCGCTGTCTGTATCCACTTCGGTATACACGCGCGTCCAGAACTTGATTGCCGGCTCGATCTCCGCAGGCCGCGGGAACAGAGGATTGCGGTCGGTGTTGTAAAGTGAAGGGGCTTCCTGCGCCACGGATATCTGACTGAACAACACTGTCAATGACAATAAAAACAGCGTGATAAACAAGGACCCAACACCACGCAGACTGAATTTTACTGAAGTCATAGTCAAACTGATCCGGATGAAGCAAAAAGAGGGTATAAGCGAAGTTCAGTGATCTTGCCTTTGGTCACCGGCAGTGTCAACCATGCAGGAGTTTTCGCTTGTACAACACACAAACACATCCACTATACTGCCACCCCCCGTTTCCGGATGATTACCTCTGATGAGCGAGAATAAAAAACTGGCAACAGCCAGCCTCGAGACTCTGTATCGCATCTTTACAGTGCCGGAAGCGCCTGACTCAACCCTTGGCAAAATTGATCAGTCTATCTCGCAGAATCTCACCGGATTCCTGCAAGAACACATTGTGGCTGCCGAGCGCAGTCTTGCGGATATCGAGCGTGACTTCGCAGATCCGCATATCCCCGAACAACCAACGTTTGTCTCTGACCAGATCCAGTTTGTGCTGGATAAACTGGTTGCGCAGTCTGTGCATATCTCGGCACCGAGTTTTGTGGGTCACATGGCCTCAGCCTTGCCCTACTTCATGCTGCCACTGTCGCGCATCATGATGGCGCTGAATCAGAATCTGGTAAAAGTGGAAACCTCCAAAGCATTTACGCCCATGGAGAGACAGGTGATTGGCATGATCCATCATCTGATTTATCAACAAAACGATGACTTTTACAGCACATGGATGCATGACCGTTCCCATGCGCTGGGTAGTTTCTGCTCAGGTGGCACCATCGCCAATCTCACGGCGTTATGGGCAGCACGTAATAATGTCTTGGCTCCCCGCGATGGTTTTGCGGGCATCGGTCAGGAAGGGTTGATGGCTGGCATGCAGCACTATGGCCATCAAGGGCTGGCAATACTGGTATCAGAGCGCGGCCATTACTCGCTGGGTAAAGCGGCCGACATACTGGGTATCGGACGCCGCTCACTGATTCCGATCGAAACGGATGCGCGCAACAAAGTCCGCACCGACCTGCTGGCCCGCAAGTGCGACGAACTTGCCGCACAAAACATCAAGGTGATGGCGATTATCGGCATCGTGGGCACCTCTGAAACCGGCAGTGTCGACCCGCTGGATGCTATTGCTGACATTGCCGAGGAGCGTCGGATCCACTTTCATGTTGATTCCGCCTGGGGCGGCCCTACGCTGTTTTCCAGCACACACCGTCCTCTTTTAAAAGGTATCGAGCGTGCCGATTCCGTCACCTTTGACGCGCACAAACAGCTCTATGTGCCTATGGGTGCTGGAATTTGTGTTTTTAAAAATCCAGAGACACTGGCGAATGTGAAGCATCATGCGGAGTACATCATCCGCAAGGGCTCTAAAGATCTTGGCAGTCATACGGTAGAAGGATCACGTCCCGGCATGGCAATTCTGGTGCACTCTGGATTGCATATCATCGGACGACAGGGCTACGAGTTACTGATTGACCAGGGTATACAAAAAGCCCGCGCGTTTGCCGAGATGATCAAAGCCAATCCAGACTTTGAACTGATCAGTGAACCTGAGTTGAACATTCTTACCTACCGTTATGTCCCGGAGGATATTCAGCGCGCCTTGCTGGACGCTCCTGCCAGTCTGCGCATTGAGGTGAATGATCAGCTCAATGTGTTAACCAAGCGCATACAAAAAACCCAGCGTGGTTACGGCCGCTCATTTGTGTCGCGAACCAAACTGAATCCAGTCAAGCACGGGCGGGACCCGGTGATTGTTTTCAGAACTGTACTCGCCAACCCACTGACAACAATGGAGATTCTTCAAGATATGCTGGCCGAGCAGCAGGAGATTGTGAAAGAGCCGCAGATTCAGCAGCTGATCAAGCAGATCCGCAATACTTTCTGCGGTTGCTGATACTTGCATCGCGGACCACTAGCAGTCTGCTCACCGGGCGGTGAGCGAAGAACAATCAGGCGCGAAGCGCCGTTCTGAGGAACCACCCGCTGAGCCGACTGCGCATCCCCCGAGCAACAACCAAGCGCTAAACGACCACGCTTAATGCTGCCCAAATCTGGCACAGAGGCGCCGTTTG
>CAMBPO010000060.1 GCA_945869725.1 Klebsiella pneumoniae
GCCCCTTTTTTTTGGGTATAAAGCTGCTCCGTGTTAGAGTCAACGCTTATTTGCAGAAATACGTTGTGGAGGCAATGAACAATGGGTATAGCTCACATTTCCGTGTGGATAAAGAGGTTGGTAATCGCTGCAGGGATCAGCTTCCCTTCTTTGGTTGCGCAAGCAGCGGATGCCCCAGAGGAATGGGAACAGTCTCTCCGCAATGCCATTAATAACAGTCTGGGTGCCGTCACACAGGGCCAGCTGCAGGTTCAAGAGGTGCGTGAAACTCCCATGCCGGGACTTTTTGAGTTAATCATGAGTTCTGGAGAGATTCTGCTGAGTGATCGCAGCGGGCAATTTTTGATCTCGGGGGAGTTGTATATGACTCAGCCCCAGGGATTGACTAATTTGACTGCCCAAACTCGTCAGTCACAGGTTAAGGGATGGCTTGCTGATATCCCTGAAGATCAGATGATAATTTTCGCTCCGCCTAATCCTATCGCAACTATTACGGTATTCACTGATGTGGATTGCACCTATTGCAGACGATTGCATCATGACGTTGAAGCGATCAACGCGCGCGGGATAGCAATCAGATATATGGCCTATCCACGCGGTGGGGCGGAGTCAACTGCCTATCCAAAAATGGTATCAGTGTGGTGTGCGCCAGACCAAAAGTTAGCAATGTCCCAGGCAAAAAATGGTCAGAATCTGCCAGAGCGTGATTGTCAGAATACCGTGCTGGATCATCATGCGCTGGGTAATCAAATCGGCATTACCGGCACACCAGCGATTATTCTGCCAGATGGAACCCTGGTGCCCGGTTACATGGAAGTTGATCGACTGAGCGCTATGGTGCTGGGGCAATGAATCAAAAGATAACTGTATAAAACTAATGATGGGCCATGAGTGTATCCACTTGTTGTCTGAACAAATGAGTGTGAGGAAAACGTGAGTCAGGAAAGCGATAAGCAGCGTCTGCGTATAGGTCTTTGTGGGGTAGGTACAGTGGGTGGCGGGACAATGCACCTGCTCAGAAGTAAACAGGCTGAGATTACGCGCAGGGTCGGTATGACGCTGGACATCATCCATGTGGCGACACGTCGTCCGGATGCAGCGTGGACGCAGCAAGGAATTCGCGTCAGTCAGGATGTTTTCGATGTTGCCCGTAATCCTGACGTAGATATTCTGGTGGAGTTGATTGGTGGATACCAACCGGCGTTTGATTTGGTGATGTTGGCTATTCAGAATGGTAAACATGTGGTGACCGCCAATAAGGCACTGATCGCCGTCCACGGTAATGAAATATTCGAAGCTGCACGCAAGAAGGGTGTGGTTGTGGCTTATGAAAGCGCCGTGGCTGGCGGTATACCTATTATCAAAGCCTTGCGTGAGGGACTTTCTGCAAATTCTATTCATTGGTTAGCTGGCATTATAAACGGCACTAGCAACTACATTCTCACCGAAATGGCGGAGCGTAAGCGAAACTTTCCAGAAGTTCTCAAAGAAGCTCAGGATCTCGGTTATGCCGAAGTTGATCCGACGTTTGACGTAGAAGGAATTGATGCTGCACATAAACTGACAATTCTGGCAGCCAATGCGTTTGGCATTGCCTTGCATTTCGACCGCATTTATACCGAAGGCATCAGTAAAATCACCACGGCGGATATGGCTTTTGCGCAAGAGCTCGGCTATCGCATCAAACACCTTGGTATTACCAGAATCACTCCAAAGGGTATTGAGTTGCGTGTGCATCCGACATTGGTGTCCGAACGGCAATTGATCGCAAACGTTAATGGTGTGATGAACGCTGTTGTCGTCAAAGGTGACTCGGCCGGGAGCACACTCTATTACGGTGCCGGGGCTGGTGCAGCGGCGACTGCTTCGTCAGTGGTTGCTGACATCATTGATATTGCCAGAGCCGGACGTGATGATCGCAAAGTGTCTGTGGTACCTCCTTTGGCATTCAGTAATTTACGCAGTGATATCGGAATCATGAATATCGAAGAGATAGAGTCTGAATACTATCTGCGAATTTCAGCGCGTGACCGAGTAGGTGTGATGGCCAAGATTTCCCAGGTATTGACTAACTACGGCATCAATATTGAAGCAGTGATTCAGAAAGAACCGCATGGACCGGATGCCGAGAGAGGCATTGTTCCCATTGTGATTCTGACCAGCCGGATACTTGAAAGAACCATGAATATTGCTATTGCAGTTATCGAAGGTTTGGATGAAGTGGCCGGCGCAGTTACACGTATCCGTGTAGAACTGTTTGACGATGAGCGAGTCTGAGGGCAGGACATGAAATATATCAGCACCCGCGGCCGTTCGCCGGTATGTAATTTTGAACAAGTATTGCTGACTGGCCTGGCTCCTGACGGAGGGCTTTATGTGCCGGAAAGTCTGCCCACTTTTTCAGTGCAAGAGATAAGTTCCTGGAGCGGACTGCCCTACCATGAACTGGCCTTCAAGATTATCAAGCCGTTTGTTGACGGCGAAATCCCCGATGACGTGTTGCAGTCAATTCTTCATGACAGCTACAAGGATTTCTCGCACCCCGCTATAGCACCACTGAGAATGTTGGGTGTTAATGAATGGGTACTTGAATTGTATTGCGGGCCGACGCTGGCATTTAAGGATTTTGCGCTACAGTTGTTGGGGAGACTGCTGGATTACGTACTGATACGTGACAACAAAAAAGTGGCGGTGTTAGGCGCAACATCCGGAGACACCGGTTCAGCTGCTTTGGAAGGTTGCCGGCATTGCAAAAACATTGATCTCTTTATACTTCATCCGTATCAGCGTGTGTCAGAAGTTCAACGCCGCCAGATGACAACTGTGTCTGGCGACAACGTTCATAACATTGCCTTGCGAGGGAATTTTGATGACTGCCAGCGTATCGTCAAAACAGCCTTTGGTGACCAGTCATTTTTGCCGGCCGATAGACAGCTTGTTGCAGTAAATTCAATTAACTGGGCGCGAATCATGGCGCAGATTGTTTATTACTTCTACGCAGCGTTAAGTGTAGGAGGTCCTGCAAGGCCGGTGTCTTTCTCCGTACCTACTGGTAATTTTGGTGATATTTATGCGGGGTACCTTGCCCGTTGTATGGGGCTGCCAGTTCAACAACTGATCATAGCCACCAACGGCAATGACATTCTGCATCGCCTGATGAACAAAAACGAATACTCACTGAATGAGCTGAGGCCAACGTTGTCACCCAGTATGGACATTATGGTATCAAGTAACTTTGAGCGCTATCTGTTTGATTTATTTGATAGAGATGCCGATGCAGTGACAGCCTTTGTAACAGGTCTTGGCGAGAAGCCTCTGCATTTGGACGAGGCTCGCTGGAACAGGGCCAGAGCGCTTTTCTCCAGTCATGGTGTTGACGACAAAACAACCTGTCAGGTGATTGCAGACGTTTATCGGCAGAGCGGATTCCTGATCGATCCGCATACCGCGGTAGGTGTTGAGGCGGCCAGGATCTGTAACAAGGATTTGACGGTACCGATGATAACCTTGGCAACGGCACACCCGGTTAAGTTTGCTGACGCAGTTACCCGGGCAGGACTTGAAAGCCCGGATCTTCCAGTACACATGCAGGATCTTTTTGACAGGGAAGAGCGCTACGATATTCTCGACAATAGCATCCAAGAGGTAACGCAATACCTGCGTTCCAGACTCTGAAACTGCGCAAGGGGGCTGCTTTCAGTGCTGATTCAACAACGTGAAGTGACTGAAAATCCCTTGCTTGAAGGTTTGGATCCGTTACTTCGCCGCGTGTATGCGTCTCGGGACATACGGGTACCAGAACAGTTGCTGTTGGATATAAGTGTCTTGCTACCTCCCCAGAGCCTGAAAGGTATTGGTCAGGCTGTTGATCTCCTGTATTCCATGTTGAAGAGTCAGGGACGAATCCTGATTGTGTCTGATTTTGATGCAGATGGTGCTACCAGTTGCGCGTTAGCCATTCGCGCACTGAGCGGAATGGGATTTTTGCACGTTGACTATATTGTCCCGGATCGTTTTGCTTACGGTTATGGACTCAGCCCCGCAATTGTGGCAATGGCAAGCGAGCGCGCACCGGACCTTATCATTACTGTCGACAATGGCATCTCAAGTCACGAAGGTGTGAAAACCGCTCATGAATTCGGCATAAAGGTATTAATCACCGATCACCACCTGCCTGGCGCCCATCTGCCAGAAGCTGATGCCATTGTTAATCCTAATCAGCCCGACTGCCAGTTTGCGAGTAAGGCATTGGCCGGTGTCGGCGTGGTTTTTTATCTCATGCTGGCACTCAGGGCGCAACTCAGGCTTGTCGGCTGGTTTGAAACTCAACAAATTGCGGATCCCAGACTGGCGGATCTTTTGGACTTGGTCGCGTTAGGGACTGTCGCCGATCTCGTTGCTCTGGATCACAATAATCGTATTCTGGTTAATGAAGGTTTGCGGCGTATACGTCACGGACGCTCTTGCCCAGGCATACTTGCTTTGCTTGAGGTCGGTCGCCGTTCGCCTGACACAATGGTGGCGGCTGATCTTGGGTTTACCGTAGGCCCTAGATTGAATGCTGCCGGTAGACTGGAGGATATGTCGCTGGGTATTGCGTGCCTGCTGACGGATGATCACCAACAGGCAAAGACTCTTGCGAACAGGCTCAACAGCATTAACGAGGAGCGCAAACGCATCGAAGGCGAAATGAAGGAGCAGGCTTTACAAGGACTTGCCAGTATGCAAACGGGACTGTGGTCAGTTGATAGCAGCGATAATACAAAACTCCCTGCGGGCCTTTGTTTATATGACGCCAAATGGCATCAAGGTGTCGTTGGTATTGTGGCTGCGCGTGTCAAAGAGTTGTATCACAGACCTGTGATCGTATTTGCCGATGCAAGTTCTGACGGTAGCGCGGTCAAGGAAATAAAAGGCTCAGCGCGGTCGATACCGGGGTTGCATATCCGCGATGTGCTCGATGAAATCGCCAGTCAGAATCCCGGTCTTGTCAGTAAATTTGGTGGACATGCCATGGCGGCGGGTTTAAGTCTTGAACAGGATCGCTTTGAAGAATTTCGGTCTGCGTTTGAGTTGGCTGTATCCCGTCACCTTGATGAGGCAGATTTGCATCGGCGGTTGCTTACAGATGGGGAGTTACCCGCATCTGCAATAAAACTTGAAACGGCAAAGTTGATACGATCGTCCGGCCCATGGGGGCAAGGTTTCCCTGAGCCGTTGTTCGACGGCATTTTCGAATGTTTGTCGACTAGAAAGATGGGGGATAAACATCTGAAGTTTGTTGTGTCACCTCCGGGTCAACGAATGGCGATAGACGCGGTCATGTTTAACGTTCCTGAAGAATCATTGAATACAGGAGCGGTTTCCAGAATTCGCCTAGTTTATAGACTTGATGTAAACGACTATCGCGGGCAGGAGCAACTGCAGTTGATGGTTGAGTATTTTGAGCCGCTGTAAACGTTACTTCTTATCATAAGTTAAGCTGTTATCGGCACTGTCAAAGCGCTACAATCGATACAAACAAGAATCTGATAACTATGAGAAATCCACCGAATTCTAGTTGATGGGGAGATCAGATGAAGGACTACATTGAAATAAATCGCAGCTTGGTTCAAGCTCATCGGCGCATGATCAGGCGCTCGATATGTACTGGTGGGGCTCTGTTGCTCGCCGGGCTCATCGCCTTCGGTGTTCAGGCTGAGGTTTTTTTTGGAGAAGAGATTGAAGTAGAACTGGTTGCGGAATCACAAAATGTTGTCCCGGGCCAGACTCTATGGACTGCAATAAGACTTGACCCAACCGAAGGCTGGCATACCTATTCCAAATGGCCGGGCGACAGTGGTGATGCCACTTTGATTCACGAGTGGACTTTGCCTGAAGGCGCAGTTGCCGGAGATATCCACTGGCCTACACCGGAATGGCTGCCATTTCCTGGCACTGATCTGGTTACTTTCTCTTACAAAAGCGAAGTTCTGTTACTTGTCCCGATTGAAATTCCTGAGACGCTCACAGCCGAACGATTTGTGGCGTCTGCACATGTTGAGTGGCAGGTATGTGATGAAATTTGTCTGATAGGTGATGCGACAGTTTCATTGGATCTACCTGTCGAGACTGGCCCATCTCGAGCGGATCCTCAGTGGTCGGCGGCTATCGCGCAGACACGTGATAACTTGCCGATAACTGAACACAGCCTTGATGCTTTGTTTGCAGTGGCTGGAGACCGTATCAGTTTCTCCGTGACGTCTAACAACCGGGAATTTGAGAACTTAACTGAAGCATGGTTTTTCCCCGATCAGCGCCGCATCCTTGACCCGGGCCCTCTCCGCGACGTTGCTATTTATCCGGGTTTGGTGCAAGTAACACATGGTCAGCCACGACGTATGCTGACAGATCTGCAAACGGTACCTGGTCTGTTGGCTGTGCAGGCTGCAGACGGAACCAAGAGAAGTTTTGTTGTAAACGCTGACATAGCGGATGTTCAGGGGATAGCCGCCATAGCCGCGGTTGCTGCCGAGCAGCAAGGCGGGACGTCATCTGGGCCCGTTAACCAGAATCTGTTGATGATATTGCTATCGGCACTGGCCGGTGGTCTGATTTTGAACTTGATGCCCTGCGTTTTCCCTGTCCTGTCGATAAAGGCGATGAGTCTTACCTCTAAAACAGGAGCAAGTGCATCGGAGTATCGCTTGCATGGAATAGCCTATACCGCGGGTGTAATCGCGACATTTCTGATACTGGCGAGTGTTCTGCTGGGTTTGAGGGCTGGTGGGGAGGCGGTAGGCTGGGCTTTCCAGTTGCAGTCCCCCTGGTTTGTTTCTATGTTGGTGTTTGTGTTCTTCGTGATGGGTTTAAGCCTGTCCGGCGTTTATGAGTTTGGTACGCGGTTTATGGGCGTGGGCGGCAATCTCACGCAGAAAGGCGGATATTCTTCATCATTTTTTACCGGTGTACTGGCGACGGTTGTTGCAAGTCCGTGTACAGCACCGTTTATGGGAGCTGCGTTGGGGTTCGCACTGTCGCAATCGTGGATAGTGGCCATGTTGGTATTTGCTTTCTTGGGATTAGGGATGGCATTGCCATTCCTGGTGCTTGCGTTCAGTCCTGGGCTGATCAAGCATATGCCTCGGCCAGGTCCTTGGATGGTGACGTTTAAAGAGCTGATGGCGTTTCCGATGTATGCGGCCGCGCTATGGTTATTGTGGGTTCTTGGAATGCAGACCGGGGTCAATGGTATGACTGCAGTTGCGTCAGCGGCGCTGTTGATCGCACTGGCGCTTTGGTTGCTGCAGAAATCTTCTCTTAACGCAGGTAACTGGCGCACCCTAAATAGAGTGGCCAGTATATTGCTGTTTTTAACGGCCCTGTCAGTGTTACAGATGCCGGTACTGGAGCCGCGCGCGGGTGGGATTGCCGGTGAAGGTGATGCAGATACTACTTCTGAGTTTGAACCATTTTCTTCAAGCAGGGTAGCTGAGTTACGTAGTGCGGGCACTCCAGTACTGGTCAACATGACGGCTGCATGGTGTATTACCTGTCTCGCCAACGAACAAACAACGTTAAGCACCACACGGGTTCAGGAAGCCATTCAGGAGTATGGTATTGCTTACATGAAAGGGGACTGGACCAATCAGGATCCTGAAATCAGCCGTGTACTTGACGAGTTCAATAGACCGAGTGTGCCACTGTATATACTTTACCCTGCTGATCCGGCTGCTGAGCCAAGAATCCTGCCCCAATTGCTGACACCAGCAATTGTGATAGATGCATTCGCAAGCCTGTAAACGTTAATACGGCGCGGATGATGAATAAGTCGAATGCAGGGAGTTACCGTTGATGGCCGGTCAAGCTCAATCAAAAGTCCTGCAATACGCGGCTACCGCAGGTATTTGTGCACTGACAGTCTATCTGCTTGTGGTTGGAGAACAGCTTTTCCAGCCACTTGTCATAGCGGTTGTATTCTGGTTTCTGATCAACGTGCTGGCCAGTTTATTTCAAAGTATCAGATTTGGCCGTTTTCGCCTGTTCAGACCAGTCTGCATTTTGCTAGCGATTTTGGTGTTGGCCTTGTTGCTATCAATGATCGTGCAATTTATTAGTGGCAGTCTTAATGATCTTGGCTCTGTTGCGCGGATTTATGAAGCAAATCTACAAATTTACTGGTCCCGATTCCCATTCTCAGATAGTTTGCCAGCCGATGGTTTGTGGCAAAACATCTCTGACTGGCTGGATATTTCTACGCTGGTTACCGCTGTTGCGCTTACTTTTACGGGATTTGCCGCAGACGGCGTTCTCATTTTCATTTACACCTTGTTTCTGTTTTGGGAACAGGGAAATTTTAAATCAAAACTCACTGCGCTTATCAATGATGTTGAACAGGAAAAACGTGTTCAAAAAATTATTGAAAAAGTACGTTCCGACATTCAGCGTTACATCAGTATCAAAATACTGACCAGTACGGCCACCGGATTGTTGAGCTATTTGGTCCTGAGTCTGCTGGAAGTGGACTTCCCGGAGATCTGGGGGACGTTGATTTTTTTACTTAATTTTATTCCAACTGTTGGATCAATTGTTGCAACCATTTTCCCAGCCACCATTGCATTAGCGCAATCAACTACTGACGGATTTTCACTGTTCTTGATGGTGCTGGTTTGTATTGGTGCACTGCAGATCACTATCGGGAACATAATTGAGCCCCGATTAATGGGTACATCATTAAATCTGAGCCCCGTGGTTATTTTGTTCAATCTTGCGCTTTGGGGAACTATCTGGGGTGTCGCTGGAATGTTTCTGTGCGTCCCTTTTTTGATTATCACAACTATAGTTTTATCGCATTTTCCCAAGACAAGACCGATTGCTATTCTCCTGTCCAGTAACGGCAAGATCGATATCCCTGACGATTGATTCTGCATTATAAATTTTTGTCGCGCTGTCGTTGGAGACAGACTTCAATAACAGTGGCGTGAGAGTATAATTAGCGCCCTTGATAATCAGACCTGCTGTGTAAAACCAATTCAGACTGTTACTAAATGGACGCCTAGATGAAAAGCAATGAGATCCGCCAGAAGTTCCTGGACTACTTCAACTCAAAAGGCCACGAAGTGGTCGCCAGCAGTTCCCTGGTTCCCTCCAATGATCCAACATTGCTGTTTACCAACGCTGGTATGGTGCAGTTTAAGGACCTTTTCCTTGGCGCTGAACAGCGATCATACAAGCGAGCGACCAGTTCGCAGCGTTGTGTGAGGGCGGGTGGTAAACACAATGATCTGGAAAATGTAGGCTACACAGCGCGTCACCATACTTTTTTTGAAATGTTGGGGAATTTCAGTTTTGGTGATTATTTCAAACGTGATGCCATCCATTACGCATGGGAGTTTTTAACAGTTGAACTCGGTCTTCCCAAAGACAAACTATGGGTCACTGTATTTCGCGATGATGATGAAGCTGCTGAGATATGGGTCAAAGACATCGGGGTTTCTGCTGATCGTGTAACCAGGCTAGGTGAGAAATCCAATTTCTGGGCGATGGGAGATACCGGGCCATGCGGACCTTGCACCGAGATATTCTTTGATCATGGCGACGAAGTTGCGGGCGGTCCACCAGGAAGCCCAGATGAGGACGGCGATCGCTACATCGAAATTTGGAATCTGGTTTTTATGCAGTTTGACCGGCAGGTTGACGGTGTTCTGGTCCCTCTGCCAAAACCCTCTGTTGACACCGGTATGGGTCTTGAGCGTCTAGCAGCGGTGCTTCAGCATGTTCACAGCAACTATGAGATCGATCTTTTTCAGAATCTGCTGAACGCGGCGTCCGTTGTTACAGGTGTTAAAGATACAGAAAACACGTCGTTGAGGGTTATTGCTGACCATATCCGCTCTTGTTCATTTCTTATTCTCGATGGTGTCACTCCTTCAAACGAAGGGCGTGGTTATGTGTTACGTCGCATTATTCGCCGCGCAGTGCGTCACGGTTACCAGTTGGGAGTAAAAGATCTGTTTTTTTATCGGCTTGTTGGCGCACTGGTCGGCGAGATGGGGGCGGCATATCCTGCTTTGGCAAAAGAACAGGCTCGAATTGAGAAGACTTTGCGCGACGAGGAGCAACAATTCGCACGTACCCTTGAGAATGGCATGTTGATTCTTGACCACGCGATTACTGGACTTTCCGGGAAGGTGATCCCTGGAGATACAGTGTTCAAGCTTTATGACACCTTTGGCTTTCCTGTAGATCTCACCGCCGATGTGGCACGCGAACATGGTTTGACTCTGGATATGGATGGATTTGATAAGGCGATGGAAGGTCAGCGTCAACAGGCGCGAGCTGCCAGCCAGTTTAATGCAGTCGAAAAATTGCCAATTGAAGCGAAGCTTGCAACAAAATTTGTAGGATATGAGCACCTGCAACATCAAGGCAAAGTGTTGGCGATTTACCAAAATTCGCAGTCTGTAGATTCGCTGATAGGCGGGGCTGATGCTGTCGTATTACTGGATAGCAGCCCATTTTACGGAGAGTCTGGCGGTCAGGCGGGTGACAAAGGCATCCTTGAAATCAGACAAGCCGGGCATGTTTCAACAAAATTCTACGTTACAGATACACAAAAGCAGGGTGAATATGTCCTGCATAAGGGTAAGCTCCAGCAAGGTGGTCTTAAGGTTGGTGATACTTTGAACGCCGAAGTTGATGAATCCACCCGTCGGGCCACCATGTCCAATCACTCGGCGACGCACCTGCTCCATGCTGCCTTGCGTTTTGTGCTAGGAGAGCATGTCACTCAAAAAGGCTCACTTGTGACAGCTGACAGATTGCGATTTGATTTCTCGCACTCGGCATCAGTTTCCGCTGTCGAGCTTCAAAAGATTGAAAAGCTCGTAAACACACAGGTGCTTACCAATCTTCCAGTTGCAAAGCACATAATGTCTATCGATCAGGCTATGCAGCTCGGTGCGATGGCGTTGTTTGGCGAAAAGTATGGCGATGAGGTTCGTGTTGTTTCGATGGGCGAATTCTCCACGGAGCTGTGTGGGGGTACGCATGTCGAGCGCTCCGGGGATATAGGTTTGTTCAAAGTGGTGTCTGAGTCAGGCATTGCAGCTGGGGTGCGACGTATTGAAGCCGTATCCGGCATGGGTGCGCTGGCATTCGTGGCTAAAGAGGAAGATGTGCTCCGTGCGGTGTGTGATTTACTGAAAACGGGCGAGGATAACTTGTTCGGCAAGGTGCAACAGTTGATAGACCAACAGAAAAGTCTTGAGAAATCGTTGGATCAGATCAAGTCGAAACTTGCGACTGCGGCAGGCAGTGATCTGGCCGCTGATGCTGTTGACATGGGTAGATTCAAATTGCTTAGCAAAAAGGTTGAAGGTTTCAATAGTAAAACGTTAAGAGAAACCGTAGATCAACTCAAAAATAAGCTGGGAACTGCAGTTGTGGTGCTCGGGATGGTCGAGGATGGCAAAGTGTCGTTGGTTGCTGGCGTAACACAAGATCTGACAGACAGAATCAAGGCTGGGGATGTTGTAAATCATGTTGCGTTGCAGGTTGGTGGCAAAGGCGGTGGTCGCCCGGATATGGCAATGGCCGGAGGAACTGATGCGGATAGTCTTGATTCTGCGTTGGGTTCTGTTGAGGATTATGTCAAAAACCTCACCTGACCTTTTGATTGCAATAATGTAGTGAATTACGTTTGATCTTCGCCTAATTGGCTGAATAAATTTTGTGGCGTTTTTGTTCTTGAGGTTGGTGTCATGCCAGTCAGTTCTGTTAAACGCATCGAAGTCGTGGCGGATAGGGTGAAGTGCTGGGAATAAAAACATGGTGCTTGTTTCAACGATGAGCTGTGACATCAATCGTTTAAGTGTGTTGGACTATGAGCTTCATGACCAAGCCAGTCCCTTACACGTGAGATTGATTAATTGCAGTCGCCCTTGCCGCGGCGCTAAAGGCGGTTGAATGTCTGATTTATCCCAATAACAAAGGCTTACATACGACAGATTCTTGTTTGGTTGCTGATTCACTATTTCTGCGTACCACCAAATTTGATAAATCCTGGAGCTCGCGAGTCTCGGCGAGAAAGTGATGCAAATCTGATCAGTCGAATTTGCAGGCTAATGCAAAATGCCATCTCGTCTTGTGTATATTTTTTAGGATGATCCGGGAACTTTGATCAGTCTTGAAAGAGTTACCAAAATGGAATCAACAGTAATCTCATGTACAGCGTTTACACGAGATTAAGCAAAAGTAACCGTATCCGGTGTGCCAGACGTGCCATGTGTGCCATATAAGGTGCTTGAGCTGTGGGTGATGCAGGAAGCTACATTGGAAAGCTTTTTTTGGTGGGAGTTGGTATGTGATACCACGCCGAGGTCAACAGCTTGATATTCAAAACCCTCACTGATGACTGAATCAATATACAAATGATTACAAAATCGGAAAATAAAAAATCCGTTGATCGAATAAGATATGTAGAACTTGCAGTGAAAGCCTTGCATGTTGCATTCGGATTAGGGACCTAAGTGGCCATAAGTCACGCGGACGTTTGTTTTGGGCAAATGACTGCAAAGAATGGGTTGAACCGATCTGACGATGGCCGGTTCGAAAGGGAATCGGCAGAACTAACGTAAATCCGCGAGTGCTTTTCAGGAATCAGCGACCGGCCTTGCATGGAAATCATGAGTGGGAAAGGAGAGACATCATGTTAATTTTAACGCGCCGAATTGGTGAAACACTGATGGTGGGCGATGATGTGACAGTGACTGTACTTGGTGTAAAAGGTAATCAGGTGCGAATCGGGGTAAATGCTCCTAAAGATGTTGCTGTTCATAGGGAAGAAATTTATCAGAGAATTCAAAAGGAACGTGGAGGTTCCGAGGTAGACGACATTGGGGGTAATGTTTGAAATTGTAGATATCAGTTCTGCCATTTTTCAGAACTTGTGCTATGATTGCGCCCGTTTTGGAGAGATGGCCGAGTGGCTGAAGGCGCGCCCCTGCTAAGGGCGTATAGGTTAATACCCTATCGAGGGTTCGAATCCCTCTCTCTCCGCCATTTTTGTCTTTAAAAAACAGGTCGGCATCATCTTGTGATTGCCGGCCTTTTTTTTGTACATAATGTATTTGTTTTCATGTGTATTCCAGCTGAATTATTGTTACTTGTTAGGGCATAGCTTCGCATCCTGAAATTGGTATCTTGTATTGCCTAAATTTCAACACCTAATCA
>CAMBPO010000061.1 GCA_945869725.1 Klebsiella pneumoniae
ATGGCGGCAGTTGCTCCCGGTGCATACGCACAACAAGGCGGAGCCGCACCAGAGCTTGAAGAAGTTGTTGTTGTAGGTTCTCGCGCTGCGCCACGTACCGCGATGGATTCCGCTGCACCAGTCGATGTCTTTTCAGCTCAGGACTTTCAGGATCAGGGTACCTCTGACATTAACGACCTGATGCGTAACCTGGTACCCACGTTCAACGTACAGGCACAGGATATTAACGACGGTTCTTCTCTGGTTCGCCCAACCACCTTACGTGGTCTGCCAGCTGACAACACACTGGTTCTGATCAACGGCAAGCGTCGTCACCGTTCTGCGGTGATTCAATATGGTCGTTCAGGCACCCACTTCCCCGATATCCAGATGATTCCGGCAGTAGCCCTGCAGCAGGTCGAAGTCTTGCGCGACGGTGCATCTGCGCAGTACGGTTCTGATGCGGTTGCCGGTGTATTCAACTTCCGTCTGAAAGAAAACACTGAAGGTATTTCGCTGGAATACAAGACCGGACAATACTCACGCACCGAAGATGGCACATTGCAGTATGTTGCGGGTAACGTTGGTCTTCCACTGGGTTCTGATGGTTTTGCCAGCTTGAGCTTTGATGTTACCAATCAGATGAAGAGTGATCGTTCTGTCCAGCGTCTGGATGCCCAAGCGATCATCAATGCTGGTAACAGAGCAGTACCCGTCAATGCTCAGATGCAGGGTCTTCCTGATGTAGAAAATTTCAACGTGTTTCTGAACACGGGTATACAGCTGTCTGCCAACCAGGAACTGTACTCCTTTGGTGGATACAGCGAAAAGCGTAACGAGCTTGGATTCTTCTACCGCCCTGCCGAAAACCGCGCTGGCTTGTTCACCTCTGGTGCTAACCAGCTGATTCTGGACACTACTCCGAATCGTACAGGTAACTGCCCGAGAGTGCCGCGCAGTGTTTACCCGAACGCAGGCAGCTCGCTGGAAGTGCTGAGACAGGTTGGCGCAAACCCCAACTGCTTCAGTTTCCTGGAATGGTTCCCGGGTGGATACACACCTGAGTTTGGTGGCGAGATTGTTGATTTCTCTAACGTAACCGGTGTTCGTGGTGAGTTGTCCGATGGCACTCGTTATGATGTCAGTGTCAACAACGGTTTCTCTGAAGTTGATTTTTTCATCTACAACACCACTAACCCGTCCATGGGTCCGCTGTCTCCGACTTCATTCAGACCGGGCATGTATACAACGATTGAAAATAACCTCAACGTTGATTTTGTAAAACCCATTCAGGTTGATGGTTTTGCCGGACCCTTGAGTTTCGCTTACGGTGCAGAGTGGCGCCGTGAAATATTCCAGGTTTCCAACCAGGATGAAGCTGCGTGGAAACCGGGTCCCTATGCCAGCCAGGGTGCTAACATCGGTTCTGATGGTTTCCCCGGCTTTGGTCCTTCTGCACAAGGTACCTGGGATCGCAAGAACTGGGCGTTTTACGTAGACGTTGAAGCTGACGTGACTGAGAATCTGCTGCTGGGTGCTGCGGTTCGTCACGAAGACTTCTACAACACCTTTGGTGGCACCACTGAAGGCAAACTGTCAGCCCGTTACCGTATCACTGACACCATGAACATCCGTTCGACCTACAGCACCGGTTTCCGTGCCCCGTCTCCAGGACAGGCCAATATCTCCAACATTCGTACCGGTACGAATGCTGGTATCACGGTCAACTTCGGACAGATTCCGCCAACCAACCCGATTGCTGTTGAATTTGGTGGTCAGGAACTTAAGCCCGAAACCGCAACGAACTTCTCTATCGGTTTTGCGTGGGAAGTGGGTGGTATTGACCTGACCGTTGATTACTACAACATCGAGATGAAGGATCGTATCCTGAACTCCAGTAACTTTATTCTGACGCCTGCCAAGGCAGCGCAGCTTGAAGCTTCGGGTGTTCTGGGCGCGTCAACAATCGCTGAGTTCTCGTACTATACCAACGACATGAGCACCACCAACGAGGGCGTGGAAATTGTTGCGTCTTACACCCAGGATTGGGGTGACATTGGCCGTACCCAGTTTAACGGATCGTGGGCAAACACGTCTCAGACACTTGACAGCTTCACCCCTGCACTGCTGAACCGCGCTGCACAGCTTGGCTTGACAGACCAGATCCCAGCTAACCGTGGTAACTTCCGTGCTAACCACCTGATCGGTGACTGGCGCTTCACGTTGCAGGCCAACTACTATGATAAGTATCTGAACGTTCCGAACACTGCCAACCCGGCTTTTGATTACTGGGTGGACTCAGCCGTTATTGGCAGTGGCGAAGTTGCCTATACCTGGAACGACAGCTACACCTTTATTATTGGTGCAGACAACATCGGCAATACCTCTCCTGAGCGTATTCGTCCGCAAGACATCGGTTCAGGCACGTCCAATGCCTACCTGACGTCATCAGGCTTCAGCCCGAATGGTCGTTTCCTGTATGGTCGTGTGCAGGTAAGCTTCTGATTTGAGTCAACAATCTTATCAGCTGGCGTAATATCAGGAGGGGCGGAATTTATTTCGCCCCTCTTTTTAAGTGAATCGCAAGTTAAGTGAAATACAAGTTAAGTGAAGTGTTAAAACGCAGTTTTTTCGATCTACATTAAAGGTTTTTTGTATGAAAAAAGCAGGGTTCTGGTTAAATCTGGCGCTGGGTGCCGTTCTGTGTACAACATCACAGGCTGCAACCGTAGACGGCGTGGAAGTCAGTGACCGGTTCTGTCTGACTTGCCACGGCACTGATGGCCAAGGCAATATTGGAATTGATGCCCCGCGCATTGCCGGGATGGAACGCTGGTATTTGCAGCGACAATTGGAAATCTTCAGGGATGGCCTGCGTGGCACGCATCCCGAAGATCTGGTGGGTCATGAGATGCAGCCGATGGCTGCGATACTCACCGACAACAGCATCCAGGATGTACTGGATTGGGTAGAAACATGGGAGTATAAACCAGCGGAGATAACGCTCACGACGGGTGATGCGCAGCGCGGTCAGACTCTGTATCAATCATGTGCTACCTGTCACGGAGTTGACGGCGAGGGTAATGAGGCCATGCAAGCGCCCGCCCTACGCGGCCAAAATGATTTTTATCTCATTAATCAGCTCAAGAGTTTTAAAGCAGGCTGGCGAGGTTATGACAGTCGAGATCAACAGGGAACACAGATGCGCTTAATGGCGCAGGCGATACCTGACGAACAGGCTATTACGGATATTGTAAGCTACATCAACACCTTAGGCCGTTGATAACAACTGCCTTTTTCATCAGATCTTTCAAGGAGAAAGCGATGTCCCTATCCCCCGTAAAAAAGGTTATCACCGGCGCAGTTGTGGCTTGTGGTTTTGCGATGGCAGCTGCCAGCGTTAGTGCACAAGATGTGATTATTCACCCAAACGCAGGCACCTTTCCTATCGCCAACGCGGTTGAGGTTGGTCCAGGCGCTACCATTATTTTCCATAGCGGTGTTACTCCTGCGGCAGCTAATCCTGATGCGACGCGCGGTACACCAGAATTTTATGGCGACACCAAAACTCAAGCCATCAGCGTGTTTACACGCATGCAGGCTGATCTGGAGCGTCACGGCCTGAGCATGGGTGATGTGGTCAAGATGACAGTATTCCTTGTCGGCGACCCTGCGATGGGCGGCCAGATGGACTTTGATGGCTTTATGGAAGCCTACCGACTGTACTGGGGTACTGCTGAACAGCCACGACTGCCAGCACGTTCAACCGTGCAGGTTGCCGGTTTGGTCGGTCCGCTAATGTTTGTTGAAGTGGAAGTGATTACGGCAACAACTCGCTAAGGCTTGCTTACTGGCAGAGGACGGTCTGCCCTACTCTGTTCTGTTGTTAAGATAGAACTTTTGAGTAAAAAAAAGCCCGGTTCAGTAATGACCCGGGCCTTTTTTTTGGGGTTCCCACCACGATTGTAGCGGGACGTGGAATCAGGATTGTGGTTCCCACTCTACGCTCATGTAGAACTGACGTCCCCAGGGTGTGTGAAGCCGGCTGGCGAAACCACCCAACATAGGCAAACGCTGTGGTTCGCGGTCAAACAGGTTGTTTACACCTATGCTGAGATTGATGTCACTGTCCAAATAACCATCAAAGAGGTAACTGTACTGCGCGTTGGTAATTGTCCACGCACGCACGCGCCCGTTACTGGGTGGAGGCGTACCGGTCAATGCATTCTGGACAATGGCGTCATAGGCGACGCTGTCCTGATGGTTGTAACTCAGTGATGCGCTATGGTTGTCACGGAACCACGCCAGACGCGCCTGAGCCTTCAGTTTGGGTATCGGGCCTACAATGCCGGTTCTGTCGTTTTGTAAACCAAGCGCATCCACTATGACACCTTGACCGCCGTCGTATTTATAGTCGGTGTTATAAGTTGCGCTTAACGAGGTGGTAAACGAACCCAGATTACTGGTATCGATGGAGTACCGCGCACGGGCATCAAACAAATCTACCCAGACACTACTGACGTTTTTAGACTGACTGACGACGCGGTTAACCCGTTGAGTCGCTGACTCACGTGTGACGCGTGCCAACGGTGTACCGCCTGCAGCAATCCAGGCGTTGGCCGCGTTGCGTGTCGCAGATCCAAGCGCACTGCTGTATGTTGCACGTGTGGAACCGATGGCTTTTAACATCTCCGTATACTCGATATCGACGATATCCAGTGTTCCCAAGGTGCGTATACGGTCAATGTACTCAATTGACTGATAATCCATACTCAAGGAAAAACTATCCATCGGTTCCCAGGTGAAACCAACGTTCCAAATATCAGATGTTTCTGGCCTCAGGTCTGGGTTACCGGAAGAACAGGTTGCACCACCATTAAGCAGGCCCCCTGTCAGAGGATCTGATCCAAAGAAAATTTCGCCACAGTTTTCGTTTGGATCAAATGGGCGAGCACTGGACGGTGTTGGTGCGAGGAAACTTTCACCAACGGAACCGCGTAAAGCCAAAGTTGGCAGAACTTCCCAACGTAAGGCGACTTTGGGTGTGGTTGTTGCCAGATCATAAGTCGTGAAACGCTCGTGTCTAATAGCTACCTGTGCATCAACAGTCTCGAACAAAGGCAGTTCAAGCTCCAGATAAGCGGCCTGCACGCGGCTGCCATAGCGACGGTCTACAGGAACGCTGTCGCGGATACTGGCATTATAGTTTTGGCGAATTTTCGACAGTGGATGCGCATTGTCGGAATCGGCGATATCACGCATCTGGTATCCAACCGCCATTTGAGACATACCGGCCGGCAATTCGATCAGATCACCGGTGGTATTCAATTCAAACACCGTCAGTTCTGTTTTGCCGGAGCGATATCTGACAGACGGAGCTATCCAGTCCACCAAAGCCTGTGTATTACCGGTGACACCCGCGCGGTAAAATGGTGAACGGGTATCAGCAGAACCAAAGGGATTAAACCACTCTTTGCCAGTTGGACCACCTCTTCCGATCAGCGCAGACTGAAGATGAGTCATGTTGATCGAATGATTAAGAGAGCTAGTATGAGAGCGCTGGTAGCTGAACGCAGTATTAGCTGACCAGCTGCTGCTCAGGTCAAACATCGCTCCGACCTTGTAGCGTTGGATCAGCGTATTACTTTTGTTCAGGCGAGCGCCGGTTGTTGGATCAGTATAAGACGGCAAGGTGCCCGCGTTTGCAAAAGGTCGCCACTCAAAAGGAACCAAATCTACGCTAAAAGGGTTGGCCGGGTGGTTTGCTGGCACTACCAAACCATCGCGGTTGTTGCCATTAAGCTGATAAGTCAGTGTGTTATGGTTGTCCTGCGCGCGGTTGGCGATTGACATTTGCGCATTAAGACGCACACCACTGGGCAATTCATAGTCGATATTCTGGAAAAAGTTGGACTCTTGTTTGCCGGACGCTAATGGCCATTGTTGAGAATAGTTAAAAAAGCAGTTGTTGCCGGGGCGAACAATGCCGCTGGGGTTGTTATTCGCCTGACCAAAATCGGTAGCTCCCTGGTTAAATGTTCCGCAACTGGGATCCAGCAGATTGCCTCCCGTCACCGTGCCGCCATGGAGTGCACCGGGTACCGCTTTGGCGTTATTAACTCGGCGATAAACGCCGGGGTTACCGGACGTGGCCCAGCCATAAGAGGATCTCAGTAACTTCGGACGCTCCGGGTTCATCAATGGTGTGGTTACCGCGTGTTCAACCGCTACCACGTACTCAATACCATTGCTGAAGGTTTTTCCCCACAGAACTCCCAAACGGTTATCTTCGAAATCACCGGGCTGATCGCGCTGATAGTTCATACGTACGCGTAGCCCGTCAAAACTCTTGATGGGAATCAGGTTCACAACACCCGCTACCGCGTCGGAGCCGTACAGTGCCGAGCCACCATCGAGCACTACTTCCATGCGTTCGATAGCGATTTCGGGAAGCAAGGTATTGATAGCAGAGTCCACCGAGCGCATGCCGTCCAGCAAAGTCAGCGTGCTGTTTTCGCCTAAGCCACGTAAATTGAAAGTAGTTCCAACGCTGGTCTGAGGGCCGGAGGCACCAGCATTGACGCTATTAACCGTATTGGTATTTTGTGTGTAACTCAGGTCCCGGATGTAGTTGCCCATGTTAGGTGCACCAGCAGCCTTAATATCAGCTTGGCTGACGGTGTCTACCGGGTTGTTCTGTGCAAATGCGCTGTTGCGGATAAAGGATCCCGTAACAACAACTTCTTCCAGCTCTGGTGCCTCTTGTTGTGAGAATGCCACAGCAGGCAATACCAGCGATCCAGCCATACACGTCTGAATAAGGTAACTCAGATAACGCTTTTGCTTTTTATTGTTCATATAGTAGTCTCTCGCCTCTTAGTTTTTTACTTATCAATTGCCACTACATTCATGGCACTAAGCCTGATTAGCCTTGTTAAAAGTTCAACGGCTCTCTGACTTCGACTTCATTAATAACCCGCTCAACAAAACCGAGCAGATTGTTATGTAAAGATTACATTTGAGATTAAAGCCTTGTAACAAATGTTATTTTTACAAACTGTATTTAACAGATTATTTCCAAAGTAAAAAGTGGGCTTGTCAATAATAGGCTGAACTTTTTGTAACGCACATTTTAAGTGCAAAAAATGCACCATTCCTGTGCGCAGACTCATTTTTGAACAGTTGCTCTACGAAGCTGAAGCCCAAGACAGTGCCGAGTTGGTAGTCTGTCATGCATCGTTGTTACGACATGTTGGTTATTGAAATACAGTGATGAGCTTTTTATCAAAGGTCACAGTCTGTTATTACAAAAAATAGATGGGGATAAACTTGCGGTAGAAAATGCTTGATGGATGACGATGACTTTCTGCTAAGCCTGAGCAAACATTCAAAAAAAGGACCAACGTAAACCTGCGTTGAAAACAGACTGGATCATTCTGTACAGAACCTGATCCAGTCTGTTAGAGGGATGTGCGTGGATTGACCTAACAGAGGCGTGCGCGTGCCTGCGCGTATTCAAGCTTAAGACGGTCGATATAAACAGATGCAGGCGCAATCTCCTTGATGACTCCAATTCCCTGTCCACATCCCCAGATATCACGCCAAGCTTTTTTGTCGCCACCGCCTCCGAAATTCATTTTGCTGGGATCCGACTCAGGTAGTTTATCCGGGTCCATGCCTGCATTGACGATGCTGCCTTTCAGGTAATTTCCATGGATACCTGTGTAGAAATTGCTATACACAATATCGTCAGAATTGCTGGCAACAATCATCTTTTTGTAGTCATCAACAGCCCTTGCCTCTTCTGTAGCGATAAACGGTGAACCAATGTAAGCAAGGTCAGCGCCCATAGCTTGGGCCGCCAGAATTGCTCCACCCGTGGCGATGGATCCTGACAGCAAGACTGGGCCATCAAACCAGTCTCTAACTTCTTGAATCATCGCAAACGGGCTCTTGACGCTGGCATGACCACCCGCGCCTGCCGCTACACAGATCAGGCCGTCAGCGCCTTTTTCAATCGCCTTGTGCGCAAACACATTGTTGATGACATCATGCAGGACAACACCGCCCCAACGGTGAACACCTTGATTGACATCTTCGCGGGCACCGAGACTGGTAATAATGATGGGTACCTTAAACTTCTCACACATCGCCATATCATGTTCAAGTCGGTCGTTGCTGCGATGCACAATCTGATTAATAGCGAAGGGAGCAGCCGGTTTGTCCGGATTAGCTTTATCCCACGCTGCCAGCGTTTCAGTGATCTCTGCCAGCCAGTCTTCAAGTTGCTCTGCAGGTCGGGCATTTAATGCTGGCATCGATCCCACCACGCCATTAATACACTGAGCGATGACCAACTTCGGATTGCTAATGATAAACAGCGGAGAGCCGACAACGGGGAACGGTAGGTTTGCAAGAATTGGAGGCAAGCGAGACATAAATACTCCCATCAGTAATTTAGGTATTCAGCACAATCAAGTTGCTGAATTCTGTGTTTTTAAAATTTAAAATCCTTCCAGCACTAATTTGCCCAAGGTATGTTCTGATTTGAGAAGCTGATGTGCGGTCTCCAGATTCTCTGGACTAATCCTGCCAAGGTGCTGGCCTACGGTTGTTTTGATAATGCCTTTATCAACCAGCCTGGCGACTTCCGTCAGCAGTTTGTGTTGCTGATCCATATCGCTGGTTTTAAACATGGCGCGCGTAAACATAAACTCCCAGTGCAGCGAGAGACTTTTTTGTTTCATCAGTTTGATATCCAACGGTTCGGCCGGATCATCAATTAATGCCAAGCGGCCCTGAGGACGTAACATGGCGACCAAATCCGCATAGTGCTCACCCGTGCGATTGATGCCCGCCACATCAGTGACATCAGTCAGCCCTGTCGACTGCAGGTCTGCTGAAAGTTTTTGTGAGTGATCCAGTACATGATGCGCACCCAAGGATTTTACCCAGGCTTTACTTTCCGCTCTTGAAGCGGTGGCCACAACCGTGGCAGACGTCAGTTGCCTCGCCAGTTGCACCAGCACTGATCCAACGCCGCCAGCAGCACCGACCACCAGCACAATCCGATCAGATGCGGCAGCCCCCAGTGGTACTTGCAAACGTTCAAAGAGCATTTCCCACGCGGTGATTGCTGTTAATGGTAACGCCGCCGCCTGGGCATCGGAGAGACTAACCGGCGCCAGTGCTGCGATGCGCTCGTCCACACATTGAAATTCAGCGTTACAACCAGGCCGGCTAACATCACCGGCGTACCAGACGCGGTCACCTGCTTTAAATCGGCTAACCGCTGTACCAACGGATTCAACAATGCCAACAGCATCCCAGCCTAAAACTTTGGGTTGATCAGCTGGTGCTGTGATGCGCGCACGAATTTTGGTATCGACAGGATTCACTGCAATAGCGCTGACCCGAACGAGCAGATCATGAGGTTCGGGTGACGGCATGGGTTTGTCAAAGATAAACAGCGGTCCCGAGGTGTATCCAATTGCTTTCATGACGACTCCGTTTTTGTTTTCAGAGTCTGAGTATACTTCAGAAAACGATGGTCGTCAGAGCACTGTTTTTGCAAAAAAAGGCAGCCAATGAGGCTGCCTTAACGGCCAATAACCGTCTAAAACCTTCCTGGCAGGTTTACTTTGATGCCATCAACAGGTCACGGCTGCCCTGTATCGGAATTTGTCGTGGTTTCATGGCCTCAGGCACTTCCCGGCGCAATTCGATATGCAACAATCCATTTTCCAGATGTGCATTGACGACTTTGATATGGTCTGCCAGTTGAAATGCCCGCTCAAAATTGCGCGCGGCAATACCTTGGTGCAGGTATTGACGTTCTGCAGTGTCCGGGGACTTTTCAGCTCGCACTTTTAAGGTCTGGTGCTCGGAATGCAAACTCAGTTCATCTTGGGTAAAACCGGCGACAGCCATGGTGATACGGTAATCATCCTGTCCCAGGCGTTCGATATTGTAGGGTGGATAACTGGGCTGATTTTGTTCGCGCTGAGCAATGGAATCTAACAGCTGGCTCAAATGGTCGAAGCCAATAGTTGAGCGGTACAGTGGTGCAAAGTCAAAATTTCTCATGATCGAATCCTCATAGAGCAATAAGATTAACAACAGGTTTTAGTGCCCATCAACATGATCGGGCAAATCGAACAAGCCTCCAGAAGAGCTCTTGTCCTGAAGTCTTTATCAAGGCGAAAAACAATGGTTTCAAGTTTCAACACACAAAAATTTTGATATTTGTGACAATTTTTTGGCACTTTGACAGCAAGTAATCTATAAAAATTTTGGCATCAGGACGATTCCAGAGGCTTGCTGACATCACACACTCGTTAGCAAGCACCCTTGTTTCCTGCCATGGAAGGTAGGCGCCGGATCATCACTGCTTCCTGCTGGTCCGGTTTTTTCGGGGGCATACAATGCCCCCGTTTTTTTAACGTTCCTTTTTGGAGCACGGTAATGGCATGATTACGTCATCCTTATTAGCCAAAAGTGTGGACTGTTTAATGATGACAAAAACGGTGTTGATTACAGGAGCTTCCTCAGGATTTGGAAAAGCGTGCGCGCAGCGCTTTGCGCAAAGTGGATATCGTCTGATTTTGCTTGCTCGCCGCGCTGACAGATTAGAGGAGCTTGCTGCGCAACTTGCTGCGCAGTGTGAAGTCTGTGTGCTTGCGGTGGATATCACAGATACCCCTGCCTTAGAACATTCTCTGAACTCTCTGAATAAGCCTTTTACCAACGTAGACATTCTGATCAATAACGCCGGGCTGGCGTTGGGACTTTCAGCAGCCGATGAGGCTGAACTGTCGGATTGGCAAACCATGATTGCCACCAATGTGACTGCCTTGGTGACCATGACACGCTTGATCCTGCCGAGTATGGTTGCGCAGAATTCTGGACACATCATCAACATAGGGTCTACCGCCGGACACTGGCCTTACCCTGGCGGAAACGTTTATGGCGCGAGTAAAGCGTTTGTGCAGATGTTCAGCCGCGAACTGCGGGCGGATCTGTTGGGTAAAAAAATAAAAGTCAGCAATATCGATCCCGGAATGGCCGAGACTGAATTTTCATTGGTGCGGTTTAATCAGGCACAGGAAAAGGCTGATAAAGTTTACGAAGGCACCACGCCACTGAGTGCCGAGGATATTGCGGACATTATCCACTGGGTCTGCAATACCCCCGCGCATGTCAACATCAACACGCTGGAGGTTATGCCATTGTGTCAGGCCTGGGGCCCGCTCAAAGTAGATCGCAGCATGAAATTTGCTGATGAATAAGTGCCTGCACGATCAGGTTCTCAGCGTAACGCTTCGTTGATAACCACCGCGACAGGACTGTCAGTTTTGTTGTGGATCTGGTATGGCTGCCCCGCTGTGCGCCATGCCCAGTCTCCAGCCGCCTTCAATTCGCTGGTAATTCCGTCAGCACGACTCACATGCAGCAAACCTTCAGATACCTGCACAATGGCAACGGGATAACCATGTGAAATATCGGCAGAGGATTCCCCGGCAGCTAACTCTAGCCTGAACGAGCGAAACCACGCATTTTCAAGTTGTGGTTCCAAGGTCAGTCCGGTGACCGGGGTGGCTGCTTTCTCATAAGGCGCCGCATAACTGGCCATGGCAATAATTCTGAATAAGCCCGGTCCTTCGTTGGTTACCCGGTGAGTAAACTGTTCATCAACGTAGGTGATCACACTCGACACCCGGCCATCTAAAGGCCCCTCGCCGTTACTGATAAAGGTATACAGGATCGCAGAGTCATGTGTGTGCGGTAAGGTGGTATCTCCAGGATTGATTTGCACGTCTAGCAGCCGCAGATCACCCTCTGTGTGCACCGTTCTGTGCCGCGGTTCCTGCAGAATATTGACTGTGCGGATACGGTCAAATCCGGCCTCGCTGTTGTCTGTTGCAACAGTCGGTTGAGGCTGCGCGTTGAGTATTGCCGGGACAATAACACTACACAGCAGGAACATGGTGACAAGCGCATTTCTCGAATGTGATGCTTTCATGAGAATTTTCCTTTTTATTATTTTTGATCCACCTGCGGGCTGTTTGCTTTTCGAAGAAGCTTCAGGATAATGCCATTAACTACCTGACCGCGGAAACAATTAAATGCACACGACAGTTCGCTGTTTCTGTTTTCTTTTAACCCTGTGTTTCACAAGCTGTATGGTCAGCCCGACCTCCTCAGTTCGGCCAGCGTTGTATGATATCGATCAGATGTCTCGTGCGGCTGTGCAGGTCATTGTTGATAACGCAACGGGATCTGGCACTTTGATTATTGTTGACGGCACGCCCACGGTGTTTACCAACCGTCATGTGGTAGAGGGTTTCGACCAGGCCACGATCGCAGTATTGTCTGACCCGAATGAGCCCGCTCAGGCAATGTTTATTGCTGACCTGGTTGGTTTCTCTGAGGAATATGACTTTGCAGTCTACACACTGACTTCCGATCTGCAAGGCAACTCGATTTCAGCGGATCAGTTGCGCGATGGCACTTTTGGTATAGAGATCCCTGACATTGGCGTTCAGGACACCAACAACAAGGATAGCGATGTCCGCCGGGGTGACAGCGTTGGTATTTTTGGGTACCCCGGCATCGGTGAAGATGAACTGGTGTACACCACTGGCATCATTTCCTCTGTGCAGTACGGTGAATACAAAGGCCAGAGATTGCCAATGTGGTATCGCACAACTGCAGAAATGTCACCGGGAAATAGTGGTGGGAT
>CAMBPO010000062.1 GCA_945869725.1 Klebsiella pneumoniae
CATCTGCAGATTCCTGTACGTTTGTGTACACGCGCAGAGTTGGGCGCAATGATCAACGCGTCTGATGTGGTGACCGCTTTATGAGCACCTTGCATATCATCTCATCATCGCCATTTCAGACCCCTGCCTTGCAATCAGCGTTGAAAGTAGTATTAAAAGATGACGCTATCCTATTGATAGAAAATGGAGTTTATGCGGCTGTTGACGAGCCGAAGTTGACGCAGATGTTAGCTGCTGCGCATGGCTTAATGGTCTATGCCCTCGTGGAAGACGTTAACGCCCGGGCCTTGCCTTCTCTGGCAAAGCAGGTCATCAAAGTGAGTTATGCGGACTTTGTGCAGCTGGTCTGCCGGCACCACAACAGCGTCAGCTGGAGCTGAGTATGAGTGACAGCGGAGAGCAGCGCTGGTTGCTGATGGCTGATAACCATCAGGTTGCAGTTGATCAGGATGGCTTTTTACTGGCTCTGGCCGACTGGGATGTTAACGTTGCCCAAGCACTGGCGCGTGCTGAAAATATTGAGTTGTCCGCCGCGCATTGGGAAATCCTTACGCTGGTGCAGACTTTTTATCAGCAGACCGGATTGTCACCGGCAACCCGCGCCCTGGTTAAACTGGTGGCAAAACAGGCCGGACCCGACAAAGGCAAAAGTATCTATCTGATGAAACTTTTTGGGGGCAAACCGGCTCTGAGTGTGAGTCGCATCGCGGGTTTGCCCCGCCCTGCCAATTGCTTCTGAGCCTTTTCTTGTGGGTCTGTGCCTCTTGAGCCTTTGGTTCCCAAGAGGTGCTTTCTGCTATGATGCCGGCCTTGCGGGCAGTAACACACGATTATCCAAGACAGGGCATTTTCCGGTAATGAATCCAGCAGACAGCGTACTGGCAGTAAATAACGATCTTCCCATCCGCACAGACAAGCCCGTGCACAGTGGCAAAGTTCGCTCGGTATACTGGTTAAGTAAAGCCGACAGTGCGCGCTTGATTAAAGAACACCGCTATCCCGTCTTGCCTGATGCACCTTTGGCCATCATGGTGATCAGTGATCGTTTGTCTGCGTTTGACTGCGTCTGGCATGCGCAAGGCGGCATGGCCGGCGTACCTGGCAAAGGAGCGGCTCTGAATGCTATTGCCAGCCATTGGTTCAAGCTGTTTAAGCAGCAAGGTTTGGCTGACAGCCACATTCTGGATATCCCTCACCCGTTTGTGTGGATAGTGCAACAGGCACGTCCGGTGATGATTGAAGCGATTTGTCGGCAATACATTACAGGTTCCATGTGGCGTTCATACAGCAAGGGCGAACGCAATTTCTGTGGTATTCAACTGCCGGAAGGATTACAGAAAGATCAGCGTTTACCTGAGTTGCTGATGACCCCTTCAACCAAAGGTATTCTTAAAGGTATCCCCGGTGTTCCCGAAGCGGATGACGTTAATATCACGCGCGACGATATTCTGAATCACTACACTGCTTTCAACTTCCGTTCTGCAGCCGACGTGGATCAGTATGAAAAATTGTTACGTGAAGGTTTTGCGGTGATCAGCCAGTCGTTGTCAGCGATAGATCAGGTGTTTGTGGATACCAAGTTTGAATTTGGTTATGTGCCTGATCAACACGGCGTGGAAAAGCTCATTTACATGGATGAAGTAGGCACACCGGATTCCTCGCGTATCTGGGACGGTGCGGCTTATCGTCAGGGCAGTATTGTTGAGCAATCCAAAGAAGCTTTCCGCCAGTTTTTGCTGGGGCACTTCCCTGACCCGGATATCTTGTTAAACAAGGATCGGATGCCAGAGCGCATTGCGCTGGCGCGGGACCATGCGTTGCCTTTGCAGGCCATGATGCAAGTATCCGATACCTATCTGGGTATGGCGGAAAAAATCACCGGCCAACGACCCCATCTTCCCGCGAATCCGAAATCCGAGATTGTGGAGATACTGCGTTCGCGATATGGTCTCATCGACTGAAAACACGCAGTTTTAAACACGCCAGACGGAGAAAATTTGAGCAAGCGCGCGACACAGATAGCTGATGAAATTCGCACGCTGGAGAAAGAGCTGCGACAGGAGATACAGCGAATCCGTATTAATAGTTTTGAGATCAGAGAGCAGGCCATTCATTTCAAAGATGAGGTAGTGACTCGCCATCGCACTCAGGCGCTGAGCTTGCTGACCTACCTGCGTCGCGCAAAAATGAAACACATCATATGTCTGCCAATCATCTGGTCTTGCCTTTTGCCTGCCATTGTCATGGACGCTGTGGTCAGCCTGTATCAGATGCTGTGTTTTCCATTGTTTGGTATTCCCAAGGTAAAGCGCTCTGATCATGTCGTTTTTGACCGGCGCAACTCAAAAGTATTCATAGCCGTTACCATACTTTTGCTGATTTTGGCGACAGTGACCAATATCGCTCAAAGTTACCGGATATTCGCAAGAATTTCAGTGATATCAAAGACTAATAACCTGCTGACAGGAGTCCCGTAACAGCAACATGAAAACACCATCCCGTTTGCAGCCACTGGAAGATGACGGCCTTATCGACGAGGTCATCAGTCAACTGATGAGTGGCAAAGAAGCTCAGGTTTATATCGTCCGTTGCGGCGATAAATTACGCTGTGCCAAAATTTATAAAGAAGCCAACAAGCGCAGTTTCAAACAGGCAGCGCAATACCAGGAAGGTCGTCAGGTCCGCAACAGTCGTGATGCCCGCGCCATGGGTAAAAAAAGTCGCTATGGCCAGCGTGGTCACGAAGAAGCTTGGTTAAACGCTGAAGTCGATGCCTTGCGTCGTCTTCATATTGCCGGAGTGCGCGTGCCACAAACACACGGGTTTGTCGACGGCGTGCTGCTAATGGATATGATTACCGATGCTGAGGGTGATGTGGCGCCGCGATTAAATGATGTGCAGATGTCGGCCGCTGATGCGACACGCTTTCATGCCAGCATCATGCAAGATATCGTCAAGATGTTGTGTGCAGGTTTGATTCACGGTGACCTGTCAGAGTTTAACGTGCTGATGGCTGCCGACGGACCGGTAATTATCGATCTGCCACAGGCGGTGAACGCAGCGGGTAACAATAGCGCTGCATCGATGTTTATCCGTGATGTTGAGAATATGACCCGATATTTCGGACGTTTTGCGCCCGAGTTGCGAGGCACCTTTTACGGGCCGGAGATATGGGATCTTTACCAGCGTGGTGCCTTGCGTCCCGGCGCGGTGCTGACGGGTAAGTTTGAGCGTCGTGCCGAAAATGCCAATATTGATGAAATCATGGCGGTTATCGAGGATGCCCGTGCAGAGGCAGCCGAGGCTGAACAGCGGCGACTGGCGGCTGAAAACCCCGATGATTGACTTCCACTAAGGCTTGTTGCCGTGGCACTTCGCTACCGCGATATTCTGCAAAAGGCCTGGCCAGTGGTACTGGCCAATGCCTCCGTCCCCCTGTTAGGACTTTCTGATACCGCCGTGATTGGTAATCTGGGATCACTGAGTGATCTTGGCGCGATTGCCTTTGGTGCAGTTATTTTCAGTTTTGTGTATTGGGGTTTTGGTTTCCTGCGTATGGGCACCACAGGTTTTGTGGCGCAGGCTTTGGGTGCCCGCGACGAAATAGAAGTTCGTGCTGCATTTCTGCGCGCTATGTTGATGGCGGTGCTGATTGGCGTTGTATTGATAATGTTGCAGTCTTTGATCGCCCGCGTTGCGCTGAGTCTGCTGCAAGGCAGCGCCGCCGTTGAAGCCACCACGCTGGAGTATATTGCAGCGCGCATCTGGGGGGCGCCGGCAGCGCTGGTGCTGTTTGCCATCAGCGGTTGCCTGATTGGCTTGGGCATGAACAAGACCCTGTTGCTGGTGCAGCTGATGCTGAATGGTCTGAACATTGTGTTGGATATCCTGTTCGCCGGGTACTGGGAAATGGGCGCACAGGGTATTGCGTTGGGTACAGCAGTGGCTGAATGGACAACGGTAGTGTTGGGCCTGTCCGTGTTAGCCCGGGCGCTACGGCAGCGCTGGTTGGCATCTCCTGGCGTTGCCAATGTCGAATTGACACCCCCGCCATTTATCCCGATGACACGTTTACGCGACAAAACCCGCTGGCGACACACTTTGACCGCCAACGGCGACATTATGATTCGCACCTTGTTGCTGGTGGCCAGTTTTGCATGGTTTGTACGTCAGAGCGCTCAGTTTGGTGATGATGTGCTTGCCGCCAACCATATCTTGCTGCAGCTGATCTCGTTTTCAGCATTTTTTCTGGACGCATTTGCGTATGTGGCAGAAGCCTTGGTTGGTGAAGCCGCGGGTGCAAAAGATGCGTCGGCATTTGATGTGGCCGTGCTCAAATCCACACAGTTAGCGGGTGTCAGTGCGTTGGTGTTGGCCGCTGTGATTATGTTTGCAGGAGACTCGATTGTACCGCTGCTCAGCCAGCATGAGGCGGTACGCCTGGCTGCTGCTGCATCGCTGCCTTTTGCCGCGCTATACGTGGCATTGGCGTTTGCAGCGTTTCAATTGGACGGAATTTTTATCGGTACGACGCGTACGCGGGAGATGCGCAATGCATCGGTGGTCTCGGCGCTAGTATTTTTTGTACTCAGCCTACTGCTGATTGACCTGTGGCAACTGGCTGGTTTGTGGATGGCGTTTATTGTGTTTGTGGTGCTGCGTGCGCTGTGTCTGGGCTGGTATCTGCCGGCGCTGCGCCGGTCAATCGTCGCTGATTCATCTACTGCCCGGGATTAAACCAGGCCAGTTCGCTCTGCAACTTCACGACTTTTCCAACAATAATAATCGCTGGCGCTTTGATGTCAGCCTGTTTCACTAGTTCTGCAATGCTGGACAGCGTTCCTGTGACCACGCGCTGTCTGGGTGTAGTGCCCTGCTCCACAATGGCCACGGGCATCTGTGTGTCCATGCCATGCATTTGCAACTGCTCGCAGATCACTGGCAGGGTAATCAGACCCATGTAAATCACCAGCGTCTGATCTTCATTGACCAATACCGGCCAATCCAGATCGGGCAGATCGTTCTTCATGTGGCCGGTGACAAAACGTACGGACTGCGAGTAGTCACGGTGTGTGAGCGGGATGCCCGCATAACAGGCGCAACCGGAAGCCGCAGTAATCCCGGGCACCACCTGAAACGCAATGCCTGCTGCTGCCAGTCTGTCGATTTCTTCACCGCCGCGGCCAAAAATAAACGGGTCACCGCCTTTGAGCCGCAAGACTTTGCGGCCTTCCAGTGCAAGGCGCACCAGCATTTCATTGATTTCTTCCTGTGGCACCGGATGGTGTTTAGCTTCTTTGCCAACAAAAATACGTTCGGCATCTGGACGCACTTTGCTCATGATTTCATCCGACACCAGGCGGTCAAACAACACCACATCGGCCGCATACATCAGGCGCAGGGCTTTGAGTGTCAGCAGATCCGGATCACCGGGGCCAGCGCCTACCAGATAGACCTCACCGCGTACCGGCGACAGTTCAGATTCCATCAGGGAGTGCTCAAACAGCGCCATCGCTTCCTGCTCGCGGCCGTTCAGCACCATTTCTGGCATCGGGCCGGACAACAGTTTTTCCCAGAATCGCGTGCGATGGCTGAAACCTTTGATACTGACTTTGACCCGCTCACGCAAGCTGCCCAGCAAGTTGGCCAGTCTGCCATAGGCGGCCGGCAGCAGTATCTCAATTTTTTCTTTGATGGCACGGGTGAGCACGGGTGAACTGCCCCCGGTAGAGATCGCAATCACCACCGGCGAGCGGTCAACAATGGCCGGGACAATAAAACTGCACAACTCAGTCTGATCCACCACATTCACGGGAATCTGCCGGCTCTTGGCCAGGGCGGATACATGTCGGTTGACGGCATCATTATCGGTGGCGGCTATCACCAGCACTGCACCGTCGATATCTGCATCCATAAATTCACGCTGGTGAATTTCACCACCGTGTTCATCAATGATGTGCTGCACTTCGTCGCGGATAAGTGGGGCTACAACCACAATCGACGCACCCGTGCGCGCAAGGAGCGCGGCTTTACGGCTGGCTACTTCGCCGGCACCGACCAGCACACAGCGCTGGCCACGCACGTTCATAAAGACGGGCAAATAGTCCATTTTTCTTGTCCCTACAAAACTGTTTGAAACTGTTTTATAACTGGGTGATGCCGCCCATATAAGGCACCAGCGCTGCCGGGATCTGCACAGAACCATCTTTCTGCTGATAGTTCTCCACAATGGCAACCAGCGTGCGGCCGATCGCCAGCCCTGAGCCATTGAGGGTGTGCAGTAACTCAGGCTTGCCGGTTTCCGGGTTTCGCCAGCGCGCTTGCATACGTCGCGCCTGGTAATCCTCAAAGTTGCTGCAAGAAGAAATCTCGCGGTAACAATTCTGTGATGGCAACCAGACTTCAAGATCGATGGTGCGTGCTGCACCAGCACCCATATCGCCACCACACAACTGCATGGCGCGATACGGCAATTCCAGCAACTGCAGAATGCGTTCGGCATGTCCGGTCAACGCGTCCAGTGCTGCATTGGAATCCTGTGGACGCACCATCTGCACCAGTTCCACTTTTTCAAACTGATGCTGGCGAATCATGCCGCGGGTATCACGACCATAACTGCCAGCTTCGCTGCGGAAACACGGGGTATGGCACACGTATTTCATTGGCAGTTTGTCGGCCGGCACAATCTCATCGCGCACCAGATTGGTGACCGGTACTTCCGCTGTTGGGATCAGGTAGTACTCCTGCTCGCCTTGCAGGCGGAACAGATCTTCGGCAAATTTTGGCAACTGTCCAGTACCCATCAGTGACGCACTATTCACAATAAACGGCACATAGGCTTCTTCGTAACCATGCTGCAGCGTGTGCTGATCCAGCATAAATTGGATCAGAGCCCGGTGCAGGCGCGCCACACTGCCGCGCAGGACCACAAAGCGTGAACCGGTAAGTTTGGTGCCGGCGGCAAAGTCCATGGCCTGACCGTTTTGAGTCTGAAATTCACCTAGGCTGACGTGGTCTTTGGGTGTGAAACCAAAGTCCTTTGGTGTGCCCCAGCGATGCATTTCAACATTATGGTTTTCATCCTTACCGGCCGGCACGATGTCTTGTGGCAGGTTGGGCAATTGAATCCACGCGTTGTTGAAGCTGTCCTGAACCTGCGTCAGTGCGGCTTTCGCGGCATCTAGCCGGTCACCCAGATCATTTACTTCTGCCAACAACGGTGCCACATCTTGTCCGGACGCTTTTGCCTGACCAATGGACTTGGCCCGCAGGTTGCGTTCGTTCTGCAGCTTTTCAGTTTCCTGCTGAAGACTTTTGCGCTGGTTATCCAGTTCAATCAGTGTGTTCAGATCCAGGGTGACGCCGCGCTTGGCCAGCGCATTGACCAGTCGCTCGGGGTCGGCGCGTAAGAGTCTGGGGTCCAGCATAAAGAGAGTCCTTGAGATTGACCCGGGCGTTATCTTGTTTACCGGGTAGGCTTGTGTCAGGAGGCGGATTTTACGCGAGTGTGCGCGTCAGTGCCATGCCAAGCCATGTGGCCAGCAGGCAAAACACGACACTAGTGAAGGTGTAGATCAACGCTTGAAAGACCAGGCCGCGTTCGATCAGCAGCAGAGTATCCAGCGAATAGGTGGAGAATGTCGTAAACGCACCTAAAAAACCCACCATCAGCAGCGCCCGCAGTTCGGTATTGACCGGCAAGCGTTCAACCAGCAACACATACAGAATTCCAATCAACAACGAGCCGCTGACATTGACCAGCCAGGTGCCCAGGGGCAAACCGTTGAACATGCCTGGCGTGTTGTTGTTCCAGCCTTGCACCAGATTGATGGAGGCATGCCGCGCCATGGCACCAGCGGCCCCGCCTGCGGCAATCGCTGCATAGGTGATGAACACGGACATGTTATTTCTCCTCATCCGTGATGCGTGATTTGCGGTTGTTATCGGGATAACGTTTTAATGAGCTAAGTTTGTCCTGTTCACGCAGCCACTGTAGCTTTTCCCCAATTTTGATTTCTAGGCCGTTGCTGACGGGAAAATAATACTGTGTGTCCTTAAGTTCAGGCGGAAAGTAGTTTTCCCCTGCCGCATACGCGCCGGGCTCGTCATGTGCGTAGCGGTATTCCGCACCATGCCCGAGTTCCTTGTTCAAGCGCGTGGGGGCATTGCGGAGATGCACGGGGACATCGTACCCAGGCTGTTTGCTGATATCGGCTTTGACCTGATTGTAGGCCATGTAAACCGCATTACTTTTGGGTGCACAGGCCAGATACAAAACCGCTTGTGTCAGTGTCAGTTCGCCTTCCGGTGAGCCCAACCGGGTCAGTGCATCCCAGGCTGACAGTGTGATCTGTAAGGCACGCGGATCCGCGTTGCCGATGTCTTCGCTGGCCATGCGTACCAGACGCCGTGCCACATACAAAGGATCGCAGCCGCCATCCAGCATTCGCATCATCCAGTACAGCGCGGCATCGGGTGATGAACCGCGAACGGCTTTGTGCAAGGCGGATATTTGTTCGTAAAACAGGTCACCGCCTTTATCAAAACGCCGCACCGCACCTTGCAGAGCCTGATCAAGAATGGCCTGGTCGATAGACTCGCCGTCGTTGACAAGGTCGGCTGCTATTTCCAGCAGGTTAAGTGCCTTGCGGGCATCGCCATCGGCGGCTGCCGCCAGCCGGTGAAGGTTGTCTGCATCAATGTGAAGCGCCCGCTGCCCAAGGCCGCGCGGGGTATCCAGCAGCGCTTGCTGCATGAGCTGAACAATTTCTTCGTCGCTCAGGCTTTGCAGTACATACACGCGGGCGCGCGATAACAAGGCATTGTTGAGCTCAAAGGATGGGTTTTCTGTGGTGGCGCCAATAAAGACAATGGTGCCTTCCTCGATATGCGGTAAAAAAGCATCCTGCTGGCTTTTGTTAAATCGATGCACTTCGTCAACAAACAACAGGCTCGCCTGCCCTGTCATCTGTTGATGTTCTTTGGCCAGATCAATCGCTGAGCGGATTTCTTTGACTCCTGACAAGACCGCAGACAAGCTGTCATAACGCGCGTCACACAGTCGGGCGACCAGTCGTGCGAGGCTAGTTTTGCCGGTACCGGGCGGGCCCCACAGGATCATGGAGTGTAACTGGCCGCGCCGCAGCGCTTCCCCCAAGGGTTTGCCTTTTGCCATCAGGTGCGTCTGGCCGATGTATTCCGTCAGATTGCGGGGTCGCATCCGTGAGGCTAGCGGCTGTGCGTGGTTATCCGGCGCAGCATCATCCGCTTCTGCGGATTTGCTACTTAGTATGTCAAAGCCCGGCTGTTTCACGTTTATCCAGCACATCCAGATATTCATCATCAGGCGTTGCAAAGGTGAACACAGATGACTCAAGTTCGAGATTGATTTCCCGGTTGTTAAACTCCCAGAACGTGCGCTGACCATTGGTGTTGATCAATAAAATTGACACCAGCTCGCCCTGCTCGAAATACAGTGAAACCTGTTCATAGAGGCTTGCCGGGTCATTGGGATAGAGCATGAACTCCCAGTCGCTGGTGTTCATCGGGATGGCGCTGATGGTGTATTCCGCCACAATTGCGTCGGTGTTGCCACTCAGTAGTTGCGCGGCGAGCTCTGAACGACTGGCATCCCAGTTCTCGATGCTCAGTTGCAGCAGATCAGGCTGGTAATTCCACAGGGTTTCGCCGTCAGTGACAATGAGCTCTGGAAATGGCAGCAGAGTCTCCCAATAAAACCCATGCGGTCGCTTGAGCATAAAGAGAATTTCGCTTTCTTCTAGAACACCGCCGGTATTTTCAACGATCAGCTGGCGCACATCGGCGCGAAAAGTCTGCAGATTTTCCAGCAGTGAATCGAGTTGCTCCTCGGCGCTGAGTGCGGGTTGTTCAGCATCTATCGTGTTGGCCTCGGACGCAACAGTGCTGGCATCGTCACCTTGTGCCTGTGCGCTGGTTGACCCTGCCGCTAGCACCAGTGCTAGTGCCAACAACGTCTTCAACACCGGTGGCAAAGTCAAAATATAAATCTTAAAGTTGGACACAGAATTTCCCCGGCACGCGCGTCATCGCAGTTTAAAGGCTATTGAGGTGGCGGTGGTGCCAGCACTTCGCGGCTGCCGTTTGTGCCCATTTCTGACACGATGCCAGCAGCTTCCATGGATTCAATCATACGCGCTGCCCGGTTGTAACCGATACGTAATTTGCGCTGTACGGCTGAAATGGACGCTTTTCGTGACTCGGTTACAAACGCGACGGCTTCGTCGTACAGTGCATCATCTTCCTCACCTTCGCCGTCACCACCGCCCATGTTGCCCATGTTCATTTCACGTTCTTCAACACCTTGGGTAATCTCTTCAATGTATACAGGTGAGCCCCGCGATTTCCAGTCAGCAACGACGCGATGCACTTCTTCATCGCTCACAAACGCGCCATGAACCCTTCTGGCCAGACCGCCACCGGGTGGAAGAAACAGCATGTCGCCGTGCCCCAGCAGTTGTTCTGCCCCGCCTTCGCCCAGAATTGTGCGCGAGTCGACTTTTGACTGCACCATAAACGACAGGCGTGTCGGGATATTGGCCTTGATCAGGCCGGTCAGTACATCCACGGACGGGCGTTGTGTGGCCAGGATAAGATGAATCCCCGCTGCCCTTGCTTTCTGTGCTATCCGGGCAATCAGTTCCTCTACTTTTTTACCAACAACCATCATCATGTCAGCTAATTCGTCGACAACAACAACAATGGTTGGCAGCGGTTCCAGTGCAGGCGCGGTCTGATCATCCTGCAGAATCATCGGGTCTGGCCGCCAGATCGGATCATAAATGGGCGTGCCTTCCTTGATGGCATCTTCAACTTTTTTGTTGAAACCGGCGAGGTTGCGCACCCCCAGAGCTGACATCAGTTTGTAGCGCCGTTCCATCTCAGCCACTGACCAGCGCAATGCATTGGCCGCGTCTTTCATATCAGTGACTACCGGTGTCAACAAGTGCGGGATCCCGTCATACACAGACAGCTCCAGCATTTTAGGGTCGATCATGATCATGCGCACATCTTTGGGCGATGACTTGTATAGCAGACTGAGGATCATGGCATTAATCCCCACAGACTTGCCTGAACCGGTGGTGCCGGCTACCAGCAGATGTGGCATTTTTGCCAGGTCCACCACCACCGGTTTGCCCACAATGTCATGTCCCAGTGCCATGCTGACCGGAGACTGCGCTTTGTCAAATTCAGGTGAAGACAATACCTCGCTGAACAGGATTATCTCCCGGTGTTCATTGGGGATTTCGATACCGATAACTGTTTTACCGGGAATCACTTCAACAACGCGCACACTGACGACCGCAAGGGAGCGGGCAAGATCTTTGGCAAGTCCGGTCACGCGGCTGGCCTTGATGCCGGGCGCAGGCTGTACTTCAAAACGGGTAATCACCGGCCCTGGATTGACGGCAGTGACTTCAATATCAATGCCAAAGTCCTGAAGCTTTACCTCCAATAATCGGGACATTGCCTCCAGCGAATCCGTTGAATAACCCTTGAAGACGGTTTGCTTTTTTTCGTCTAGCAGACTGATTGCTGGCAGTTCACCCGGCACATCCGCTTTGAATAATCTACCCTGGCGTTCCTTTTCAACACGAGGACTGCGCTCAACGGGCGCTGTCAGCACCGGATCGATACGCGGTGGCGAGCGCTTTTTATCCTTTTCTATGCGCACATCCATGGCACGTTTGCGTTTTTCCAGACCTTCCTGGACTTTCTGCGACTCTTCGCGCTGTTCTTGCCAGGCACGGAAATTTTCCAGCGCTATTGCATAGGCGGTTAATGTCCAGTAACCAACTTTGTCGACTACCAGTAACCAGGAAATTTCAAAACATACGGTCAGTCCAAGCAGTAACAACGCCAGGAAAATCAAAGTGCTGCCAAGGATCGCAAATACTGGAACGCTAGCGTTGGCCATCGAATTGCCGATCCAGCCACCGGCTAGCCAAGGCAAGTCTGCAGGCATGGAGAAATGCAGGGTTGCCAGCGCGCAGGCACCAATCGCCAGCAAGATAATACCCACTGCTCGTATTGCCAGCATGCGCCAGGAAATCACACGGTGTGATTCATCCTGCCTGAACAATAAAAATAGTCGCAACCCAAGTGCTGCAGGGAAAATGTAGGCAAAGTAGCCAAACATGTGTAGCAGCACATCAGCCGTCCACGCCCCAACCTGACCTACGGCGTTTTCTACCGGCGCCCCACTACCTGAGGTGTTAAATCCAGGATCGGCAGGCGAGTAAGTCAACAATGAAATCAACAATACAAGGCCTATAAGAAAGGCAATAATCAGCGATCCTTCGCGCACAATACGCTGCGACAGACCTGTTAATCTTTCGTCCTGTTGGGTTTTGTTCCTAGAGGCATTTTTCAAAATTTATCAGTCGCCTGCGTAGTCTAGTTAATTCAGTTTCACGTAATCACGGCGCCATCATAATCAATTTTTATGGGCAGCGGAACCCGCGGTTACGGTTGCTACGCAGCATATCACAGACATTCTGCTGGAAACCTGCTTGATAAAGACAAGCGCGCCACCATTGAGGCTATAATGCGACCCATTGTGAAAATTGTCTGTTAGCAGGAATTTGT
>CAMBPO010000063.1 GCA_945869725.1 Klebsiella pneumoniae
GTCATATCGGGGATGATGCCCCAGTAAATTTCGCGCACAGACAGGTGTGTATCCGGATGCACAAAACGAATATCACTGCCCAGTGCCAATTGAATACCACCGCCCAAGGCATGACCATGAATCGCTGCAATCACTGGCACAGGAATTTGTTGCCAGATCCAGCAGATTTTTTGAGCAAGATGCGTTAAACCATCCTCACTAAGTGAACCAGCGTTAAATTGCCCATCTTTCTTGAACCCGGTGGCTGAGCCACCGGCCGCCATGGCATGGAAAGACGCAAAGTCCAGGCCAGCGCAAAACGACGCACCGTTTCCCGACAAAACCACTACCCGAACATGGTCCAGCGTTCGGATGTACTCACCCATGGCCGCAATTGAGGTGAACATCTCGCTGTCCAATGCGTTACGTTTGTCTTCGCGTGTTAACCGGACATCTGCGATCCCGTCTTTCACAGTTAATAAAATGCGGTCAGGGTTGGTGTCCGGAACGTTCATGTGTGCTGTCTCCGTGGATGTGAAAGCCCGACTATACAGTCTGATCTAAAGACTTGGATAGCGGGCCAACATATGGCCAATACCTTAGTTTTCTGATTAACTGCGGCCATAACCATAAGATCACGAGATACCCGATGCGTATTTTTTCGCGAGTACCCGCAAGATTGACCGCCTGTGTCGTTGGCCTGCTGTTTTCTTCTTCTGTGATAGCTCAGACACCTACCGCTGCAAATTCCCCAACATCAACAGAAACTGAGCAAACTGCGCATCCGGGTGAACTGGTTTATCAGACCTACTGTGCTGCCTGCCATGCCGGCGGTGATGCCCGCGCCGCCAGTCTGCGCACCTTACAAAACATGACGGCCGAAGCATTAGACTACACTCTGACCGAGGGCCTTATGTCAGCGCAGGCCAGTGCGCTGAGTGATGAACAGCGGGCTGATGTGATTGAGTATCTGGCCGCAACACGCCCTGACGACCGCTGGATTACCAGCAATCTGTGCAGCGACGAGCAGCGCGCGGTGTCATTACAAAGCATCTCATTTGCGGGAGCGGGTGTTGATACAGCTTTTTCGCGTAATCTGAGCGCAGCGCAGGCAGGGCTGGACAAAGCTGACTTTGAAAATCTCGAGCTGGCGTGGGCGATGGGATTTCCCAATGTATCAGGACTACGATCATCGCCAGTCATTACCGATAACACCTTGTTTTATCCGGCTGCCTCAACCGGTTATGTGCTGGCACTGGACACTGCCACTGGCTGTGTCAGATGGTCATATGACGCCGGTGCAGCATTGAGGGCACCGGCGTCCATTTCTTCCGCACAAGAAGATGGACAACGTTACCTGATTGTTACCGACGAACAGGCCAGGCTGCATGCCTTGGATCCTGATTCGGGCGAATTGTTATGGCAGGTTTCCGGTGAGGTTGATCAGGGCGTTGCAACACGTCTCACAGGTGCCCCTGTGCACTTTGAAGACCGGATTTATGTACCAGTGTCGGCTTCCGGCGTGGCAAGGGGTGCTGATCCCGAACACGAGTGTTGTGACGGACGTGGCGCGGTGATTGCACTGGATGTCACAAACGGGGAGTTGTTGTGGACTTATGTGACCATGCCACCAGCCGCGTATACGGGCGCCATAAATTCCGTGGGAGCGCGTTTACGCGGCCCCTCCGGTGCCCCCATCTGGTCAAGTCCGAGCCTGGATGAAAAACGTCGATTGTTGTACGTCACCACGGGCGAAAATACCTCTCTGCCTGCAACTGATACCAGCAACGCAATTATCGCGCTGGAAATTGATAGCGGTAAGGTGCGCTGGCAATTTCAGGCCATTGCTGACGATGTCTGGAACATGGCCTGTTCCGGCCGTAATCCCGGCCCCAATTGCCCGGCAGCCGAAGACAGTATTCGTAAAGACTGGGACTTTGGTAGTGCAGCGACCTTGGTGACGCTTGCGGATGGTACTGACAGATTGCTGGCAGGTCAGAAGTCCGGTCATCTGTGGGCACTCAATCCTGAGGATGGCACTGTTGTCTGGCAGCAACGGGTCGGCGAGGGCGGAGCACTCGGCGGCAATCACTGGGGTATCGCCGTGGACGAAGACAAGGTGTTGTTACCCATCAGCGACCCCAATGGTGGCAACCGCTCTGACGATGTCATTCATTCCGGCATGTATGCATATAACATCAGTAACGGCGAACCTGTCTGGGAGTATCGGTCCAGAGCAGATTGTGAAAATGGACGCTCTGACAGGGTCGCAGGCTGCGCCCAGCGTTACGGCTTTTCCGCCGTGCCGTTAGTGATTGATGGCGCTCTGGTCGCCGGCAACATTGACGGTCGTCTGTTTGTGTTTGATAACGCCGATGGTCGTATCTTGTTTGAATTTGATACGGCAGATTATTTTGAAACCCTTAACGGCACACAAGCGCGGGGTGGATCCATCGACGCCCATTCACTGTCGGCCGGCGCCGGGATGATTTTTGTCGGTTCTGGTTATGAACGCTTCAGTCAACAAGCGGGCAATGTGCTGCTGGCTTTCAGAGTCAGACAGGCAGCGCAGTAGCGGCACAAGATTGATGCATTAGTTATGCACAAGCGGCTTTAATGCCGCTGTGCTCTTCCGATCGCAAAAATCAGGGCCATTTGCGCAACAATCAGCGCGCCGATTACCCACGCTGACGACAGTGTTCCTGCCACCAGAAAACCTGCGATGCAAAGCGCGCCATTACTCAGCGCGTAAGGCAGCTGGGTCTGAAAGTGTTCAAACTGATCACACCCTGCTCCGGTAGCAGCAAGAATGGTGGTTTCTGAAATCGGTGAGCAGTGATCACCAAACAGACCACCGGACAGAATTGCGCCAATACAAACATCCAGTGGCGCGCCCACGGCAACTGCTGCCGGCAACGATAGTGGAATCATAATGGCGTAGGTGCCCCAAGACGAACCGGTGGCAAATGAAATCAAACAGGACACCATAAAAATCATCACTGGCAAAAACACCGGGTTGATCGTTTGTGAAGCGACCTGAGCAACATACACATCCGTTCCCAGCACCGCCAACAGATCGCCTAACGCCCACGCTAACAGCAGCATGATCGCTACTTGTGTCATCCGTCCTACGCCTTCAAGGTATTGACGTACGCTGTCCATAATTTTGCGTGAACCGTGGAACGCCATCAGTGCTACCAGGCTGAGACCTGCCGCAATGTAAGCCGTTGACAGGCCCGCTCTGAAGTCTGAACCGCTGACGCGCCCAAAAGGGAAACCCAATGGCACCAGCATCCATGCAAGCACAGCGCCTAGCACCAACAAAGGCAGCCACACATAAGACGCGCGTGCATGAGGTACATCTTTTAAGACGCTGGCAGGTTCATCAATCAGTTCATGGACGGCATTGCCTTCCTGAGCGCGCACTTCAGCCTTGCGCATGGGTCCGAAATCAACCTTCATGATCGCCATCAGCGGAATACAAACCACGGCAAGCCACGCATAAAACTGGAACGGTAGTGCGGAAATCAGCGCACCGTAATCAGTTGTATCAATTTGCAGCGCCTGAACCTGCTGTTCCAGCAAACTCATGATGTAAACCCCCCACCCGATAAACGGCACGAGGACAGCAACCGGAGAGGCGGTAGAGTCAATAATAAAGGCAAGTTTTGCGCGAGACAGTTTCATGGTGTCTGCCAGAGGTCTGAACGCCGGGCCGACAATCAGCGGGGTCCCGAGATCCGAGAAAAAGATCATCACGCCGCCGGTCCAGATAGATAACTGCAATTTAATCCGATTGGTGATGTAGCGGGTCACTTTGTGAGCAAAGGCAGCGCCGCCGCCAGATCCCTCCATCAACGCAACAAACCCGCCGATAAAACCCAGTAATACCAGTACACCGGCGTTATAACTGTCGGTCACCTGAGGTACCAGATGATCCCTGACAAGGATGCCGGCAGCAGCAAAGGGGTAAAGACCGTTTATCTGCAGCACACCCACAAACAACCCTATAAAAAGTCCAACGATGACGTTACGCAGGGTAATAGAGATCACCAACGCGGTTAGAATCGGGATCAAACTGGTGACATCAGGGGATAGTTCAGGCATGTGTTGTTGTCCATATTAGAGTGAGCGCATTCTTGCTGTGTTCGGACAAAAGGTAAAGTGGCAGATAAGACAAGGTGTTCTTGAAAGATCGTTGTAGACCGCACCGCGCTTGTTGCTACGTATTTTAACTTACAAAATCCAAAGACACTTGATGTTACAAATGCTATCGTTGAATCTTAAGTGCACAAACATGCTGTGCCAGATAACGATAACCTGAAAAAAAATGGGGTGTCAGATGTTGCAACGCAAACTCTTGGTCCTGGGGCTCTTGTTGAGCAGCGGGGCAGCTAACGCGCAGTGGGATAGCATTGTCGGAAGCGTGACCTCTATCGGCGAACCGACAGAGCGGTGGGTGTCAGTCCGCGGCGGTAACACTGCCTACCTTGTTGATGTCGAAGAAGGTGAAGTCAAAGGTACTCTACCTTTGTCACGTTTTTCACCGGCCATCAGCCCGCATGTATCAGCGGGGAAGATCTACACCTACGGCAGCTTTTATAAGCGTGACGTCTATGGAGATCTGGAGAATATAGTCATCACCTTTGACATCGCGTCAGCGACTCCGACAGGTGAAATTCCTTTGCCCGTCCTGCCAGCCGGTATTGGCCACAGCGGGATGATCGGCCTCATCGATGAGAGTTTTCTAGGTATCTGGAACATCACGCCAGCAATGTCAGTTAGTCTGGTCGACATCAGGAACAATCAGTTTGTGAGTGAAATCGCCACGCCGGGTTGCGCGGCTGTTTATCCCTTAGGCCGCGGCTTTATGATGCCTTGTGGTGACGGCACCATCCAGTACATCACGCTTGGACCCAACGGTGAAGAAACTGGCCGTTCACGAAGTCCCGCGTTTTTTGATGTTATGGAAGATCCTGTATACGACTATGCGGTGCCCAGTGCTAATGGTTGGATGTTTGTATCGCTGGAAGGACTTGTTTACGAAGCGACTTTAAATGGCAGTGACGTAGTCGTCTCCGAGGCATGGACAATTAACCCTGAGACCAATGGTACATCCGATGTTAACGGTGTTGAGCGGGTTAACGACGACAACTGGCGTATCAGTGGACGCCAGCCATTCGCCTTCAGCCCCGAAACCAATCTGTTGATGACAGTGATGCACGATGGCGGAGGTCAGGAGGTGTTCGAAAAACCGGGTACCGAAGTGTGGGCATTCAGCACCGTGACTAAAAATCGCGGCTATCGCATTAAAATGGAAGACGACCAGACTGTCAGTTCAGTGCAAGTAACCCCTGGAGACGATCCTTTGTTACTTCTTATGACCAGTACAGGATTGCAGGTTCACGATATCAATACCGGCAGAAAAATCAGAGACATCAACGTTGAAGGCGGCTTGATACAGAACTTGTTCTGATTAACGGGATGGCTGAAGGGAGAACATGATGATTGATCCGCTACTGCCCCTGGTCATCTCAAGCTCGCTGGCGCTGCTGTTTTTTATGGCGGCACGGCATAAGCTGAGCGACAACCGACGCTTTGAAGCACAACTGGCGGCATATCAGATAGTGCCTGCGCCGGTACTGCGTGTCAGTGCAAGAACATTGCCCTGGATTGAAATGAGTCTGGTGTTTTTGCTACTCATACCTTTTACCCGTGCTTTTGCTGCGTCGATTGCCGCGACCTTGCTGATAATGTACGCACTGGCAATGGCGGTGAATATCCGTCGCGGGCGCAGCGAGATAGATTGTGGTTGCGGGGATAAACCACAAACGCTGTCAGTGATGTTACTGGTTCGTAATGCAGTATTGGCGGTGTGTTCGCTGTTATTGGTGGTTCCCGTCATTGAACGCTCAATAATGACGTCAGACCTGGTGTTTGTAGGATTATTTACTGTAATTCTGGCGATGGCCTATCTGATGGTTGAACTGCTGGTCAGAAATCATTCGCTGCTTAAGAACTTTGGTCTCAGTAAATAGGAGTTACCCCAAATGGGAGATAGTTTGTTTGCCATTGTGATGTTACTGGCGCTGGTTGTACTGATACTGATATTTGCTGTAATCGCACTGGCCCGTCAGATTGGCATACTGCATACCCGCCTGGCCCCCGCGGGTGCGTTGATGACAACCGCTGGCCCAAAGGTCGGCCAAAAGGCACCTGAGTTAGCGCTGGTTGACATTAAGGGTATGCCAATGACCATCGGCGGCCCGACCAAAAAGCCCACGTTGATTATGTTTGTCTCGCCAACCTGCCCAATCTGCAAAGATCTGGTGCCGATGGCAGTCAGTATGGCTAAAAGTGAAAAGCTGGAACTGGTGTTTGGCAGTGATGGTGGACAGACAGCGAAACACGAAGACTACATCAAGCGTATGAAAATTGAAGACTACCCATACGTTGTGTCCATGGATCTCGGCATGAAATATGAAGTGGGCAAACTGCCCTATGCAGTATTGTTGGATGATAAAGGCGTTCTGCGCTCGAAAGGTCTGGTCAACAGTCGCGAACACCTTGAGTCGCTGGTGAACGCCATGCAGAGCGGGTATGAATCTGTGCAGGATTATCTGGTAAAAGAAGAACACATTTTTGAAGAAGCGGTTATCAGCAAAACGCCGGTGATTAGCCAACAAGCAGTTATAGGAGAAAAGGCATGAACGACAGAGAACAACTGATCCAACAGCTGTTAAAAGATCTGGATGCCAGGACCACCGGCGCTATCAGATTTTTGGCCGGGCACACATCGCGCCGTTCGTTTTTGGGAAAAATGGGCATGTTTATGGCCGGCATGGGTGCGTTCCCGTTGTTGCCCGTGCAGCGTGAGGCTAATGCGCAGGGCATCACGGCGCGCTCACAAGTCAACGGTGTTGCTGATATCGTCGAACTGGGGGATCCGCAGGAATGCGAATACTGGCGTTACTGTGGTATGAGCGGAACGCTGTGTACCTGTTGTGGCGGCTCCAATACTCAATGCCCAGCGGGTTCGCAGACCGCAACGGTGGCATGGGTTGGTACGTGCCATAACCCGGCTGACGGTCGTGACTACCTGATTTCCTACAACGACTGTTGTGGCAAAACCAGTTGTGGCAGTTGTGGATGCTCGCGTGGTGAAGGTGATAAACCTGTTTATTTCCCGTCGAAGTCCAACAGCGTGCTGTGGTGTTTTGGTTCCACAAGTCACGCGTATCACTGCACACTGGCGTTGGTAATTGGTCATGGCGATAGTAACAGCATGCGTTAAAAAGGCTCTTGCGACGGGTTTGGTTGCGGTGTCATTCATGGTTAGCGCAAACGCCTTTGCTCAAGGCGCTGAGTACAACTATCTGCTGCACTGTGGGGGCTGTCACATCGAAGATGGTTCAGGACTGCCACCACATGTCCCTGACCTACGTGTGGAGATGCCTTTGTTTGCCGGATTCACCGAGGGTCGCGCTTACATAGCCAGGGTTCCGGGTGTAATACAGGCACCGATGGACAGCCAGCAACTGACGGATGTCCTCAATCTGCTGCTCACCCGGTTTGCACCTGAAGGATCTGATCTGCAGCCGTTCTCTGTTGAAGAGATCACGTTGTATCAGCAGGAAGAGTTACTGGATCCCAAGAAACTGCGCGATCTACTTCTGGCGCAAATCTCTGGTATGTCCCAAAGCAGTGACTACGTAAATCCGGATAATTAACGTGGCGTTTTCCTTCCTGACGATACAGTTGTTTCGTGGCGGTAGCGCCTTATTGCTGGGATTGCTACTCAACAGTCTACAAGCACAAACATCTAAAATCCCTGAATCTGATGACAGTTTGGCTGAACTCGGTCAGCAGCTGTTTTTTGATACTGATCTTTCGTTTAACCGCTCACAATCCTGTGCCAGCTGTCATCATCCTGAGCGAGCCTTTACCGATACCCGCGACAATCGCGTCAACGCGGCAGCTTCGCTGGGCGCCGATGGAGTTTCATTGGGCGACAGGCAAGCACCTGGGCTCACTTATGCAGAGTCTGTTCCCACGCTCCATGAAGTGGAAGATGGCAAATTTGCAGGCGGTTTTTTTTGGGATGGCAGGGCAACAACGTTGGAACATCAGGCCACGTCACCGCTGTACAGTGCCATTGAAATGGCGCTTCCTGATGCAGAGACATTGAGGCAGCGATTACTTGAAAAAGACTTTTATCAACAGGCTTTTTCAGAACTGTTTTCTGCTGATGTGTTTGAAACTCCCGACGCCATTAACCATGCGTTTTCAACAGCTATTGCTGCCTTTCAACGCACTGAACTGTTCTCATCCTTTGATTCACGTTATGACCGTTACCTGCGCGGTGAATATTTACCGACTGTTCAGGAAAGGATAGGAATGGGACTGTTTTTTTCAAAGGATTTTGCTAATTGCAGCCATTGCCACCAGTTAAGCAGTTTGCCTAACAGCGTGGGCGAGACGTTCTCCAATTATCAATATGAAAATATTGGATTGCCGGTCAATGCCTCGCTGCGTACCGCCAATGGCAAAGGATCTGATTTTGTGGATGTGGGATTTAAGGACGAGGGTCGTTTCAGAGTACCGAGTTTACGCAACGTAGCGGTCACTGCGCCTTACATGCATAACGGAGTTTTTAACGAACTGCAGACCGTGTTGCTTTTCTACAATAAATTCAACACCACCGGCGGTACCAGTCAGACTAACCCTGAAACCGGCCAAGAGTGGGGTGAGCCCGAGCTTGATGGTCATCGGGACATGGAGAAACTTAATGCCGGCATTCCCATGTCTGGCCGCCAAATGGATGCTCTCGAGGCCTTTATGCGTATGCTGACGGATCAGCGCTACGAGCATCTTCTGCAATAATTGGCACCAGCAGCCACGCTTGCTTGTGTTGATCTGACTCTGCACACTAGACACCTCTCCGATCCGCAGTGTTAACACAGCCATGATTTATAACGGCAATCTCTACACCAATCTATCAGCCTACTACGATTTGTTTTGTGCAGACGTTGATTATGCAGAGCAATGTGCATTTACCAGTCGGATATTTGAGTGTTTTGCGCAAACTGATGGGCGTCAGTACCTTGATCTTGCCTGTGGTACCGGCGCTCACATACAAATCATGCAGTCTCTGGGATTCACGGCAACCGGTCTGGATAACAGTGCAGAAATGCTGGCGCAAGCTGCGAAGCGTTGTCCTGATGCAGCCTTTATCCTCAGTGATATGTCAGCGTTTGAAACTGCATATCGCTATGATCTCATCACTTGTTTTTTGTATTCGATACATTACAGCCACCCGGTCAGCGTTTTAAAACAAACATTAAAGCGTGTTTATGACGCACTTCAACCCGGGGGCGTGTTCATTTTTAACGCTGTCGATATCAAAGGCATAACCAATCGCCATGTCGTGACCTCACATGCAGTTGCAGAGAACAGCCTGCTGACCTTTGTCTCAGGCTGGTGTTACCAAGGGGTTGGGGAAACGATGGATCTGCATTTGTCTATCAGCCGCGAGCCAGCGCAAGGGCCTGGTAACACTGTCCAGAAAGATAGTTGGCAAGATCAACATGTCATGACCGCACTTGAATTCAATAGTTTGAGCGAATGGTTGTTGTCCATCGGCTTTGAGTCTACTTTCCTCGAACATGATTATGATTGTTTACAACTATGGAATGGCAGCAGTTTTAATGCGCTGGTGGTGGCCTCTAAGCCACGTTGATTTGCTGGCTGCTTTTAAATCCGCTAGAGTCGAATCTCGTTTTTTTCCACTATCAGACCGGATCCTTTATGTGCTCAATCGGAACACCTTTATCACCTCACGCAACACTGATTATGTTGCTAGGCAGTGGTGAACTAGGCAAAGAAGTTGTCATTGAACTCATGCGTCTCGGTTGCGAAGTCATAGCCGTGGATCGTTATGAGAATGCGCCCGCGATGCAGGTGGCACATCGCAGTCATGTGATCAACATGCTTGACGGTGCAGCGCTCAGAGCGCTCATTGAGAGTGAACAACCGGCGTTTATAATTCCAGAAATTGAGGCTATCGCCACCGACGAACTAGTAGCTTTGGAATCCGAAGGCTGGCAGGTGATTCCCACGGCGCGTGCAGCACGCCTGACTATGAATCGCGAAGGCATCCGCCGTCTGGCTGCCGAAGAACTTGGGTTAGCGACCTCGCCCTATCAATTTGCTGAAAACCGTGAGCAGTATCTGGAGGCTGTAAAACGGATCGGCATGCCATGTGTTGTCAAACCCATCATGTCATCCTCAGGCAAAGGTCAAAGCACCGTGCGAACTGACGCTGAAGCGCTGGTGGCGTGGGATTACGCTCAGTCTGGTGGCCGCTCGGGCAAAGGCAAAGTGATTGTTGAAGGGTTTATCCGTTTTGATTACGAAATCACGTTGTTAACGGTTCGCCATCGTGGTGGCACAAGCTTCTGTGCACCTATTGGTCACCGTCAGGAACGTGGCGACTATCGCGAATCATGGCAACCACAGCGTATGTCGGATGCTGCGTTGGCTGAGGCGCAGCGTATTGCGACTGCGGTCACTGAATCCCTGGGCGGGCGAGGGCTGTTTGGCGTCGAGTTGTTTGTTAAAGGTGATGAGGTTTATTTCAGCGAAGTCTCTCCGCGGCCGCACGATACCGGGTTGGTAACGCTGATATCGCAGAACCTGTCCGAGTTTGCGCTCCATGCACGCGCCATACTCGGCTTGCCAATACCGGTGATCAGACAAACAGGCCCGTCTGCGTCTGCTGTGCTGTTGGTAGCTGGCACGTCGCGCGACATGCAATATGGAAAACTTCACGAGGCGCTGACTGAACCTGATACGGATCTGCGCCTGTTTGGCAAGCCAGAGGTAAACGGGGAGCGTCGCCTCGGTGTTGCGCTTGCCAAAGATGATAATACTGAGCTGGCTGTTCAAAAAGCACTGAGAGTGATCAGTAAAATCTCTGTCACCTTATGACTCAGGGTATGTTGGTAAGCAACTCGGTGATGTTTAATTCGCCACTGATTAACTCGCCCTGTGAATAGGAACCCACCCAGATATCGTAACGGCCGGCATCCGGGTTGTTGATGGTGACTCCCGGATTCAAAGAGGCTGGTGAGTCATCGTTGCATAACCACGTACCATCCGGCTTGTTGATAACAAGGGTGGCATCATCTGTCATGTTGGCTGCTACAAAATAAAGTTGCAGGGATGCAGTGTCGCCACTCCAGTTCAATTGATAGTCTGGGGCGCTGGAGGCATAACCGTTGCACTCGTTGCCGTACTGCGCCGCACTGACGTCGACAGAACCGCCCGCACGGATCTTGACCGTGTGTGGATCTGGAGTGAATCCTGCGCTGAGTTCGGTGGAACCATAATAGGGAGATGCTGCAAAATCGAGCTCACCAGCAAGGCCTGTGATCTCTGACGTCGCCAAATCAACGCCAGCACCATCAATAAGGGCTAGCACACCTAACACAGAATCATCACGGTCATAGCTGCCTACCCAGACATCATACTGTCCGGCTGGTGCAGCAGAGAACATCATGCCAGGGTTACGGGAATCCATACTAAGGTCATCATTACAATGCCATTCACCGTTTGGTGAATTAACAATTAAAGTGGTGTCGGAGCTCTCATCACCCGCAAAAAACAGGATATTCAAACCTGTCATATTGTCACTGAGCTGAATTCGGAAATCCGGGTTGGTTGCCGCATAACCGATACAGTTTTCACCAAGATAGGCGACATCAACACTGCCACCAGAAATCAGTTCAGAAAAGTACGGCTCACTCAATTCATCCGGGGTCAATGTCACAGACCCAAAGCCTGGCTCCTGCAAAAAATTCAATTCGACATCAGCCCGATCAGAGTTTAGACCCGTCCAGGATGCTACCAGTCCGTTCTCGTCCTCAAGAATTGCCAGCACAAAAGGGACCGCTAACAGGCTTCCCAGACGACCTCCAGTCAGATTCTCGGTCGTCACACTGGTGGGAATGCCAATAAATTCACCGTTACCGCCCAGCGCCATCCCACCACTATTTCCCGGTGACATTTCTGCAGTTGTGCGATACCACATTGGCAATCTCTGGCCTTTGTATTCACCGTACTGCACAGAGGAAATGATGCCAGTGGTGTACACCAGTTCATCTTCACCGATGCCGGGGTACCCAAAAAT
>CAMBPO010000064.1 GCA_945869725.1 Klebsiella pneumoniae
GTGGACTCGGGCAAACACAGCAGCAGCGCAGGCAAAGGCACATACACTTCTTTAGCCGTCACGGCCAGCGCATAACTCAATATCGCCAGCACCAAACCAGCAAGCGAACCGGTACGCAGATAGCGCACAACACCGTAGATGCTGATCAATGTCAGTACCAGACCCTCAGCGTAATGTCGGGTCATCAATTGCTCGGCCACCGTCATCACTGGCAAACCACACAAAAACAACACCGCGCCGGCAATCGCAAAACGTGTGTCACACCACAGGCGTAACAGCACAAACAGCAAAAATGCAGCGGCTGCCAGCAGCATCAGTTGGTGCAGGTAAAAAAACCACGGCGACAAACCAGCCAGAATCAGGTCAATTTCCAGCGACAGAATTAATAGCGGTGTCAGGTTGGCGGGGGAAAACTGCTGCCAGACCGCGGGATCGAGTACATCCTGGACAATTGAATACTGATGCGCATGCAGCAAAATGGAAGGATCATCCCAGCGCCAGCCGGCTGACAATACGCCCATATTCAACAGTACAGCCAGTACCAGCAAAAATGCTGCTGCCAGCCAATAAAGAGGCTTATTCATGGTGCTGCTGCCATACGATGTGATCCGCGCCTGAATGCATCAAGGTTAACTGCGCGGGATGTTCGCATGCGCGATAACGCATCACAAGTCTGACGCCGCCTGAACGTATCAGCGCAGACTGTGGCCCCGCATTCCCTGAATCGAAAAAAGGCGTATGATGAAATGTAGCCTGCGATACCGGCAACCGACAGTATTCGCATCACGAGTGAATTAAACTGCCTGTTGGCAGTCAAATCAACGCATACTGGTGGCTCGAGAAACGCGAATCTGCGCGCAATCCGTTGCCACTTGCTTGTCATGCATTTTATGTTAACGTGACCGCCATTTTCGACCACGGACGCAATCCGGACGCTTGTCAGCCTGCTCCGCCCAGGCAACTTCCAGGACAATTCAACATGAGAATCGGTGTGTTATCCCGCAACGCTAAACTGTACTCAACACGTCGACTGGTTGAGGCTGCCAAAGCGCGTGGGCATGAGGCACGGGTGATCGACGTCCTGAAGTGTTATATGAACATCACTGCCAACAATCCGACTGTGTTTTACAAAGGCATTGGCGACCCTGAGGCACTGGAGTTTGATGCGGTGATCCCGCGCATTGGTGCCAGTGTCACCATGTACGGCAGCGCCGTGCTAAGGCAGTTTGAAGTAGGGGGCACTTACTCAGTGAATGAGTCCATCGCCATCACCCGCTCACGCGACAAACTGCGCGCCCACCAACTGCTAGCACGTCGCGGCATTGGCCAACCCATTACCAGCTATGCTCACTCTGCAGATGCCACCACGGATCTGATTAACTCCGTTGGTGGCCCGCCGCTGCTGGTGAAGGTGTTGCGCAGCACGCAGGGCAACGGCGTGGTGTTGGCGGAAACACGAAAAGCGGCAGAAAGTCTGATTAACGCTTTTCGCGGACTGGAAGCAGACTTCCTGGTACAGGAATTTATCAAAGAAGCCTCGGGCACGGATATTCGCTGTTTTGTGGTGGGCGACAAAGTCGTGGCCGCCATGCAACGCACCGGCATGCCCGGTGAATACCGCTCAAACCTGCACCGTGGCGGCTCAGCAAAAGTCGTCAAACTGCGTCCTGATGAGCGCAAGCTGGCGACGAAAGCGGCACAGGTCATGGGTCTTGATGTTGCCGGAGTGGATATTGTTCGCTCCAATCACGGACCCTTGGTGCTGGAAGTCAATTCCTCGCCAGGACTCGAGGGTATCGAAAAAGCCACCGGCATGGATATCGCCGGAGCCATCATTGAATACATCGAGAAAGACAGCCTGCGCGGCCCCAATAAAATGCGCGGCAAGGGTTAAGCACTCACCACATTAATGCGCAAGGGATAAACAAGCGCTGGTGACATCAAACTGCCACGGACATTACGCTGCAGGTAAAAAGCGGCGCCGCACCCTTTTTTCAAACTCAACTATCATCAACACCAACACCCCAAAACTGAACACCTGTATACCTTGTATCAAGGTGAGCGGCTCAGAGCCGAAGGCATTTCCCATAAAGGGCGTTTAGGTGAAAAACAGCTGAAATACCGCCACGGCAGCAATGCAATACAGCACGGCTGGTGCGCGCAGCGGGCGCGTAACCGTCGCCGGGCAATGGCCTGCGCCCTATACCACCGGGTACGTTGATTCCTCGACAGCCAGTGAGTTACCCGATAACCACGGTACCGAGCATGTGCCCCGCCAGCGCCGAGCCCTGTTAAAACAGACTAAGCAGGGAGTGTATGAGGGTTTTTGACTACAAGATTACTGACGGCGGAACCGGCTGCCATCAGCCGATCCCCACGAAGTCATTATTGAGCTGCAACGGGTGCAGGTATGGCGATATTCATCATCTCGGCGGCAATCGTGCTGCTGGCAACACTCATCGCGCGATAGATGGACGTGCGGTACTCACCGGCAGGTACTTCGACCCACTGATCCGTTTCTTTATCCCACACCTTGGTGATCTGACGATCAGCGGTCTGGTAAGCCAGCATCAGCCGGCCAATACGCGTGACGGTGACTTCCTGCTCGACGCCATCAACATCCATGACTTCGGTGTAGGTATCCAAAGTGCGGCCATAGGCGCCCTCTGCCTGATAAAGACCAATCAACAGACTGAGCTTCTGGGAAATCGGGGCTTCCGGGTTGTTGATCAGGTTGCGGATGCGCTCAACTTGGTCACGACGCGCCTGCAATTCAAACGGTAGATCGGACTCTACAAACTGCTCAATGCTGCCCATCATTTCACTGATCAGGCCATTCAGCGGCGAGTTTGCTTCATCAGCCAGCAGCGCTGCGTGCTCAATGGATGCTGCCATCTCGGTGATCAACTGCTCCTGACGGGCAATGCGCTCACGCAATTGGGTATTGGTTAGGATCATCGCTTCGAGCGAGGTATTAGCTTGCTCAAACTGCTCCTGCACGGAACCGGTTTGTGCAAATGTCTGGGTGCTCAAGCTTGAGCTCAGCGCGGCCAAGACCACCGCCGCTGCGGCCAACGGTCGGCGGACCAATGACCTGGAAATGTAATGCAGGGAATTCATAGTTATTCTTCCTCGTTGGGGAGCCACATCTTAAAACAGATAGCGTGGCGAAAACAACCCGTCTCCCCGCTCCTGCGTCAAACTACTCACGCCGTTCACCCTTCACGGAGCGCCCGTTCTACGGGCTTTCCAGAGGCATGTTCGCGTGTTCAAATCAAATATGGTGGCAAGCGGCAGTGACATGCTCATGACAGGAAGCATGGTGGGCAAGCTCAGGCACCTGCTGGCTGCACAACTGCGTTGCTATGGGGCAGCGGGTATGAAAACTGCATCCCGATGGCGGATTGATAGGCGATGGCACATCGCCATGCAACACGATGCGCTGCGCCTTGTGGTGTGGATCAGGTACCGGGATCGCTGAAATCAGCGACTTGGTGTATGGATGCTGCGGGTTACGATAAACACTTTCACCCGGCCCGGTTTCCACAATTTTGCCAAGATACATAATCGCAATACGGTCAGAAATGTGTTTGACCACCGCCAGGTCGTGGGCAATAAACAGATACGACAATTTCAGCTCCTGCTGAAGCTCAATCAACAGATTGAGAATCTGGCTCTGAATAGACACATCCAGCGCCGACACCGGCTCATCACAGATGATCAGTTTAGGATTCAGCGCAATAGAGCGCGCGATGCCAATACGCTGGCGTTGCCCGCCGGAAAACTCAAACGGGTAGCGCGTTACTGAACGCGCCGGCAAGCCCACCAGATCCAGCAGATCCGCAACACGTTTGCGTCGTGAGGCGGCATCGCCAATGGATTGAACGATCAAGGGCTCTTCCAGTATCTGTCCGACGGTGTGCCGCGAGTTCAGTGACTCCATCGGGTCCTGAAAAATCATCTGGATGTCACGCCTGACAGGCTTCAGAGTGCGTGCCGCCATGCGCGTGATATCCTGGCCCTGAAACAGGATTTGTCCCTCCGTGGGCTGATAAAGACGGGTGATACAACGACCCAGCGTGGACTTGCCACAACCTGATTCTCCGACCAGGCCGAGAGTTTCACCGGGCGCAATGCTGAAACTGACACCATCAACGGCTTTGTTAAACTTGGCTGCACGCAGAAACAATCCCTCGCGCACCGGAAAATGCATCTTCAGATTGCGCACCTCCAGTATAGGCTGGGTTGCGGACGCTATCTGAATATCAGTGTGCTCGTTCATGCTGACTCATACCCCAAGCTGACATGCGCGGGCAACTCACGCCAATGCAGGCATGCCAGCTGATGGGAGTCGCTGATGTTCTCCATCGGTGGCTGGACGCGCACACAGTCATCACTGCGAAAGGCGCAGCGATTCTCAAAACGGCAACCTTCAGGCAAATCCAGCAGCCCCGGCACCATGCCCGGAATAATGGCTAATTTAGCCTTAGGAGGCGTGTCCAGCCGCGGGATAGACGCTAACAGGCCGCGGGTATAAGGATGCGATGGTTTGTCGAACACATCGGTGACAGTGCCTTTTTCGGCGACTTTACCGGCGTACATCACCACCACATTTTTTGAAGTTTCCGCTATAACGCCCAGGTCGTGAGTGATCAGAATAACCGCCATACCCATGTCACGCTGCAGCTCAGCAATCAGCTCCAGGATCTGTGCCTGAATAGTGACGTCGAGTGCCGTGGTGGGCTCATCGGCAATCAACAGTTGCGGCTGACACGCCAGAGCCATGGCAATCACAACGCGCTGGCGCATGCCACCCGACAATTGATGCGGATACTCGCCCATGCGGATATCGGGTGACGGAATGCCGACTTTATCAAGCATCTCCACCGACAATCGAAGCGCTTCCTGTTTGGTAATTTTTTTGTGCAACAACATGACTTCAGCCAACTGACGCCCGACGGTGTGCACCGGGTTCAATGCGGTCATCGGTTCCTGAAACACCATGCCGATGCGGGCACCGCGTATTTTGTGCATCTGCTCCAGCGACACCGTGACCAGATCATGCCCCTGAAACAGTATTTCACCGCCCACAATCTGCCCCATCGGCTGCGGCAACAGCCGCATGATGGACTGCGCGGTGACACTTTTGCCACAACCGGACTCACCAACTAGGCCAAGCGTCTCGCCGGCATTCACCGAGAACGACACATCGTCGACGGCGCGGACCCGGCCTTCGTCGGTCTCAAACTCGGTGATCAGATGATTAATCTGTAAAATCGGGTTGTTCATCTGGCAGCCTCAGTCCGTCCGGTACTGGTCAAATACACGAATCTGCGGCTCGAAGGTACGGCCATCTCGACGCGCTGCCAATGTTTCTTCTTTTAACGCTTCGTCAATCCAGTGCACATGCAACTCAGTCGCCAGAGACGGCGACTTGTGGTTAAAAAACTCAGGGTACTTTACCCATCGCCAGTGACCTATCCGATAAAACCCTTGCACAAACCCCGGCACAAAAGAGCCGTAGTCATGAACAAACTGCAGCATTTCATGGGACAGCGCGCGCATTTCATCTTCGTTATTGGAGCCCACAAAACGATCAATCATCTGATCCAGTTCGTAGTTGGCCAACACTTCCATGTTGTTGGTCTGCACCTTGATCTGACGGTCAGGATTGACACTGCCATCTTCAAGGAACGCGTCGTCATAGGCATTATCTGAATGGTAGTAATCCCAGAACCGCGCATACATTTCAGTGCCGACGTTTAGTGCGGTAAAGGCGATGTCGTGTTGCTTCTCTTGCACCTTCTGGAAGCCGGCCGTCTGATCCAGCACTTCAATGCGGAACTCCAGTCCGGCTTTGGCAGCCTCTTCACGCAGAATGGTCAGCACATCCGCCAGCGTTGCGTAGCCGGTAGTCAGCGTGAATGCCAGACGCTGGCCTTCGGCATTCACCAGAATGCCATCCGGACCACGGGTGGTGAATCCCGCGAGGGCAAAATGCTCAAGTGCACGGTCCACATCAAAAGGACGCGCCCGGATGGTTGGGTGCGAGAAACTGCCAAAACCATCGCTGGCGGTATGCATGCGGGAGTAATCACCCCGGAAGAAGCTATCGATCACCAGATCCCAGTTGCTGGCATAGTGAATGCCAAGGCGCACATTCTGATCGTCCAGCATGGGGCGCGAGGTATTCATCCACAATCCGTAATTGGGACGCGGGCGCTGGTTATAAAACACTGATTTGTGAATGTAACCGTTGGCAACATCGGGGTCGCTGTCGGGCAATTTTTCATACCAATGCTCGGCCAGACTTAATCCGAACTGATCAATATCGCCGCGCTTGAATGATTCAAACACGTTGTTGGAGTCACGTATCACATTCAGTACAACCGTATCAACGTTGTAACGATTGGCGAAGAACTTCTTGTCCTTGGCCCACCAATCCTGTTGACGGGTAAAGGTCACCGACCGGCCCTGCACCAGATCGCCTTCCTCGATGACGTAGGGCCCAGTGGTGGGGATAAAGCGCCACTGATAACGCTCCACAAAATCGTCACCCAGTTCTTTATAAAAGTGTTGTGGTTCTGGCCGCAGATCCAGCGCCTGATAGGCAAAATCAGGCTTTTTGGTGGTCAGTGTCACCGACATCGTGTGGTCATCATACTTGGTGATATTGCTGAAGGTGATGTCGTAATAATTGTTGTACCAAGGTGCAACAATGTATTGCGAGCGGTTGAAAAAAAACATAAACATGAAGTCGTCAACGGTGATGGCCTCACCATCGGACCAGCGTGCCGCCGGATCAAGCCGCGCGTACACGGTACCGGCGTCCGCATCAATCGCCCATTCAGTGGCGAGAGCCGGGTAAAAATCGTAGTCAGTATCCGGATGTTTCAATGCCAGCGACAGGGTGACATCATCAAGAATCCAGGTACGGAAAGAGCCGTTAGAGTCAGGCCCTACCTGACGCAGCGTTCTGGGGAAGTCCTGAATGTAGCTATATTGGGTCCCACCCTTTTGAGCATCAGGAGACCCAAGATCCGGCAGCCCTTCACCACGCTCCCAAGGCAGATCTGTTGGCAGATCCGCCAGCGTTTTGAAATGGAACAGATCCGGGTGAGCCGCGTAATAATCCAGCACTTCCTGAGTATTGTCGCGGACCTCGGCATCCTCGGTTGCGCCACCACAGGCGATCAACAGTGTTGCCAACAGCAGTGCTGACAATCCATTACGCACGGTTCTTATCATCTAGTTACCCTCCAGCCAACACACACTTGAAAAACTCTGCCTTCAGAGCAGAGACATCATTTATACACAGTAAATTTCTTGGGATCGAACGATTCACGAATGGCTTCACCGATAAAGGTCACCAGTGTCAGCAGCACCACCAGCGTGCCGAATGCCGAGGTCACAATCCACGGCGCAGTGCGCAGATTGGCGGTACCCTGCTTTAACAATTCACCCAGGCTGGGTGTGGGTGGTGGCAGACCAAAACCCAGAAAATCCAGCGCAGTAATCGCAGTCACCGCTGCAATCACTGTAAACGGCATAAACGTGACCAGCGTGGCCAGCACGTTGGGCAGAATATGGTTAAAAATAATGCGCACATTGGAAGAACCAATCAGCCGCGCCGAGGCGACATAGTCACGCACCTTCTGTTTATAGGTTTCCGTGCGCATGTAGTAGGTCATGGCAGTCCATGAAAACAGCACCATGACCGTGAGCAATATCGAAATGCGCGTCAATATCGAAAAGGTGGCCGGTATCACCGAAAAGATAATAATCACCATGTACAAAAACGGCACATTGCTCCAGATTTCGATCACCCGCTGAAACAACAGATCAAACAGCCCTCCAAAGTAACCCATCGCTGCGCCGATGGTGATACCAATCACATAGGTCGCCATGGTAAACGCGATGGCAAAAAACAACGCCGTCCGTGTTCCGTAAAACAGACGCGCCAGAATGTCACGGCTGGTTGAGTCAGTCCCCAGATAGTGTTGATGCTTGGCCGAAGGCGCTTCGGGCCTGAAGATCCCGGTGGTGGAGTGGTTTTCGTTGGGACTGTAAGGCACCAGCGGCAACAGCACCCAATTACCGGTATTTTCTTGCTCAAACTGCTGCTTCAACTCACGGTAATTGGTTTCATAGGTGTACGGCAGCCCAAAATCGGTGCCGGGATGAAACGCACTGTAGGTCGGGAAGTACCACTCGCCCTCGTACTTCACAATCAACGCCCGATTATTGATCAGCAACTCGCCGATCAGAAACAATCCGAGCATAAACATCAGCACCAGAAAGCTGTAATACCCGCGTTTTATCTGCCGGAAGCGCCTGAGTTTTTTAAGGGTCTGGGGATTTAATTGCAGCATTCCGATCTCAGTTAAAACGAATGCGCGGATCAACCAGCGCAACCAGAATGTCAGAAATGATATTACCGATCAGCAGCAACACGCTGGCCAGCAACACCACACCCATGACTACCGGGTAATCCCTGTCGACAATGGCATTCAGGCCAAGCAGACCAAACCCGTCAATATCAAATACGGTTTCCACCAGGAACGAACCAGACACCAGAAGTGTGATGTTCTGCCCGAAGGTGGTTGCGATCGGAATCATGGAATTACGCATAGCATGGCCGGTCACCGCCTTTCTGAACGATACGCCCTTGGCAATGGCAGTGCGGATGTAGTCCGCCGCCAGATTGTCCATCAGATGGTTTTTCAACAGCAGGGTCACCAGCGCAAAACTACCTACCAGATAACAGATCAGCGGCAGCACGGAATGCTGAACCAGATCAACAACCTTGCCCCACGGACTCAACTGATCAAACTGCATGCTCACAAAGCCGCCCATCGGAAACCATTCCAGATTTACTGCAAAATACAACAGTAACAGGGAACCGAGCGCATAGCCCGGGATGGCATAACCGATAAAGATCAGTATCGAGCTGACGTTATCTACCATCGTCCGGTGTTTGATGGCTTTTAGTACACCCAAAGGGATACAGACAAGATAGGTCAGCACCAGCGTGACCAACCCGTAATACAGCGAGATCGGGAAGCGACTGCTGATCACCTCGGTCACTGGCTGATTGTAACGATAGGAATTGCCCAGATCGCCCTGCAGCACCTTGCCCATCCAGTCGAAGTAACTGGCCAACATGGGTTTATCAAAGCCGTAATACTCACGAAGGCGGTTAAGCTGATCCTGGGATAGCGCCATGCCCTGACCCGCCTGGCTGGCTCCGCCACCAGAACCACCACTCATCACACTCATCTGCTGCGATTCCATGATGGCCCGCTCCAACGGACCACCCGGCACCAGACGGGTAATCATAAACACAATAATGGTGACCCCGATGAGGGTCGGAGGAATCAGCAAAAGTCGTCTGAGAAAATAGTCACGCATGGCGGTTGTCCGGGCTCTAAGTTACTTTGCCTCAGCTTGTGTATGTCCTTAACGGGGAATTCTCCTTCACGACGCAGCCGACGTCACGGGCTCTGTGTACAGGTGACAAGCAACCAGCCGTTCTTCATTCACCAATGGCAGTAATTGTGGTGTTTTTTCGCGGCACACCGGCATCACCTGTGGGCAGCGGCTGGCAAATCTGCAGCCTGCAGGCACGTTGACCGGTGACGGAATCTCGCCCTGAATGGGCGTGGACAGGCGCTGTTTTTCGCGGCCGGGGTCAGGTTCAGGATTGGAAGCGATCAAAATCTGTGTGTAGGGATGCCGAGGCTGGAAATACACGTCAGCGGCTTTGCCGATTTCCATCACCGACCCCAGATACATCACCGCCATGCGGTCGCTGATGTAACGCACCATCGACAGGTCATGCGCAATAAACAGCATGGTCAGACCCATGGACGTTTTTAAATCATTCAGCAGATTCACCACTTGCGCCTGCACCGAGGCGTCCAGTGCTGAAATCGGCTCATCACACACAACAAACTCGGGCTCCATGATCAACGCACGGGCAATACCAATTCGTTGACGCTGGCCGCCGGAAAACTCGTGCGGATATCGCGAGGCATGGGCGGCGTGTAATCCCACTCGCTCCAGCGCCGCAGTCACCCTGGCGCGCGCATCACCGGCTTGCATATCCGGTTTCAGGCGCAAGCCCTCGGCAATGATTTCACCGACGGTCATGCGCGGGTTCAGTGACGCATAAGGATCCTGAAAAATCATCTGCATGACGTTGGCCATTCGCAGAAAATCACGTGGCCGGTAATGCGCCGGCAACTCCTCACCTTTGTACATCACACTGCCGGCGGTTTTGTCGTACAACCCGAGCAGCGTCTTTCCCAAAGTCGATTTACCCGAGCCACTTTCACCCACCAGACCCAGCGTTTCGCCCTCGGCAATACTGAAACTGACGCCGTCGACTGCATGTACGCGCTTGCCACGCCCCATGTCAAAAAAGCGCGTCAGTTTATCCAGCCTGATCAACTCGCTCATACGCTCACCTCAACGATCTGTGCTGGCGTGCTTTTATACAGGCCATCGGAAGGCGCGGTGTGCTGCGGATGTTGTTGCCAGCATCGGGACAGGTGCCCCTTGTCTACGTTAAAAATCGGCGGGTTATCGGACTGACACACGCGCATGGCACGGTCACAACGCTCGCAGTAGGCACAGCCGGCAGGCGGAGAAAACATATCCGGCGGGCTGCCGGGAATGGGTCGTAACCGGTGATCCTCACCGCCCGAGTGGCTGGGCATTGCCAGTTTTAAACCCAATGTGTAGGGGTGGGCGGAACGGTAGAAAATATCCTCAACGGATCCCGACTCCACAATCTGACCGGCATACATCACCGCAACCCGGTCCGCCATGCGGGCGACCACCGACAGGTCATGGGTAATCAGCACAATCGCCATGCCGGTTTCTTTTTGCAGGGATTGCAACAGATCCAGAATCTGCGCCTGAATGGTGACATCCAATGCGGTGGTAGGTTCGTCGGCAATCAATAGGGAGGGTTTGCAAGCAATGGCAGTGGCAATCATCACCCGCTGCAACATGCCGCCAGAAAACTCAAACGGGTATTGGCGGGCGCGGCGCGCCGCTTCGGGGATTCTTACCAGCTCCAGCAACTCGATGGCGCGATTAAACGCTTTGGCGCGGCTGTATCCACGATGCACTTCCAGTGTCTCGGCGATCTGGTCACCAATACGCATGGTCGGGTTCAGCGAACTCATGGCATCCTGGAAAATCATGCCGATCTCGTCACCACAGATGGTCTTGCCATCCAGACGGCGTTGCCCCAAAAACTCCTTGCCACGCAGCTTTGCCGAGCCGGCGGTGATACGCCCGGGCGGCATGGGAATCAACCCGGTGACCGATTGCATGGCGACCGATTTGCCTGATCCTGACTCACCCACAATCGCCAGTGTTTGCCCGGCGTCCACATAAAAATCCACGCCACGCAGCGCTTTGACAATGCCGCCATAGGTATCAAATTCGACGTGTAGATTACTGACCTCCAACAACGCCGTCATACCGAACTCCTCATTTTTGCATCCAGCGCATCACGCAGTCCGTCACCCAACAGGTTAAATGCCAGCACAGTCATGCTGATCATCACCGCCGGGAATATCAGTTCATGCGGATGCGTCAGCATGGTTTTTAAACCTTCATTACACATACTGCCCCATGAGGCAGTGGGCGGCGCCACACCCATACCAATAAACGACAGGAAAGCTTCTGTAAAAATGGCGGCAGGCACGGCAAAGGTCAGTGTTACCAGGATAACGCCCAGTGTGTTGGGGATCATGTGCCGCCAGATCAGGTATTGATGCGACCCACCGAGCAGGCGGGCGGCGTTGACATAGGCTTCTTCACGAATCTGCAGAATCTGGCCTCTGACCAGACGCGAGGTGGCGGGCCAGGACAACACCACCAGAGCAATCAGCATCGGCACAATTCCGCTTTCGCCAGGCCCGATGCCAAACACTACCTGAAACAGAATCATAAACAGCAGGAAGGGCAAGGCCACCACAAAGTCTGCAAAGCGCATCATCACCTGATC
>CAMBPO010000065.1 GCA_945869725.1 Klebsiella pneumoniae
ACTGCCCTGAACCAAGAATTTACTTCGCTAAGAAGTGAGATAAACCGCGTCGCTCAAAACACTCAGTGGAACGGAACTAACATACTTACCAAGCAAGGTGGCTCTAGCGCTGATGGCATTCACAAGTTCCAAGTTGGAGCAAATGCTAACCAAACCATAGATTTAACCATTGGAAATTACCAGACAACCAGTGCAACTCAGGGTGGCACCTCTACAGTTGCTACTACAACTTCGGGTTCCGGTCAGGGTGCTACGGCTGCCGCACAGGTCTCAACATTCACCATCGGAGGCACTATTGCTGTGGGGGATGTCTTTAATCTTACCGTAGGCGATAAATCGTTTACGCACACCGTTACCGCACTTGCAGCTAGTAATGATCTTTCTAGGGACGCTGTGTTTGACGCTATGGTAGCTGGTATCGGTGATGTTTCTGGGGTTGGCTTCACGTCGGGAACTCAAACTGCCACCTCAGGGTCAAAGCTAAGAACCTACACCGCAAGCTCTACTGCTTTCGGTTCTAACAGCTTCAACATAGCCAGTGGCACAGCCGGTCTCCTGAGTGGGATAAGCGCTTCATCGATTACCACTGCAGCAAATGCTAACTCTGCGATTTCTGCTGTAAACACCGCTCTTGCAACAGTTAACACCGGTCGCTCGGAGATGGGTGCCACCATGAACCGACTGCAGTATGCAGCTGACAACCTAGCCAATGTCTCGCGTAATGCCAGCGAATCGCGTGGCCGAGTGATGGACACCGATTATGCCAAAGAGACCACCGAACTGGCGCGCACGCAGATCATTGCCCAGGCCGGTACCGCCATGCTCGCGCAGGCTAACCAGATGAAGCAGACCGTTTTGTCACTGCTGAAGTAAGCGGAAAAGTCGCGTAGAGGCGCCCGGTAAATATGTGTGATACCGGACGCCTTATTGCTTGTTAATGAATAACGGGATGAATAGTTCGGCAATCGACTGTCATATTTTGACAAAGTCCTCTGAGTCAGCCGCCTCAGAGGCTTTGTTTTTTTAATCGCCGACAGCACCCGACGCTGGCGGATGTGTCTCAAACCGGAACGTGGGCCGTATGTCACGGAAATGTCCGGATACCTTCAACTGCTGCGCCTGCTGTTCAGGGCGCCAGCACGCCACACACGCCAGATTTAACACTGGCAGATCACGCAACAGAGCAAACAGAACCGACCAGGTAGTGGCCGCGATAGCCTCGGCGTCGCGCACCAGCAATACGCCAGACGTTGTGCCTTGTGTCACTTTTTGAGTTGCTGTGGCCAGCGGAATATCGGTCAGACGCGGGTTAAACAAGGTCAGAACATCGGTCTCGGGGCCAATCTCCAAAATATCCAGCGGGTACTGCAGTAATTGGGCGACCAGTAGTTCCAGGTAATGATCACGGGCCGCCATGGTGTCAAACACCGCATGCACAAGTTCGCTACGACAGGTGACGGATGTCACAAATTCGGTGTAAACCTGCTCATGAGCAGGAGAAAGAAAGGTGGAGTCTGTCATGCCGGTCTTAGTCCTCCAGTGGCAAACCATTTTCATCAAAACGCATACCGTTGGGCACTACCGGTCGCGGCCGCTGCAAGGGCTGACCCAACGCCAGTGCAGTCCCCATGTTAAAGATATACGCAATCACTTCAGCAACCGTATGATACAGCGCCTCCGGAATCAGATCATCCAGCTTGGTGCTGAAGTATAAGGCCCTGGCCAGCTCTGGGGCTTCAAAAATCGGCACCTGGTGCTGCTCGGCGCGCTCGCGGATGCGTGCCGCCGTCAGGTCAGCGCCCCGTGCGATCACCTTCGGTGCTTCACTGGTGCCCGGCGTGTACGATAACGCAACTGCAAAGTGCGTCGGGTTTGTGATCACCACATCCGCATGTTCGATGGCCGCCATCATGCGATTCATGGCAATTTCGCGCTGGCGTCGACGCAACTGGGCCTTGACCTCGGGTCGCCCTTCGCTCTCCTTCATCTCATCCTTGATGTCTTGCATGCTCATGCGCAGCTTCTTGCTATGCTGGAAAAACTGCCAGGGCATATCCAACATCGCAATCAAAAACAGCGAACCCGTAATCAGCAGCGTCGCCGTCAGCAGAATTGACCCGGCCGAGTTGAGTGCCTGCTGCACCGGCAGAATGCTTAATGCACCCAGCGCATTGACATAAAAATACAGCACAAGGCCGGTTACTACGCTGATTAACAGTGTTTTCAGTATGTTTTTCACTAACTCAAACAAGGCAGTACTGCCAAACATGCGCTTGAGTCCGTTCAGGGGATTCAGTCGGGACATCTTGGGTTGCGCGGCTTTCATACTGAAGCCGATGCCACCAAATAAACTGGTCCCCAGTAAGACGCCCATCAAGGCCAGTGAACAGGTCAGGCCCACCAGTGGCAGCACAATAGCCACTGAGCCGGCGACTTTATCGATCATCAGGCCGGCATCGCGCGTCACCGCGGCATCGAGAATAAAATTGTATTGGTACAAGCGCTTGAAGGTTTCAATGGTTGCGCTGGAGATAACAAACAACAGTGCGGCAAAGCTGAACAAGGTAACAGCCACCGAGAAGTCCTGCGATCGCAGAATCTGACCTTCTTCACTGGCCTTTTCGAGGCGTTTCTCGGTAGGTTCCTCTGTTTTACTCTGACTGTCGTCGGATTCTTCAGCCATAGCCTTACGCCCCCGGCAGCAATTGCAGTGTTTCCAGCGCCTGCGTCCATAATCGCTGTATGCCGTACACCATGGCGGTGATATTGACATTCAGCGCGAGCAGACCGACCAACAAAATAGCCGGAAATCCGACCGAAATAATGTTGAGTGATGGGGCTGAACGCGTCATCACCCCAAGGGCGATGTTCAGCAACAACAGTGACACCATCATCGACAGTGCCAGGTTCATTGCCCCTAAAAAGATAAACGGGAACCAGCCAAACAGGATAGACATCCACTGCGTAAACGGTGGCAGCGCACCAATAGGAATTGTCTCAAAACTCTGGAACAGCAACTGAATGACCACCAGATGTCCGCCCAGGGTCAAAAAAATGAACGTGGACAAAATCACCATAAATTGTGAGATCAGTGGCACGTTACCAAGATTAGGGTCGACCATGCTGGCAAAACCCAAACCCATGGCATTTGAGATTGCCTCTCCCCCCACAACAATTGCGGCATTTACAATCTGCAGCAGAAACCCCATGCAGGCACCTATAAAAACCTGGGCCGCGATCTGCCATAAACCCTGCGCGCTTAAGGGATCGATCACCGGTACCGTCTGATTATCGAACACAAAAAACGTCAGCACGACAGCGACAATCAGGCGGATGCGCAGGTTGATAACATCCATCGAGAACAGCGGCGCAGTGATCATAAAGGCTGAGATACGCACCATCGGCCACAGGAACAATGTCAGCATCGCCACCAGTTCGTCGATGTTCCCAAAATCCATCACTGCAACATAACCGGTATCAGTAAAAATATGCGTTCAAAAAAATCAATAAACACGTTGATTTGCCAGTTACCGATCACCAGCAAGGCGACTACGATAAAAATCAACTTGGGTACAAAGCTCAGTGTCATCTCCTGAATGGAGGTTGCTGCCTGCACGATACCGATCACAACACCAGCCAACAGAATGCCGGCCAGCAAAGGCCCGGCAAGCAAAACTGACACCCACAAGGCCTCACGACCCATAACAATCACGTCGCTGATAGTCACCTAAGCCCCCATAAAACTGGCGGTCAGTGACTGCATGACCAACAGCCAGCCATCGGACAGCACAAACAGCATTAATTTGAATGGCATGGAAATCATCATCGGCGACAACATCATCATACCCATGGACATCAAGACACTTGCCACGACCAGATCAATAATCACAAACGGAATATAAATCATGAACCCGATGGTAAAAGCCGTTTTAAGCTCTGACGTCATAAAAGCAGGAATCAGCACAGACAGTGGCACCTCCTCGTAGGGGGTTGTCAACTCGACCGAGGCGATATCCATAAACGCACTCATATCTTCCTCGCGGGTCTGCAAGATCATAAATTCGCGCATGGGAACAATCGCCGCATCAAACGCATCGTTGGCGCTCGCCTCGCTGTTTATGTAGGGAATAATGGCGTCATCGTAAACCTGTTGAAAAACCGGCGCCATGATAAACAAGGTGAGAAACAGCGCAATGCCCACCAGCACCTGGTTGGGCGGTGTCTGCGCCGTGCCGATCGCCTGACGCAACAGCGACAGCACAATAATCACACGCACAAACGATGTCATCATAATCAGCAGCGACGGAATCAACGTCAGCACTGACATCAGCAGTAACACCTGCAGCGTCAGACTGTATTCCGCATTGCCATCAGCGCCGTCTGAGACGCTAAAAACCGGCAGACCACTCTGAGCCATGGCGTCTGAGCCAAGAAAAACTGCGCCTAGCAAACCAATCAACCAAACCAGATGCCGCACACGCAATACGCGCGATGTACTACTCATGCCAGGTATCGATAACAGTTGTTCTTTCATGGGAAATTGCCAACAAGATAGTTTTGTTACGGGCTTTGACCAGCATAAGACGCTGCCGGTACCCCACGGTAATCTGCGATTCAATACTCAGATCGGTGGTACCGCGGTAGAGGAACTTACTCTTATATTTGTTGAGTGCATAAAAAAAACCTGCCATCAACAACGAGACCATAAACACGCCGAATAATGATTCCATGCCGCTTGAAGCCATATCAGATACGTTCCGTTGAGTTGAACAGGCTGCGTTGGTGATCAGCCTGCTCAGATGTTTTTAATACGCTCAGCAGCAGGAATCACCTGGGTGAGACGTACCCCATAGCGCTCATTCACAAGTACCACTTCCCCTTGGGCAACCAGCGTGTTGTTAACCAGCAGATCAAGTGGTTCACCCGCCAGGCGGTCAAGCTCCACAACTGATCCCTGAGTCAGGCGCATCAGGTCTTTTATTTTCAGCGATGTCCTGCCCACTTCAACGGAGATGGTAATGGCGATGTTATTGAGCACATCCGTGTTAATACTGCCACGACTGACAGTATCACCGCCAGCCGACAATAAATTTGTTGACACACCACTAAGCAATACATTCTCATTTTTTTGATCGTCTGTCATAGCAGTCTCACTGGTTAGAAGTTGGTGTCTGAACGAATTTTTTGACTTGCACCGCTGCGTTATTGCCAAGGCTACCAATCTCAGCACTAAACACCCTGGCGCCGGATATCTCCACTGACGCATGCTCCGGCTTATTAAAGTACAGTATGTCACCGACTTTCATGCCCTGTAGATCTTTGAGGGTTGAACTGATCTGTGCCAGATTGACGACCAGATCAAGCTTAGCATGGCCACAGGCATCGCGCATCTCGTCACGCCACTGGTTGGCTTTTGCATCATTGTCTTCAGACGTCTGTATGCGGCTGCGCAACAGGTCACGAATCGGTTTTAATGAAATAAATGGTGTGACGATATTGATGGTACCTTCGGTATTAGCATCTAGTGCCAACACAAATTTGCTGATAATCACCAGATCATTCTCGTCAGCTATCTGCGCAAACTGAGGGTTAATCTCCGAGGCTGTCTCGATGAAATCCAGTGAAATAATCGGTGACCAGGCCTCTTTTAAGGAGCCGAATATGATGTTCAGCATGATACGGATGATAGAGTTTTCAGTGGGCGTAAACATTCTGCCCGGATGTAAAGGCGTGTTGCCTTTGCCAATGCCCCCAAAAAAATTATCCAACGAAGAAAAAATAACTACCGGATCGATAACAACCAGCGAGTAACCGCGCAAGGGTTCGAATTTTACCGTATTGACTGACAGCGGCGCCTGCAGCGTAGACAGGAAATTACCGTATTTTTCTATTTTTACCCGCTCGATGCTGATCTTCGGCGTGGTGCGCAACACATCCATGAGCCCAACACGCAACTGACGCGTAAAACGCTCGTTTATCATGTCAATTGCTGATTCATTAAAGCCCAGTGACGTATCTTCAGTTGCCAGATCATGCAGGACAACCTGTGAACCCTCGTCCTCGTAGGAACTGCTCTCCTGTAAGGCGAGCAGCTCCTCAGCGCTTAACTTTCCACTTGTGTAATTCATAACGTATCCAGCTATCGTCTAGGTATACCGGTCAATTACTGAATCAGGAATTCAGTAAAGTAAACTGATTCAACACCGCCAAAATTCTCAAACTGCTCCAGCACCGCGTTGATGCTGATTCGCATCTCCTCGCCAAGCTCAATACGGAAATCAGCGCGATCCAAGTTCTCTTCCGGCGTGTTACTGAGCACGGTCAGCAATGCTGACCGGATCGCCAGTTCATGCTTCAAGATATTGTCGACGACCAGTTGATCATAGTGCGTCATGATGGCAATGGTAACCTGCATCACTCGCCGTGATCCGACCAGATTTGCCGTTAACGGCCTTTGCATTTCGTAGTACAGCGTGGCCAAGCGCGGCGGAGTGGGCGTTACCATCAATTGCGGCTCAAGAGGCAGCGCGGCATCATCGCCTTCAGCAGCCCCCGATTCGGCCGACGCGCCGGCTGTCGCAGCATTTTCTATCTCTGCAAGTTCCGACTCAATCTCCTCCTCTGAAAACCCACCTGTTAGCATCAAGGTTGCAAACACTGCGCCCACCGCGACCAGCAGTACCACCAGCACCCCGATCAGTATCGGTACAATCGGCAGTTTCTTTTTAGCATCGTCGCCACCGCTGTTCTTATCTTCAGCCATGATTAGCCTCCGTTATCATTATCATTTTCATACATAGGTATCCAATGCACCATTTTCCTTGGATTTTACTGAACCAGGCGCAACATCGTTACCCGCACCGGACAAATTGTCTGATTGCGAGCGGGAACGGCCATGGCCAGAACCCGATGAATCACGCGCCTGCTGCGCATCAGATCCACTGCGTTCTTTCAGGATATTCAATTCAAATGATCCATTCTGCGTCAAGGAATCTCGTAGTGCCTGACTGTTTTCTCTGAGCATACGCACCACTTCGTCGCTTTGTGCAATCAGATTAACTGTCACCGTGTTGTTATTATCGATGATCTCAGCTTCGATGCTGCCCATATTCTCAGGGTTCAGCATGATGCGCAGACTGGTTTGTCCAGCCACAGTGCGATTTAACAAGGCGCCCTGTATCACCGATCCAAACTGCTTGCCCAAATCATCAACATGCATCCAGCGGTCAGCCATGCGCTGACCCTCCGTTGAAGCGGGAGCAGCCTGCGCAGCGGAGCCTGATACTGAGGCCTGATTCATGGAGGTGGACGGCACTGCGGAATCTGGCATCTGCGCGGCAGATAACGTTGTGCTGGCTGCTAAATCGGTCGCCAGAAACGCAGGCGAGCCACTCAGTACCACCGGCTCAGATCTGGCCAGCGTCATGTCGGACTGCGCGCCATTGCGAGCTATCCTGGACACATCGCCACTGCTAACACGCTGCGTGGATGATTCGCGGGCGCCTGCGCGACTGCGGGTAGCCATGTCCGAGAAGTTTTGGCTGGCACCAATGATCGACGCGCCAGCGGCGGTTGTGGCCGGTGCTACTGTTGACGGCATCACTGGCGCAGCCGTGCCGGCACTCACACCCTTGGCACTAGCCAGCCAAGCCTCAGTTGACTGACGACGCTCCGCTGGCTCCATGGCTGCAGCGCCGGTCGCTGGCGACTGAAAAGCTGCCTGATACTCAGTCTCTGTCGGCGACTCAAAGACTATCTGAGCCTGAGGCGTTGCTGGAGACTGTATTGTTCTTTGATCCGCAATGGCTGCCTGTGCCGCAATCGCTGCCTGAGCCGGACTGGCTTGTGTTGGCACAACCGGAGACGCCGGAGCCGGTGTCACAGGAGTTTCAGTCGGCCCAACGGATGACACCGTGACAGTTGGCGCCGTATTGAAGGCGATCACCCGCGCGGATGTAGCCGATGCTGATTCATTCTTTATCGGCGCTCCAGTCCTGGCGGGGCTAGTCAGCCACGCTTCAGTTGACTGACGACGCTCCGTTACCCCCAACCCATCGGCTGCAGCGGTTTTAGCGCCTGCGGCCAGGTCAGGCTGAGAAACGACTGGCGACCCAGAAGCCGCTTGAGACTTAAAAATAGCCTGCGGTTCACTGCTGACCGAAGGCTTTGAATTTGCGGAGGACTGAATGGCCTCTGATAATGCAGTTGCTGTTTGAGCCTGTGTCGCTGTGGTCCCCGGTGTCACTGTCTGGCCTTGCACGGATTGGGGCTGAACGGATTGGGGCTGCACAGCTGGTAAGCCGACCGGCGCTCCACCCCTGGCGGCGCTTGTGAGCCAGGACTCGGTTGACAGACGACGTGCCATTGACTCACTTGCGCCCACGGCTTCTGAGGGCACCGTCGATTGAGTCATATAGGCCGCTTGAGAGTCTGAAAACGGCACCTCAGATTCAACCAGCAGAGGCTCATTCAAGGACGCTGAACGCATGCTGTTATCGTTGAATGCCATTGAGGTGGTAATAACTGAACGCCCATTGAGTAGTTGCAACATGCGGAATGGCTGCGGCACGCCATCGGCTGCAGCAGCCATCGGCAGCGTCGAACCAGCGCCTGCTGTATTAAATGCGGCGATCGAATCTGGCACGATCATGCCACTTTCATTCAAAGTGGCAAGCGTTGCGGCAAGCTGCGGATCGTCGATCTGCTGAAAAGCCGCCTCAAAGTAGGCCTCAAAAGGCGATGATTCGCGTTGCGCAGCTGACAACTGATTGCTCACAACATCTGCAACAGAGATCTTGCTAAGGATAGCAGCGATGTTGAATTCCGGCTGGATCTTCATTGGTCCTGTTTTATTCCTGTATGTCTGTCTGGCGGTCTATGGAGTTACGTTGAACTGATACATGGACGATACAGCAAAAATCAGGCCAACGTTCAAGTCCTCACCGCCTGCGCTGGAAGTTAAACTGCAGCGTGCACAACTCTTCGATGCCTAAGTTCTCGGTTCGCTGCGCCTGCTCATGCAGACGCTCCTCGTTAAGTAATCGAATCTTGTCAAACTTTTGTATCTCGCCATGGTGGCCCGCCAGACTCTTTTGGGCTTCGCGGATTTTGAACGCCAACGACTCGGCCTCTGTGCCAAGCTGCTCACGCATCCGATAAAGTTGCAACTGATAACTTGAACGCTGCAGGGGCGAACCGGCTGCACTGGCTGAATATTCAGACACCAGGCTCTCAATATATGCCATGCGCTCACGGATATAATTGTATTGTTTAAGAACGGTCTGCAGTTGGCGGTTTGTCAGGCTCGCCTTAGTCTCTTCTTTCGTAATTAACGCCTGCCAAACATTGGTTTTCATGACGGATCTCCTAGAATCTGATTAAGCATCAGCCACGACTCTCGTAGTGAGAAACTTTCGTCGGATTGTTGCTGCAAAAATGCGACCAGCTTGTGATGGTGCAGGATGGCTTCATCCAGCTCAGGATTGGTGTTTTGGTCATAGGCGCCGACCTGAATAAAATCTTCCTTTTCTTGATAAACAGACCACAGTCGTCGCAGCCGCTGAGCAAGCAACGCTCGCTTTGGATCAAGCAGGCTATTGGCAAGTCTTGAGATGGAGCCATTCAAATCGATCGCAGGATAGTGGGCTGAATCCGCCAACGAACGACTCAGCATGACCTGGCCATCCAGAGACGCACGGCAGATATCAACAATCGGGTCATTGCGGTCATCGCCTTCAGCCAGCACTGTGTAAAAACTGGTGATAGAGCCGTGGCCATCGCGACCCGCTCCCGGCCTCTCAATAAGATTGGGAAATAAACTGAAAACCGACGGCGGATAACCCTTTGACGTTGGAGGCTCTCCCATGGCCAGCCCGATCTCACGCTGAGCGTGTGCAACGCGCGTCATACTGTCGAGCAGCAGAAGTACATGCCGGCCCTGATCACGGAAGTATTCACTGACCAGATGTGCCAGCTTGGCCGCTTTGATGCGGGCTACCGGTGACGAATTTGCCGGCGCAGCAATCACCACAGAATGAGCAAGCCCTTCAGCGCCGAGGGTGTTCTGGACAAAGTCCTGAACTTCGCGGCCGCGCTCTCCTATCATGCCGATCACGACCACATCGGCGGCCGTGTTACGAGTCAACATTCCCAGCAGCACACTTTTGCCCACACCTGATCCGGCAATCAGACCAATGCGCTGACCTCGCCCGATGGTCAGCGCCGTATTAATAGCCTTCACGCCAGTATCCAAAATCGTATCGATGGGCCCACGCTCCATGGGATTCAACAGCACACCATCAAGATTGGCCCGGCACTGGTAATCTATCGCACCCTTTCGGTCGATAGGATTGCCAAAACCGTCAATGACCCGTCCGATCAGCGCGTCACCTAACTGGCCCAGCGATTGATTCGCCACCACACTCACTCTGTCACCAGGACTGAGTCCGTCAATGCCGCCATAGGACATCAAGATCAGCTTTCTATCAAAAAAACCGATGACTTCCGCTTCGACGACTTTCTTAAGCGCAGCCGACAAAATGGCGCACTGAGCGCCGATGGGGGCATATAAGCCCTCCGCTTCAATGGTGGTTCCCGATACTTTTGATAATCGACCTGACGCCTGCACCGCTGGCAGCGAGGCGAGTTGGCGCCAATGATCAAAGGACTCAAGTATCCCCGCGTGAGTCGTGTTCCGATCAACCACATGCGCCGACATCAGCATTCCTCAGCGAGCAACACGTGGCCACTGTCAGCATCACCCTGCACGGACGTATCTGCTGCTAACGACGACAGCATATGCCGGGCAATTGATGCCAATTTTGTTTCTATCAGCTCTGAAATCTGCGTGGCACCCATCTCGATCTCCACATCACCCGGTCTTAACCGATCGTCGTGAGTGAAATGCACCGACTCGTGTGCCTGCGCCAATTGCGCGTGATAACTGTCAAAATCCGCACGGCTCAGCCGCACGATCACAACATCACTACCGTGACGTCGAATCTCTTCAAGGCATTGCTCAATAAGGTTTACGCACCATTGCGTATTCATTTTCAACTCAGCGCGAACAATCTGACTGGCGATAAATAACGATAGCTCGGTGACCGATCTTTGCAAGGCAGACATATCCACCTTCGCATCTGACAGTGCGTTGATCAGATCACGTAAACGCAGTTCGTTGTCCATGGCCTGCTGCCCCAGTTCGTCGAGCGCCTGCCTTTTCCCCGCGTCGAACGCAGCCGACCTGAGTTGTTCCAGTTCAATATCACTGGTGATACGGGCATTCGGAGGAATAACTACCGGCTTTGACTGCTGGATCGCCGCATTGGACTGCTCAGGCGACTGAGGATTGTCCAGGCCATTGTTAGCTTCTTGATGCGCGCCGGACTGATCAGCGTCATGGTATGCGGACAACTGTGTCAGTTGCTTGGGAGTCCAGGGTGAAAAGCCAGACTTCCCGGGCGCAGTTTGCTCGAGAGGTCGCGCCACATAACTGCGCGAAGCCTTGCTGGCAGACAGCAACTGGTTCAGTTTCCAATCAATATTCGCGGCCGGTTTATCAGACAAAATCATCACCTCGGCCGGCAAGCACGATCTCGCCCTTATCCGAAAGTTTACGGGCGATACGCATGATCTGCTTCTGCGCTGACTCGACATCGGTAATACGCAGTGGGCCTTTGGCTTCCATCTCATCCAGGAACATGGCACGAGCACGCTGCGACATGTTGGCCATGAATTTATCTTTGACCATTTCGTCAGCGCCCTTGAAGGCAATCATCAACTGCTCCTGGTCAATGTTGCGCATCAGTGT
>CAMBPO010000066.1 GCA_945869725.1 Klebsiella pneumoniae
TAAGACGCTGCTGAATCACTTCGGCGCGAATCAGCGAGCGACTGATCTGCTCCTCTAGTGTGGCTTCTGCCTGCAAGTGCCCGACTATGTAGATATTGGTCTGACCATCATCATTCAGCGCATCCACCAGCAACTGCAGGCCTTGGTCCTCTGTGAGCAGATCCTGCTCATCAAACAGCAGGCCTGGGATGGTCACCAGCCCGTCTTCGTTCAGACGCTGCAACAGTGTCAGGGCATCGGGCACCGACGCGGCGAGCTGCTCAGCCGCCTCTTGTTCTGACAGTTCAAGAAAGTCCAGATGTGCATAAAGACGTCGGTTGGTACGGGCAACAACATACAGGGCTGCATATCCGCTGACTTCTCTGCCAGCGATCTCACCCCGATAACTGGCTGCCATGTAATACTGCCCAGTCTCCGGGCCATACAAAATGCGGTTGCCAAATACATCGTTGGCCCAGAAGTTACTGCTTCCACAACCCCTGCCCTGACAGTTAAACAACTCTTGCTGCCCTTCAGTCAGCAATTGTTTGCGAAAATGCTCAAATACTTCCTGTCCATTAAATCCATCGGGTATCTCGTAAGTGATGCGGCGTAAGTCACCCTGAAACCTTTCTGACTGGCTTGGTGCAACTCGGCCTGCTGCGCGTTGCATGCGCCCTAGCGCCAAGGCATACACAGTATCGTTCTCAAGACGATAGTCCACAATCTGCGAACCCGGAAAACGTTGGTACGCATAGTCCGATGATCCGGGAACATCAGCGCTTGCCTGCCAACTGATCAGCAGCAGGCAACACAACAGCAGTCTGGATTCGCTGGCTCGCTGCTCGAGACTGCTGCGGAGTAACAGGCCTCTGATTACATCAACAAAGTCAAACATCAGTATCCTGTTCATCGGTGGCAGCAGGCTTTTTGCGGCGTGCAGCACTGCGTTTGCGGGGTGCCGCGGGGGTTTCTGTTTCTTCAGCAACATCGGCATCCCGGGGCTCTGGGTTGTCGGACGCTGTCTGGTCAGCAGCAGAAGGCTGATAACTCTCCACATCTGAAAAATTTTCTGACCGGTCGGCTGGCAGTTCTGGTGGTGGAAAAGGCAAAAACGGGAAAGGTTTCTGTTGGGTGTTATAGGTCAGGAATGCCAATATCTGCGCCACATAGGACGAAAGGCTGCCTCCAAGTCGACGCAGATTAGGGTTATCATCAGCGGTTAACAGGCTGAATAAAATTTGCGCCAGCATCAGCACCATCAAAATGACGCCGCTGACATACAAAGCAACAACAAAACCCGCCATAAACAGTATGCGTACCCAGGCAGATGGTTTTTTCAGATTTTCCACAAAATCATCAGACATATCATCGATCTCCCTTTTCCAGCTGTTTGGCCCGATGGGCTTCGTATTCGACATCCAGCGCTCCCTCACCCAGCATTAATGCCGCAATCACCTGATTGACCGGCTTACCTTCGTAGACGATCTCATACAAACCCGATGCCAGGGGCATATAAACACCTAGCTCATCAGCTTTCTCTTTTACCTGTTTCAGCGTGTTAACACCCTCGGCAACCTGCCCGATACCGACAATGGCTTCCTCAACAGGTTTACCCTCACCCAGCGCCAAGCCTACACGAAAATTCCGGCTCAACGAAGACGAGCAGGTAACGATCAAATCGCCAACTCCAGCCAGCCCCAGAAAGGTCATCGGATCAGCGCCCAACTCGCGCCCGAATCGCGCCATCTCAGTCAGACTGCGTGTAATGAGCATACTGTTGGTGTTCTGTCCCATGCCCATTGCAGAAGCAAGACCGGCAATAATGGCATAAATATTCTTCAATGATCCGCCAAGTTCCACGCCAAACATGTCATCGTTGGTGTAGACCCTGAAATAATCTGACTTGAGCACTTCACGCACACGCTCTCGCACCGACTCATGCATGCTTGCAATCACAGTACCGGTCAGGCTGCGTCTGGCTATCTCACCCGCAAGATTCGGCCCGCTTAATACACCAATCTGGCAATCCGGGGCTTCTTGCCGCATGACCTGACTCATCAGCAGAAAACTGCCCGCCTCTATACCTTTGGTAGTACTGACCAGAATTGTATCCTTGCTCAATGCCGGTAACATGGTGCGCAGCACGGTGCGGAAATAGGCACTGGGGACTGCCACAAACACCAGGCGACTACCCCTGACGGCTAATTCAATGTCATCCGTGGCAAACACACCTTCGTGCAAGACATAACCCGGAAGATACTGGGGATTTTCACGCGTCGAGTTCACTTGATCGACCAGCGCTTTGTTGCGCATCCAGAAATTCACCCGATAACCGTTCTGCGCGACGATGTTGGCGATGATTGTGCCAAAACTTCCACCGCCTAACACACTGACCGTCTGTGCCGGCATTACAACTCTCCTGCCAAAAATGACAAAACACTGTTCTTTGTTTGCTGAGGCGCTTATTGCAGACTCAGCGATGGGTCGCCCTGCACCAGGGTCATGCGATTTGACTGAAAAAACAGCAAAGCATCGTACATCCCTGCGGCAACTGCTTTGGGTGTGATTGACGCACCAACAAACTGATCCACACCATCATCAGCCGCAATCCCCTGCCAACTGGGGCGCCTTAGATCACGTGAAGCCATGCCGCTGAATTCTCGCATCCATCGTGACTCAAGAATTTTCAGGCTACCAATCAGGTCGGTATGCAGAGGTTCTGCCAGGACCCGAGCCGCAACAATCTCGCCACGCATGTCGAATGCCACCAGCAAGTCGAGAATACCGTTAAATCCATCATCGACTGTAAACGGCAAGGCAACCAACACCACTTCATCGCCTTGTTTACCAACGTAGGCCAGCCTGTCCCGACGCAGTCCAAGCCATTGCGGGCTGACAAGATTCTGACTGCCGAGTTCAGCGCGAATCAGCAACGCATCGACAATCGGATCATTGTCTATCAGATCATTGCCAAGCATGGATAACAGGCTGCTGCGATCAAACTCAACACGGGCAGCCTGCAAAGAGGACGCAAAGTACTGCGCCGGCCAGATGCTGACTACAAGCAATACAACCAGAGCAGACATCAGTCGGGGCGTGCGCACATCAGAATCCTCAGAATACCCGATTCACCCCATCCAGAGCGGCAATTCGATAGGCTTCAGCCATGGTTGGATAATTGAAGGTAGTATCCAGGAAATACTTCATGGAGTTGGCGGCGCCCTCCTGCTGCATGATGGCCTGTCCGATGTGCACGATCTCAGAGGCCTGGTCGCCAAAACAATGAATGCCGAGGATCTCGAGGGTATCAAAGTGGAAAATCAGCTTCAGCATGCCAACCTGCTCGCCGGTAATCTGGCCCCGCGCGGTATTGTTAAAAAATGCCTTGCCTACCTCATAGGGCACCTGCGCCTTGGTCAGCTCCTGCTCGGTTTTGCCCAAGGTACTGATTTCAGGAATCGTGTAAATGCCGGTAGCCACCCGATCAATAGCAACAAACGCTTCAGGATCAACGATGGCATTACAGGCTGCTCGCCCCTGATCATACGATGCGCTTGCCAGTGACGGCCACCCGATGACATCGCCTGCTGCATAAATATTGGGTGCTGCCGTCTGATAACGCTCATTGACTTCGATATGACCACGGGCATTCAAAACGATGCCCAGCGCTTCCAGGCCCATGTTGTCGGAGTTTCCGGTACGTCCATTGGCCCACAAAATAATGTCGCTTTTGATGCGTTTACCCGACCGAAGGTTAGTCACCACATAGTCATCGTGGTACTCAATACTCTCATACTCTTCATTGTGACGACTGCGCACTCCAATATCACGCAGGTGATAACTCAATGCGTCTGAGATCTCCCAATCCAGAAACGACAGCAGGGTATTGGCTGGATTGATCAGCTCGACTTTGCAACCCAGCCCACCAAAAATGGAGGCATACTCACAACCAATCACACCCGCACCTATTACTGTTACTTTTTTAGGGGAGTGATTCAGGGTGAGTATTTTGTCGCTGTCGAACAAACGTGGGTGGTCAAAGTTCACATTTGCCGGTCGATACGGACGCGACCCGGTCGCAATCACAAAATTGTCAGCTTTGAGCAAAGGCCCTCTTGTTGTCACGCGAATGCTGTTTGCATCGTTAAAAAAAGCCTGCCCATGAATGATGGTCACATCATTTTTTTCGTAGTACCTGCTGCGCAGGTATACCTGTTCATCAATCACACGATTGGCATGGCGAATGATTTCAGGAAAACTCGGTTTGTGCAGAGTTGCGAACTCACGAAGCAATGGATTGCTGCGGAACTGCATAACCTGTTTTACATAGTGCCGAAGTGCCTTGGAAGGAATTGTCCCCAAGTGCGTGCAACTACCACCGACCTGATCGCGGTCAGATATCAACGCGACTTTTTTGCCATGTTTTGCAGCATTGATGGCCGCCGACTCGCCCGCAGGGCCACTGCCCACTACAATAATGTCATATGTGTTTCGAGGCATTAAGGCTGATCTCCGGCTTACTTACTGCTTTTTTCGCACAGCGCGGGACTGCCGCCGCATAGTTCACAGCTTTCGTTTATGCCGGCATTGTTGAGGCCGCCGCAAGAGCCCTTGATGGGCGCCCGACCAAACATCACTCCAATAGCCATACCGGCAACAACCAATAAAAGAATGACAAAACTTGCAATCAGGGTGTCCATATCACTGCTCCAGATAGGCTTCGAATGCCGGGGTGAATCGTTCAGTAAAACCATCCTGCTCAGGATGCTTGCTTATCAAGTAAACTGCCAGCCCCATAGATTGAGCAAGGTCATAGGACTTTTGCTCGCCCATGACCATAAACGCCGTCGCCAAGGCATCGGCCTCCATCGCTGTTGGCGCGATGACGGTTACTGCTGCGAGGGAGTGGCTGACAGGGCGACCCGTAGACGGATCAATTTCATGGGAGTACCGCACACCATCTTGTTCAAAATAATTACGGTAGTCACCTGAGCCGGCAACTGCCAGGGTTCTGCCCCGACTGTAAAAAATCTGGTAAACCTCTGGCTCAGGGCTATCTAACGGCTTCTCGATAGCGGGTATCCAGCCGCTCCCGTCGGGTTTAAGGCCTTTGATCCGGAGCTCACCGCCAATCTCGATAAAATAACTAGGCATGTTCAATGAATCAAAATAGTCCGCCAGCACATCTGCTGCATAGCCCTTGGCAATTCCGCTGAGATCAACGTAAACCTGAGCTGACTTACGCACCTGCGGGGGTGACAAACTGACTTCCAGCCGATGAGAACCGGTCAGCTGCAGCAATTCAGCGATTTCAGCGTCACTGGGAATTCGGGACTGATCAACACGTTGACCTATAACAGGGCCAAACCCCCAGCGATTGACTAAAGGTCCAACCGTCACATCAAACGCTCCTCCGGTGAGCTGATTAAAATACAATGCCCTTTCAATGACCAAAGCCAACTCCGGCGAAACATTAACCCACGGACCAGGTTCACTGGAATTAAACCTGGATAACTCTGAATCAGGTGCATACGTGGACATCAGTTCCCGATCAAGCCGGTAGAGCTGCTGCGCAATGGCGTCAGCCAGTTCGTTATCGCTCAGTCCGTCCGGAAATCCGGCAACCAGAATCTGATACTGAGTGCCCATAGTGGCGCCATTCAGCTGATAAATCTGTGCAGCTGGCTCCGGACGCACCACGACCCAAAGAAAAAACAGTGCAAGAAAAATCAGCGTATACCGAAGCCGCTTGATCCACTGCAGGACAAAACTGCCTATTTCTCTGTCACCTGACACTTTTCGCTCCGCGGCAATTTCTTGAACGTTACCGGTGGCAATGTTCCAAAAAAACAGGGGAGCGGCACATGTTGTTAGTGGCCTGGCTCCCCTGTCGATTTTCCATCTTGTTTACCTGATCTTGATCAGGAGAATTCATCCAACGCTATGTTTTCGTCTTCCACACCCAGACTTTTCAACATCTTGATGCATGAGGCGTTCATGATGGGCGGGCCACACATGTAGTACTCACAATCTTCAGGGGCCGGGTGATTCTTCAACTGCTGCTCCAACACAACGTTGTGAATGAATCCTGTGTATCCAGTCCAGTTATCCTCTGGCTGCGGCTCAGACAGTGCCACGTGCCATACAAAGTTGTCGTGTTCAGCGGCCAGACGATCATAGTCTTCGACGTAGAACATCTCTTTTTTACTGCGCGCGCCGTACCAGAAGGTAATTTTACGCTTGCTGTTTAGGCGGCACAGCTGATCAAAAATATGTGAACGCATGGGCGCCATACCGGCACCACCACCAATAAAGACCATCTCGTTTTCGGTTTCTTTGGCAAAAAACTCACCGAACGGTCCGAATACCTTTATCTTGTCGCCAGGCTTCATGTTGAATGCATAAGACGACATGATTCCAGGCGGATGGTTACTGCGCGGCGGCGGTGTTGCGATACGGATGTTGAACTTGATCATGCCTTTTTCATCAGGATAGTTTGCCATCGAGTACGCACGAATCGTGGTCTTGTCACACTTTGATTTGTGATTAAACAGCCCAAACTTTTCCCAATCGCCCCGGAAGCGCTCTTCAATATCAAAGTTTTTGTATTCAACCTCGTGCGCAGGAACTTCCAACTGTACGTAACCGCCGGCACGAAAGTCCACACTTTCGCCATCGGGGATCTTGAGCACCAGTTCTTTGATAAAAGTCGCCACGTTGTGGTTGGAGATCACCTCGCATTCCCACTGCTTTACGCCAAAGAATTCTGGTTCTACTTCAATCTTCATGTCCTGTTTAACAGCTACCTGACATGAAAGACGCCAATGTTCCTTGGCCTCGCCCATGGTGAAATGTCCCGACTCGGTTGGCAGCATTGAGCCACCACCGTCCATCACCTTGCACTTGCACTGGGCGCAAGTACCGCCACCGCCACAGGCTGAGGACAGGAATATGCCTGCATCGGCCAAGGTTGTCAGCAGCTTGCCACCAGCAGGAACGGTGATCGCCTTACTCGGATCACCATTAATTTCGATTTTTACATCACCGGAGCTAACCAGACGCGCACGCGCGGCAATGATAATGACCACCAGCAGCATCACTATCACGGTGAACATGACTACACCGGCAATAATCGTTGTGATATCCATTGTTACAGAAACCTTCTTACATCAACGTTGATTGGATTTGATTACAGTGTTAGTCCGCTGAAAGACATAAAACCAAGCGACATCAGACCGGTCGTGATAAATGTGATGCCCAGACCTCGAAGCCCCGGCGGTACATCGCTGTACTTTAGTTTTTCACGAATACCGGCCATCAACGCAATGGCAATAGCCCAACCCAAGCCAGAACCTACGCCATAAACCATACTTTCCGAAAAAGTATAACTGCGTTCAACCATGAACAAAGAACCGCCCATGATCGCGCAATTCACTGTAATCAACGGCAAGAAAATACCGAGCGCGTTGTACAGAGCCGGCACATACTTGTCCAGAAACAATTCCATAATCTGAACCAGTGCTGCGATCACCCCGATGTAAACCAGAAACCCGAGGAAACTCAGATCAAGGTCAGGCATTCCTGCCCACGACAACGCACCATCCTTGAGCAGGTAAGTGAAGATCAGATTATTTATCGGAATAGTGATTGATTGCACAATCACCACGGCAATCCCCAAGCCTATGGCCGTTTCAACCTTTTTGGATACAGCCAGGAAGGTACACATGCCAAGAAACAGCATGAGTGCCATGTTCTCAACAAAAACTGCCGTGAATAACAGACTCAGATAGTGTTCCATCAGTGCGCACCTTTCTCGACGGTATGAGAAGCCATCGTAAACTCGTTTCTCTCGACCTGAGAGTTATCGCGGTTGCGGATAATCCAGATAATAAAACCGATCAGAAAAAATGCACTCGGTGCCAGCAACATTAAACCGTTTGGCTGATACCAACCACCATTAGCGACGGTTGGCAGCAATGTGACTCCGAGAATACTGCCCGAACCAAACAGCTCTCTGACTGCACCCAATGTCACCAGAATGAAACTGTAACCAGCGCCGTTTCCGAGTCCGTCCAGGAAACTCAAACCCGGTGGATTTTTCATCGCAAACGCTTCTGCCCTTCCCATTACGATGCAGTTTGTGATGATCAGTCCCACAAACACACTCAACTGTTTACTCACTTCATAAGCAAAAGCTTTTAACAACTGGTCAACCAGAATCACCAGTGAAGCAATGATTGTCATCTGGATGATCATACGTATGCTGCTTGGCATGTGATTTCGCAGCATGGAAATAAACATATTGGAAAATGCTGTTACCGTCGTCAGCGCGATGGCCATCACCAAAGCCACCTGCACACTGGTGGTTACCGCTAATGCAGAACACACGCCCAGCACCTGCAAAGCAATTGGATTTTCTTTAAAAATCGGTTTGATCAGAATTGTTTTGCTCATCTCAGACATCAGAAAACCCCTTAACCTTTTACTTCGTTTGTCAGGAACGAACCAAATCCCCGTTGCCCAAGCCAGAAAGCGATCATATTTTCAACGCCACGACTGGTCAGTGTTGCACCAGACAACGCGTCGACCTGGGACTCGCCCTCGCCGCCACCTTTAACTAACTCAAATGCAACATCACCGGCTGTATCAAAAATCTGTTTGCCAGGCCATTGAGCCTGCCATCTAGGATTGCTGATCTCGCCCCCAAGACCGGGCGTTTCTTTGTGATCATAAAAACCGATACCACGAATCGTATTGCCATCGCCTTCAATAGCAAGGTAGCCGTACATAATGCCCCAGAGCCCGAAACCGCTGACGGGCAATACCACTGTTTCGTAAGCACCCTCGGCGCTCTCAATTGAGTACACAGTTGCATAACGCACACGACGTCGAATGTTGGCAGTGTCCTCATCGGAGCTTAAAGCTGCTGATAATGCGGGATCATTTCGGGATGCGGCTTCGTTGTAGGTCAGCGGGTCAATGCCCAACTCAGACATTTGTTCATCTGTTAGGTAAGAGCCGGTATCCAGGTCAACAATACGTGCATTAAAACGCTCGAACATCGATTGCACATCAGCGTTGGTATTCACATCAGGATCATACATACCCGCAGCGATAAGAATATTACGGTTACGGTCGAGGATCTGATTGGCGGCCTGCATCGGCTTGAGCAGAACTGCTGCGCCGGAAATCAGAACAGAGCACATTGCGCACAGAACAAGCGCGACCCTGATGGTATAAGAGACGGAGTTTACGTTAGACGACATTGCGAGCGATCCTCCGTTTGACATTGGCTTTAATGACAAAATAATCAAGCAAAGGCGCAAACAGATTGCCAAAAAGAATGGCAAGCATCATGCCTTCGGGATAAGCCGGATTCAGAACCCGGATCATGACAACCATAACACCGATCAGAATGCCATAAAGCCATTTGCCGGTATTGGTCATCGCTGCCGACACTGGGTCGGTCGCCATAAAAACCATACCGAATGCGAACCCGCCCAACACCATGTGCCAATACCAGGGCGTAGCGAATCCAGGGTTGCTATCTGAACCAATCAGATTGAGCAGAGTTGAAAATGCGACCATGCCAATAAACACGCCTGACATAATTCGCCACGATGCAATGCGGGTAGTCAGCAGGATCACCGCACCAATCAGGATAGCGAGCGTTGATACTTCGCCAATCGATCCCTGCATACGACCAAAGAATGCATCCAGCCAGGTCAACTGCTCGCCGGTAGCGGAAAGAATCACTGGCAGTCCTGAACTTGCTATCTGGCTCAGCGCCGTTGCCCCACTAAAGCCATCGACCGCAGTCCATACAGAATCACCAGAAATTTGTGGTGCGTATGCAAAGAACAGAAATGCACGACCGGTCAACGCCGGGTTTAGGAAATTTTTACCGGTGCCACCAAACACCTCCTTGCCTACAATGACTCCGAATGAGATGCCCAGAGCTGCCTGCCACAATGGCAAAGTTGGCGGAACTATCAACGAGAAAAGAATCGAGGTGACAAAAAAACCTTCGTTGATTTCATGACCACGTTTTACCGCAAACAATACCTCCCAGAATCCACCGACGATAAAAACTGTCGCATAGATGGGCAGGAAGTACATGGCTCCGTACCAGAAGTTATCCCAGATGCTGGCGGGGTCATTGCCGGCCAAGGCGCCAATCAACACACCGCGCCAGCCTTCCATTTCGGTGATGCCCATGTTGACCATGGCCATATTGGCCTGGTACCCGACGTTGTACATGCCGTAAAACATTGCAGGGAACACAGCCAGCCAAACCGTAATCATGATACGTTTGAGGTCTATGCCATCACGCACATGTGAACCGCCGACTGTCACTTTGCTCGGGGAATAAAAAATGGTATCCACTGCTTCGTAGAGTGGGTACATCTTCTCGTACTTGCCGCCTTTATCAAACTGCGGCGCTAAGTCATCCAGTATTTTACGCAGACCCATGGTGAGTTTTTTCCACTAGCATTCTTTTTCGATACGCGTGAGGTTGTCACGCAGAATCGGACCGTATTCGTATTTGCCCGGGCACACATAGGTGCACAGCCCCACATCTTCTTCGTCCAATTCCAACGCGCCCAGATTCATCGCTGTTTCGATATCGCCCACTATCAATGTACGTAACAACTGTGTTGGCAGAATATCCAGCGGCATGATGGTTTCATACGAACCCACAGGCACCATTGCCCGCTCACTGCCATTGGTAGTGGTCGTAAAATCAAATTTCTTGCCTTTAAAGAGGCTGGAAATATAGATACCGAGGTTTGAATGCCGGTCAGTACCCGGCGACAGATACCCCAGCAGCGGCCTCTCTCTGCCTTCACGAAGCACACATATCTGATGATCATACCGGCTCAGAAAATGCATCGGCTCGGCAACTTTTCGCCCGGCAAGCACGGATCCTGAAATAATGCGGTTTTCACCCTGATTGAGTTCTGCGGAGGTGATCTCATGCAAGTTGGCACCCAGGCGAGTTCTTATCAATCGCGGATTGATGACCTGTGGTCCAGCCAGAGCAACTACACGCTCAGTCCACAACTGCCCGGTACTGAAGAGTTTGCCCGCAGCAATAACATCCTGAAATCCAATACTCCACACCCATCGAGTCAGGCTCACCGGGTCGAGGAAATGGATATGAGTCCCTGTGAGTCCAGACGGGTGCGGCCCGCTAAAATCTTCAACCTGCACGTTTCCAGCAAACGCTTCTTTCTCGAGCCCTGCAAAACTGCCTTCACGGCGACATACAAATAATTTACCGTCAGTCAGTTTTGCCAGTAGATTGATCCCGCGCACCAAGTCCTGAGAATGCTCGCGAGCCACAACTTCAGGCTGCAGCGCCAGGGGATTGGAGTCCATAAGATTGACAAATACTGAAGAGGGCTTGCTGGTAGGATCTGGCACTTTATTAAATGGTCGTGTCCGCAAAGCTGTCCAGAGTCCTGAGTTAACCAGATTCTCTACGACCTGATCGCGGGACAGAGCAGCAGCGTGCGCGTCGGAGTAACTTGCAAAACTGATCTGTTCGCTGCTACCAGAATCTAGCTCTATGACAATCGACAGAAACAGGCGTCTGTCACCACGATTGACGGCACTGACAGTGCCCGTTCCCGGAGAAGTGTAAATAACACCAGGTGTTTTTTTGTCAGTGAACAATGTCTGACCAAGCTTGACCCTGTCCCCTTCTTTTACTTCCATCGTGGGCTTCATGCCCACGTAATCCTGCCCCAGAATCGC
>CAMBPO010000067.1 GCA_945869725.1 Klebsiella pneumoniae
CCCTATGTAGGCAAGTACATCAAAGACCTGACGCTGGCACAGGTGCGCACACTGGATTGCGGGTCGCAACGCGCGGATGCTCACGCCCAGCAAACAACCGTGCCGGGCGCCAACATGGTGCTGCTCAGCGAAGTGTTTGATCTGGTCAAACGCCACCGCGCCCACGATGTCATGCTCAACATAGAAACCAAAGTTGAGGCCGGCGCCCCGCATGAGACCGCGCCACGCGAGCAATTTGTCCAAGCAGTCGTGGCACAAATACAACAGCACAACATGCAGGATCAGGTCACCCTGCAGAGTTTTGACTGGGGCGCTCTGATGCTGGCAAAACAACTGGCCCCTGAACTGCCCTTGGTAGCCTTGTCCAATGCCCAGTCTTTTCTGCAGTGTGGGGAACCTGGCGCCTCGCCGTGGACAGGTGGCATTGATATGGACGATTTTGACTGCAATCTGCCTGCAGCAGCGGCGTCGTTTGGTGCGTCTGCGATTTCGCCGGTGCATGGTTTGCCGCAAAGTGCCGGCATCAATGATGCAGGGTACAGCGCGTTTACCACGCGGGAGATGGTTGAGCAGGCGCATGCTCTCGGTCTGAAAGTGATTCCATGGACGATTAACGATCAGCCCACGATGGCACAGCTCATGGATATCGGTGTGGATGGCATCATCACCGACTACCCAGACAGGCTGCGCGAGGTGATGCAGGAGCGTGACATGGCATTGCCTGTGGCATTCACAGCGCCCGCTGCAGGCAGCACGCCGATTGAAGAACAAAGCATTCTGGTATTGCAGCAGCAACTGGCCACCGGCGCGCTCACCTCGGCACAGTTGCTGGATTATTATCTGGCGCGTATCCAGGCCTATGACCAGCAAGGCCCGGCACTCAACACCCTGATCACCCTGAACAGTGCCGCACGCGCTCAAGCACAACAATTGGACGAAGAGCGCCAACGCAGCGGACCGCGCAGTCTGCTGCATGGCATTCCGGTGGTGATCAAAGACAACTACAACACCATCGACATGCCAACCACCGGCGCGTCGCAATCATTGGCTGACTTTATCCCTGACGAAGAAGCCACCCAGGTGAAAAAACTGCGTAAAGCCGGCGCTATTATTGTGGGCAAAACCAATCTGCATGAGTTCGCTTATGGCATCACCAGTATCAGTTCACTGGGCGGCCAGACACGCAACCCTTACGATCCGCAGCGCCTGCCCGGAGGTTCCAGTGGTGGCAGCGCCGCAGCGATTGCAGCTGGTTTTGCCGCGGTTGGCATGGGCTCGGACACTTGTGGTTCTATCCGTATTCCAGCGGCGTTTAACAATCTGACCGGCCTCAGACCCAGCAAGGGCTTGAGCAGTATTTATGGGATTATGCCGCTGTCACATACCCAGGATGTGGCTGGACCTCTGGCCCGCTCAATGACTGACCTGGCGATAGTGCTGGATATCACCAGCGGCTTTGACCCGGCTGATCCGGATACGGAGTTGATGCAGCATCAGCCGGCGACGCAGTTTTTTGCCCAACTCGGGCGCGGGTCCATTGCCGGGTTGCGTATCGGTCGGTTAACCGCATGGATGGATGCCGCAGATCCGCAGGTACGTGATCAAATTGACCAGGCATTACAATTTCTGGTGCAACAAGGCGCGAGTATTGTGGAAATCGAGATACCGGATATGTCGCGCCTGTTATCGCAATCGGGGTTGATTGCACATGAATTTGAGACAGATCTGGATGGCTACCTGCAGCAGTTCGGCAGTGATGAATACCCCAGTCTGGCAGCCATTGTGGAGGGCGGCGAATACCACGAAGCGGTCGCCGGCCTGCTCAGTCGCAGTGCGGCCGCGGAACAAGACCAGCAGGCGTATCAGGCGGCGCTGGCCGTGCGAGCCGAGCTGCAACAGGCCATTGATGCGTTGATGACAGCACAATCGCTGGATGTGATTGCCTACCCGCCTATTGCCAGCCTACCGGCCTTGATTGGCGAGCCGCAACCCGGCAACCACTGTGCCTTGAGTGGCAACTCTGGTTTTCCTGCCTTGTCGTTGCAGGTTGGTTTTACGGTTGAAGGCCTGCCGGTGGGCGTGGAGCTGCTCGCGCCGTATCTGGGTGACACTCGTCTGCTGTCCCTAGGTTATGCCATCGAACAGTTGCGCCCGATGCGCCGGGCGCCAGCGTCTACGCCGACTCTGTAGTGTTCAGTACCTTGTCGATGTCGGCCGCCTCATGGCGCTCTCGTAACTGCCGCTCGGGTTTGCCCCAGGTGCAGTTCACGATGCGGCCACGTCTGACTGCCGGCCGCTCAGCAAGCTCTGTGGCCCAGCGCATAACATGGGTATAAGTGTGCGCGTCCAGAAATTCCGCAGCACTGTAGATTTTGTTTAATACCAGCGCGCCGTACCATGGCCAGATGGCAATGTCGGCAATCGTGTATTCATCACCGGCGATGAAGCGGTTGTTTTGTAACTGGCGGTCAAGCACATCAAGCTGACGTTTAACTTCCATGGTGAAACGGTCAATGGGGTATTGCCATTTCTCTGGTGCGTAACAGTAGAAATGACCAAAGCCGCCGCCCAGATACGGTGCACTGGCCATTTGCCAGAACACCCAGCTCATCACGTCTGTGCGAGCCGGCACGTCTTTAGGCAACAGCGCGTCAAACTTCTCTGCCAGATAAAACAGAATAGACGCTGATTCAAAGACCCGCTGCGGCGGATTCACACTGACATCCAGCAAGGCAGGTATTTTTGAATTCGGATTCAGGCCGACAAAGTCACTGCCAAACTGATCACCGCCAGAAATGTTAATCAGAAACGCATCGTACTCCGCGCCACTGTGGCCTAGGGCCAGCAACTCTTCCAGCATCACCGTGACTTTGACGCCATTGGGTGTGCCCAGTGAATACAGTTGTATGGGGTGGCGCCCACGTGGCAACTGCTGGTCATGCGTTGCGCCGGCAATTGGCCTGTTGATATTGGTAAATCGGCCACCGCTTTGGTTATCCCACTTCCACACCGTCGGGGGGCTATAGCTGTTGTTCATAAGTTTTCCTGGTTGGGGGTGGGGCTGGGGCTGAGGCTGGGGACGGAGAGATCATTTTTTGATCTCTCCGTCCCCAATCATTCCCGATCACCCAATCACCCAATCACCACAAAATTCAAACCCGCGTTGTTACGCAGACGCTCAATCAGCAATTCGCCGAGGGAGGCACCCGGAGTCCAGATCCCCCCGCCGGCCGCTTGCGGATTTTTCAGAAGACACACGGCGCTTTCTGCGATCATTTTTGAGGTTGAACCGTAACCGGGATCTTTATCGCCCTTAACGCTGACCATCATGTGATTGCCTTTATCGTCAGAACCCGCAAACAAGACCTCATAGAAACCCGTCTCGCGCTCCTCTTTGCTTGGACCTTCGCCAGGCTTTAAGGTGCTGGCCGCCATGGATTTATCAGCGGCCACTGCTTTGGCCGTGGCTTCACCTTTCTCGCCAGGCCCGGTCAACATCATTTCATCGTAGACAAAACCTTTGCCCCAGGGATGCCCTGACAGAAAGTTACTGCGATGAACATTTTTGGTATTGATGGTTGCCATCACAAACGGCGCCGACCAACTGTTTAAATCCTCATCAAATACCGGTGTGTTGCCGGGGGGCTGATCGGCGCCCTGCACGCCCTCGGTGAGTGCGAAGGGTGTCATCATCACCTGAATCACTTCTGGACGCTTGGCAGCAGCAGCCATGGTGGCTTTTAAACTGGCCAGGGTGCCACCGGAAAATCCGCCTTTCATGGCTTTGACCCGCCCTTTGACCCGAGACATCGGGGCGCCAAATTTTTCCAGCGCGTTTTGCTGCAGGAACACCACACCCAGATCAAACGGAATCGAGTCAAACCCACAGGAGAACACAATGCGCGCACCGCTGGCTTTGGCAGCAGCACTATGGGCGGCAATCATGTCATGCATCCACGCCGGCTCACCGCACAGATCCACATAATCAGTCCCCGCCGCGACACACGCCGCCACCAGTTCAGAGCCATACAACTGATAAGGCCCCACGGTGGTAATCACCACCTTGGTGCGGGTCACCATGTTATTGACCGATGCCAGATCTTCCGAGTCCGCAATAAGCAATGGCACTTCCAACGGCAAGCCAATGTCGTCACGCACCTGCTCAAGCTTTTCACGACTGCGTCCCGCCATGGCCCAGTTGACGTCGCCATTCAGACCGTAGCGTTTGTTCAGATATTCACAGACCAGGCGCCCGGTATAGCCGGTGGCGCCGTAAACAACAAGGTCAAACTTTTGCTTGGGGGACATCTTTTTTCTGTACTCCCGTTGATCAGGTAAAGCCAACAATTTTTTCATTCAGCACATGCGCCAGCAGCGGGCTGGCGGCGGCGCGTTCAAACGCTTCGTCCATCGCTTTGTAACGCTGCTGCACAATGGAACGATAGTTGGGATGCGTAAAAATATACAATTCGCCGGCGCTTAATGCTTCAACCACGCGCTCACCAACAACATCCACTGCAAGGCCGTTATTGATCACGTTCTGCATATGTACGGCCAGTGCTTCGTTTTTGGAACTGCCAGTTTCGCGGCCCAGATCTTCGCGGGCGTAACTCGGCTGTCGATTGCGTTCGGACAGATTGATGCGGGTTTTAACAAAGGCCGGGCACAACACCGACACATGGATGTTGTGAGACTTTAACTCCGCGTGCCAGCTTTCAGACATGCCAACCACGGCAGTTTTGGTCGCCGTGTACGCACCGGCATACGGCACACCCACCATGCCAGCCATGGATGCAACATTGATGATCCAACCGCCTTCACCCTGTTCTTTAATCAGCGGCACCATGGTCTGTGTGCCATACAGAACACCCATCAGATTGACATCCAGCACCCAACGCCAGTCCATGGTATCGGTTTGTTCAATTGTACCGGTCCCACCACCCACGCCGGCATTGTTGACCAGCATGTGCACCTTACCGAATTGTTTGACCGCCTGCTCTGCCAGGTGATGCCACAAACCAAGCTGGGTGACATCCATCACAACACCCAGCGCGGGGACGCGCTCGGACTTAAGTAGCGACACTGCTGCATCGAGTTGAACCGGGTCGATATCCCCCAGCACCACGTTCATGCCCTGCTTGCCAAGCGCGCGGGCGATACTGAGTCCAATGCCCTCAGCACCGCCACTGATCACCACAGTCTTACCGGTGAACTGGCTCATAGCATTAATTCCACAGGCTGCGCTTGGTCAACACCAGATCCATTTTCTGACCGGTAGGCTGCTCAACGTGGATGGTGAACGTATCGCCGTCGAGCGTATAGCCCAACGATTTCATGCCGGTGTCAGCCACATTAGTAAAGTGCACGTGGTTGCCCATAATCATCGCCAGTTCCATTTTCATCGGCTCAGGTGTTCTGGGCTTGAAGCCTGGATCGAACTGCTGCAGATGCAACACCAGCGAACCGTCAACTTCTTCAATGGTAATCATTTCGAACATGCTGGTGCCTGTCGGGCCAGTCATACGCACCATGGCAGCAATCGAACCCGCCTCCGCAGCGATCCAGTTTTCTTCCAGTGTGTTAGCGCCCAGTGCGCCAGCGTAGTTACCGGTCAACCACTGCAACTGGTCAATGGTGGCGGCGGGGCCAGCAGCAAAACTCAGACTGGAAGACAGGGTAAACAGACCGGCAGCGATCAGGGATTTCAGCGGTGTATTCATAGCAAATTCCTCAAGGATTATGATTGGTAACAACAATTTTTCTGGACAGCAGACTGGCCCGAGCTTAGCACTACCCACGCGCACATGCCCAGTGCTGGCTGGTCAATTAATCCTGCAAAGCGTGCAAATCCACAGGCAGGTTTTTGGGTTTGACAACACCGGCAATGAATGTGTCATCATCGGCGCAGACTATGCAGCTTCAGCTGAACACGGGCTTAATTCTGCCGTGAGTATTTCCCCGTTTTTTTGGACATGTAGAAGAGAGCAGCACATGAACTACCGTTACATCGGCAAAAGCGGCCTGCGGGTCAGCCCCATTTGTATGGGCACCATGAGTTTTGGCAGTTGGAGCGACGAAAAAGAGTCGTTGCGCATTCTGGATAAAGCGTATGAACGCGGCATCAATTTTTACGATACCGCCGAAGTGTATCCAGTGCCACCACGCGCTGAAACCGTGGGTCTGACAGAAACCATTTTTGGCAAGTGGATCAAAACCAAAAACCGTGACTCGCTGATCATTGCCACCAAAGTGGCAGGGGCAGCATCGGGATGGTTTGTACCGCCCATTCGTGCGGGCATGACGGCGATTGACCGTCACCACATCGAGCGCGCAGTTGAAGGCAGCCTGCAGCGCATGGGGCTGGATTACATCGATCTGTATCAGGTGCATTGGCCCGACACCGTGGTGCCAATTGAAGAGTCGATGGCAGCGCTGGATCGTCTGGTGGAATCGGGCAAGGTGCGTTATCTGGGCACGTCCAATGAAAACGCGTACGGGCTGACCAAAGCCAATACTGTCGCGCATTACGAAGGTTATGCGCGTTTTCAATCGATTCAAAATAACTTCTCGTTATTAAACCGGCGCTTTCTGGATGAGCTGGCGTTGGTGTGCCGTAAGGAAAATGTGTCGTTGTTGCCGTATTCGCCGATTGGCGGTGGCATGTTAAGTGGCAAGTACAATGCGGACAAACTCCCGGAGCACAGTCGGTTTGGGGAATATCTGCAGCTGGAAAATCCGCGGCAACGGGCGATGGCGGATCGGTTCCTGAACAAGGGCACTCTGGATTCTACAGCGCGCTATATTGAGATTGCCCGGGAGGCGGGCATGTCGCCAACGACCTTGGCAGTGGCGTGGAGTATGAATTTTGATTTTGTGGCGTCGACTATCATCGGGGCGCGGACGGCGGATCAGCTGGATGAGTCGTTTGCGGCGCTGGATGTGAAGCTGTCGGCTGAGGTGCTCAGAGCGTGTGATGCTGTTCACAAGGATATTTTGTATCCGATGGGTTGAGGTGTTGCTTTTGATTGAAATGCGCACGGGGAGCGCTGCACTGGTCTTTGTTTGGAAAACGCACGGGGAGTACTGCGCAGGTCTTTGTTTGGAAAACGCACGGGGAGTGCAGCGCCGATGACCACTCAAATGAGGCATTGGCCCACACGCGTTGCTATTCATCATGCAGGAAAAGAAGGTGAAGTGGCGCTCGACCAGATCCGCACAATCGACAAATCACGGCTGATCCAGCCCATGGGGAGTCTGGATGCGAGCCGGCGTGGCGCTTTGTTTTCGACACTGTCAGCGATCTTTTCTGAGTAAGTGATGTGCTGACGGCAGTCGGCTCTCACAGTGACAAACGCAAGTTTCTGGTAATTTCCTCAGCCAACGATACCGGCACACCATGATCACGGGCCAGTTTTGGCCACATGGACACCTGCTCAGTGATTTCGTCCATAACATCATTGATCCGACGCCGGCTGAACAGCGGACTGATGGCTTCAAGCGTATAAAAATCGTCTCGCACAAAATGTTTGCGCTTGCCATTCAACGTCATCCAATGACTGTTCACCCAGGGACTGCCGGGCTTGTAGCTGTACGCCAGATCGTAGGCAGGCGCCAGGCGCCACTGATGATTTGTATCGAGCATAAAAGCGATATTTTTCGAATGATCATCGTGGTTACGCGCCACAATATTAAACACCATGCGCCGCAGTAATTGCCCGGCTTCAGCTGCATTTAATCCAAGCTGACGCGCCAATCCGAACAGTTCCGCATACGAATAACTGCCGGGCTTTTTGTAATCCACATGAGCAAGACCGTTCAAGGTCTGCACATGGATTTTGTAATTACCCTTGCGGTCAAAGCGCTGCGTCATGAAGTGGCGACGATTGCCCTCTTCCAGCAATCGGCAGGGCGTCATGTGAATGCCACATGCGCTGGCCATCAGCGCGTAGACATACTCCATTGCGCCGTATCCCAATGGATCACCAAACGTCTCCCGGTCTTTGTTGTGCTCACTGACACCATCAAACTTCATCAGCCAATGCGAAAAACCTGCAGGCAGCGTTGCCTGCCCGGATCGCACCTGCGTGAAGTCCGCATTAAACGCCAGCACCGCTTTTGGCCTTGCACCGCCGGCACTGGTACCCACTGCAAGCAACGCCAACATGGCCTCACGATCGACCTGCCCCTGTCTTATCTGGCTCGGACTCGCGAGTGTCAATTCAAAGGCCGCGCGACTGTCCAATATTTCTTGCGCAATACTGACCAGCGACGGGATATCAACCTGCTGAGACGCGCCCAGACTTTTTAGCCGGGTAGCTGGCTCAAACTCAAGCGCGCCCATGCCGCGTTTGCCGGTGTATTGCAGCCGCTGCAGCGGGGATATGTCATTAACGCTTTTACCCTGACTTGCCACCCAGGCATTTAACACTGCATTGCCAAAGTCATCCGGCAAAGAATCGGCAAGCAGACCTGGCAGGCCTTTGTAGGTCTCAAAGGCAAATTGTGGAAAGCTGTAAATGCCGGGTTTCAGCGGCATAACAATCGGGGACAACTCTATACCTGTGCCGATAAACGAGGGCGCATACTCAAACGCACCTTGTCCGGTCTCAGTATCAAAACTGACTGCACCAACCTCGTGTTCGCCATAACGTACCGCAACAACTTCCATTACCATGCCGGCGGATCCTCCTGCACACCTTGCGCCTGGCTGGTGTTGGCCTTGCGGCTTCGCGCACCCGACGCGCGTTGTCGCTGTTTACCCTGCAGCTTTAACAACTGCAGCGGAGAGATGGCCTGCTCGGGCAGAAACGCACCCAGATTCTGAGTCAGCTTTAACGCCTGCAGTATGGCAACCAGCGACTCCAGCTGAACTTTGCCATGCTCTGCGCTCAGCACCACTTTTCGTGACACGCCGGACCGCTCGGACACTTGCTGCTGAGTCAGGTCAGCATTCAGACGGGCTTGTTTCAGCCGTCGGCCCAATTCTTCCGCGATGGCGGCAGCGGATTGATTGTTTATCAGCATAACTTTCTCCATCAATGCCAGCTTAGTGATCCCTGATGGGATTGTTAAGCCTTCTCTTATCACTTTATATGCACTATAGGTATCACTAAAAGCATAACAAATCCACAAAAGCATCACTAATAAGCCATTTAAGGATCTTTAACCTGATAAAGACCCGTTATAAACCAAAAAAAGGACATTAAACGATCATCAATCACGACAACAGCACGTTACGTTGACAAGGCCAACGCGCTGGGGAACACTCAGGCCATGGATTATTACAACAACAACGCCGATCAACTGTTTCACCGTTATGAATCCCTGCAGTCAGCGCGGGTTCATGAGCGTTGGCTGTCGCTGCTGCCCACACAAGCGGGCCAAGCGTGTGACATCGGTGCAGGATCTGGCCGGGATGCCCGCTGGCTGGCCGCCCAGGGCTGGGATGTGGTTGCAGTGGAGCCCAGCCACTTGCGAGAACTGGCTGCAGAAACTGTCGACGCTCAGACACCCATCACTGACCTGTCTATAACCGGCAGCATCACCTGGCTGGACGACTCCTTGCCCGACCTAAAAAGGCTGCGCGCGCTGGATCAGCGTTTTAATCTGATTCTGATGAGCGCCGTGTGGATGCATCTACCTGCCAGCCAACACCAGCACGCCATGCGTATTGTCAGCGAACTGCTGGCACCCGGTGGCTTGCTGGTGATCTCTCTGCGTCAAGGAGAGGATAACAACAACCGTTTTTATCCGGTCAGTGCCGAGGATGTTATCGCTCTTGCCTATGAACGCGCCTTGATCAACAAGCATCAATCGCGCGGCCCGGATTCTGTAAGGCCGGAGATCGTGTGGGATAGCTTGGTGTTTCAGTTGCCGGATGATGGCACCGGCAGTTTACCGCTGCTACGACACATCATCGTTAACGACAATAAGTCCGCATCTTATAAACTGGGTCTGCTGCGCGTGCTGATACGCATCGCAGAAGGGTCTCCGGGCATGGTTACCCGGCGCACAGATGATTGGGTAGAGATTCCGTTTGGATTGGTTGGTCTGTATTGGATCAAGACGTATCTGCCGCTGATCCTTAAGCACAACTTGATTCAGTCACCCAGCGCGGATCATCGGAGTCAAACTGGTTATGGCTGGGCTAAAAAACAGCATTTTTACAGCTTGCAGGATTTATCTCCCTACGACTTGCGAGTGGGCAACACCTTTGATGCGGGCACTGCACAACGATTGATTGGTGCTATCAAAGACGCCTGCTCAAACATCCGCGACATGCCCGCAAAGTACATTACCTATCCCGGTCAAAAAGACCAGGTGTTTGAGTGTGAGACCCGCTCCCTCAGCTTTAAGAATAGCCATTGGCAAATCAATAAAATCACCTTGCAGCAATTCGGTAGCTTCAGAATTCCAGTGGCCTTGTGGCAGACCATGAGCCAGTACGCCTGCTGGCTGGAGCCGGCCATTCTCAACGAGTGGGTCAAGCTGATGCAGAGCTGGCGGGCGGAATACAATCTGAATGCATACAACAATGTGTTTCAGTGGATTGATGCTGACCGCGACACAACGCCTGTGCGAAATCGCTTTAAAGCACTGCAGAATCAAGGCGCATCACTGCATTGTGTCTGGACAGAAAAGGCGCTGCGGAATGAACGTTTCGCCATTGATCACTGTTTCCCCTGGTCTCGCTGGTTAAACAACGATCTATGGAATCTGATGCCAGCCACCGAAAAAGCCAACAGCATCAAAGGCAACAAATTGCCCTCGGCCGGATTGCTAGTCCACTCACAGAAACTGATCACTGACTGGTGGCAACAGGCCTATGTGGATGATGACTCCTTGAATCCGAAGTTTTTTATCGAAGCACAATCTGCACTGCCATTGCTTGATGAGAATACCGTTTCACTGGAGACAGTATTTGACGCCATGCAGCACCAGCGCGCGCGCTTGAAAGCCAACCAGCAGCTGGCAGAGTGGAATCCCCGCTAAAACCCCACTCGCTGCTCAATCAACACCGCACCCTCCACATCCCGAATCTGCATAACCACCGCGGGCGGTTGCACCGACCAGTCAATCTCTATCAACCCGACGTTTGCCTGGGCAAACGCCTCGCCCACACGATGACGGTTGGGGCTGATGGCCTGCCATTCTTCGGTGAGGCCGGAGGAGGTCATTTCCACCAGAGGGAATGGCAGGCCGCTGTTGTCGATGCGGCTGAATTCAGACCAGTGGGTGTCTCCGGAGATAATCACGGTGGGCACTATCGGGGACGTGTGCAGCAGGTTAAAAAAGCGCTGCCGGTCAGCCGGAAAGTTGGCCCAGGTTTCCCAGCCGGTGAAGTCGGCGAGCAGCTGTATGCTGGAGCCGATAATGCGCAGGCTGGCTTCCACCTGCAGCTGCTGCTGAAACCATTGCCACTGTGCTTCGCCGAGCATGGTGGCGCCGGGTTCCAGCGAAGCGTCGTAGGGGCCCATGTCCTGCACGAGGCGGCTTGTGCGCTTCTCCGCATCAGCAACTTCGTGCAGCGCAGTGCGATTCCAGCGCAGGTCCAGCAGAATTATTTGCACGGTGTTGCCGGG
>CAMBPO010000068.1 GCA_945869725.1 Klebsiella pneumoniae
TTGACCAGATCAAACACTTCGCTGAGCAGCACCATGTTGGCGCCCGGCACGGTTGTTTGCTGGGCGTGAGCATCCGCGCGTTGCGACCCGCAATCCAGTGTGCGCACCTGTGCCAGCGTCAGGTCTTTGATGTACTTGCCTACATAGGGAAAATCCGCATCGTTGGTAGTCGCTGGCGCGGTGTCCAGGCAGCGGTGAGCCAGCACTTGCCGGTCATGAGTGACCACCACATAACCGTCACGGGTGACTTGTGTGTCGAGTTCCAGTGTCGCGACACCGATTTCCAGTGCGTTGGCAAATGCCTGCAGGGTGCTTTCCGTGACCAGGCCAAGGCCACCGCGATGCGCCTGCAGATCAAGGGAGGGTTCTGCCTGTTGCCCGTGTGAGACAGGATAAAAGCCTGCACTAACCGCACACACGGCAGCAACGCAGATGGCAGGTCGTAAACGTACAATGTCTTGCGACAACAGTGAGATGCGGAACATGGGCGGTCTCCTCGCCGATGGCGGCGGTGCGGATTGCGATGGGACAGACTATAGATTGAATCGGCCGCGCAAGCCAAGACAGTTGCTTATCCGGTAAAATCACTTCTATTATTCAAGTTCTAGACCGACGTCGAGACCGATTGCATGAAACACCTGTTGACCTTGATAGTACTTGCCGTTGTCAGTACGCGTGCGTACGCCGATATTTTTGCGGTGTTCCGTGAACAGGATGGCAGCACCAACTGGCAGTACATCGCCAATACCAGTGCCAGTCTGTTAATTATCACGTTGCTGGTGGTGCTGGTTTTTCTGGTACGCGCCAACCGGCGAGCCATGCGTTCTAACCGTGCACTGACTGAAATCAAAGCCACCCTTGAGGACCGTGTTGCTGAGCGCACCGCAAACCTGCGCGAGACTGCTGATCAGCTGCGCAAGCGCGAGGCTTACATTGCCAGCATTGTGAACTCCATGCCGGTGATGTTGGTTGGCATCAATCAGTCCATGCAAGTCACACAATGGAACAAGGTGGCTGAAGAGACAACCGGCCGCCCGTTTACCGATGTAGTTGGCATGAATCTGTGGGCAGCGCATCCCGCCATCACTCTTACTGAGGAACAGGTACGCAGTGTGCTCGTCAGCGGCGAGACCTTGAAGGTCAAACACACCCAGCGCGGCCAATACAGTTTTGATATCACGCTCTACCGGCTGGAGCACGATGATGACACCGGAATCGTGATCCTGATTTCCGACATTACCAAGCAGGTCAACGCCGAAAATAAAGTGGCTGAACGCGACAAGTTATCCGCCTTGGGTGAACTGGCGTCCGCCATGGCATACGACATCAGTCTGCCCATCAATACCATTTTTAAACGTGTTTCCGCAGCGCGTCAGCAGATCGAAACCGCTGATCTTGGGCCTGCCACCCCTTATCTGTTACAGGAAGTGGAAACGGTGCGTCAAAGTGCGCAGCAGGCCAATGCCATTGCCCGCAATTTGCTGGAGCTGGCGGGCAGTCACCACAACACACGGCAGGTGGCCGATGCCGCGGCCATTATGGATCGCAGCATAGAATTGGCCAGCGATCTGTTCACTAACTCTGATGGTCTGGCTTTCCGTGATATCGACATTAGACGTAACTATTCGGCAGCTCTGCCGCAGATTTCCTGTATTCCTTCAGAACTGGAACAGGTATTCACCCGACTGCTGCGCAGTGCGTTTTATGCCTTGCAGGGCAGCGCCGTTGCGCCGGACAACAAACCGCGCATCAGTGTGGAAGTCGGGGAGTTTATGGACTCGCTGTGGATCAAGGTGGGGCATCGCGGCAAGTGTCTTAACGCCGACGAGCAGCTGGATGTTTTTGAGCCGTTTTTTGCCATCTCAACCAGTCAAACGTCCTTCCCGGTTGAGCATCGTTTGTCTTACCCGTACTTCATTATTACCGAGCATCACCGGGGTCACATGTCGGTGACCTCGGATGAGCAGCTGGGTACCAGCTTTAATATTCAGTTGCCGCTGGATTAACAGCCCCCGGGACTTGGAAAAAGCCCCGGGATCTGGCGTGCCTGTTTACAGCTCTTTGACTGCCTGAATCAGCTGATTGGCAACCTTCTGTCCATCACCAAACAACATGCGGGTGTTGTCCGCCACAAACAGCGGATTCTCAACACCAGAGAACCCGGTGCCGCGTCCGCGCTTGATAACAATGACGTTCTGCGAGGCTTCGGCATTGAGTGTTGGCATGCCATACAGGGGGCTGGAAGGATCTTTTTTGGCAGCCGGATTCACCACGTCGTTGGCACCAATCACCAGGGTGACCGTGGTATTCGGGAAGTCAGCGTTGATGTCCTCCATGTCATAAATCATGTCGTAGGGCACACCGGCTTCCGCCAGCAACACGTTCATGTGTCCGGGCATTCGTCCTGCCACCGGGTGAATGGCAAATTTCACTTTAACGCCCTTTTCGGTGAGCAATTGTGTAAGTTCCCAGATCTTGTGTTGAGCCTGCGCCACCGCCATGCCGTAGCCGGGAATCACGATGACCTGTGTGGCGTACGCCATCATTATGCCAACGTCCTGAGCCTGGACTTCTTTTTGTGTGCCATCGACATCGGCGCTGGCGGCTGCCGCCGGGCCGGTGCCAAAGCCACTGAAAAACACACTGGCGACTGAGCGGTTCATCGCTTTGGCCATCAGATGGGTCAGCAAGGTGCCGGCCGATCCCACCACCGTGCCCGCGATGATCATGGCGGCGTTGCCCAGCACATAACCTTCAAACGCCACCGCCAGACCGGTTAACGCATTAAACAGCGAAATGATCACCGGCATGTCGGCGCCGCCCACAGGCACGGTGATAAATATTCCCAGTACCAACGCCAGCACAAAAAACGCAATGATCAGATTCAGGCTGCCGGTCATATACACACTGATCGCCAGCCCCACCAGCACAACCGCGAGCACCAGATTGATCAGCTGTTGCTGTGGTAGCAGTTTGCTGGTATTGAGTCTGCCGTCGAGTTTTGCCCAGGCAATGATGCTGCCACTGAAGGCAATGGTGCCAATAATGGCACCCAGTATTGCGAGGATTGCAACATCAGCGCCCAGGTAGCCTGCCATGCTGCTGGCTGTGCCAGCCTCAACCGCCGCTTGCGCTTTGAGAAGTTCTACCGCGGCAATCGCTGCCGCCGCGCCGCCGCCCATGCCGTTGTACATGGCAATCATTTGTGGCATGTCGGTCATCGCCACGCGTTTGCCGGTATACCACGCGTAACCGCCGCCGAGTGCAATCGCGATGATGATCAGCATGACGTTGGTGGCGGCCTGCTCGTTGCCGGTAATTTCTTCGGCCGCAAAGGTCACCAGTGTTGCCAACACCATGCCGGCGCCGGCCCAATGAATGCCGCGCCGTGCGGTGACCGGTGAGCTCATTTGTTTAAGGCCAAGGATGAACAACACCGCGGCCAGCAGATAACTGAACTGAATGATAAGTTCCATTTACTTGTGAGCTCCCTTGTTGTCGGTCTTGCCGGTGGTTTTAAACATCTCTAGCATGCGTTCCGTGACCACATAGCCGCCCACGGCGTTACCGGCGGCCAACAGCACGGCAATAAAACCAATCACCTGTTGCGAGGTCGTCTCGGCGATGCCGAGCGCAATCATGGCGCCTACCAATACAATGCCATGCACAAAGTTGGAGCCAGACATCAGTGGGGTATGCAGAATAACCGGTACCCGGCTGATGATTTCAAAGCCGGTAAAACCGGCCAGCAAAAAGATATAAACAGCAGCTAATCCTTCAATCATGTTGGTTTCCTCTGTCTGGGATTGCGCTTACGCGCCAGCGTTCTGAAGGCGATCACGTACCGCCGCGTTAACAATGTCTCCTGCATGGGTGATCAGACTGTCTTTGATAATCTGATCCTCCAGATCAATATGAATGGCACTGTCTTTGATCATCAGCCCCAGCATATTCAGCAGATTTTTTGCATACAGCTCACTGGCGTGATTGGGCACGGTGCCCGGCACATTCAGCGGGCCGGCAATGGTTACGCGCTGGTGAACGATGTTCAGTCCTGCCTGAGTGAGTTCACAGTTACCACCGCCTTCTGCCGCCAGGTCCACAATGACTGAGCCGCCCTTCATGGCTTCTACCATGGTTTTGGTGATGATGCGTGGCGACGGTCGCCCCGGAATGGCTGCCGTGCAGATCACCACATCGGACGCCGCGACATGACGTGCCAGGATGTCCTGTTGCAACTGCTTTTCTTCTGCAGTCAGTTCGCGTGCATACCCGCCACTGCCTTCTGCCTTGATGTTGATATCCACAAATTTGGCGCCCAGCGATTCCACCTGCTCTTTGACGGCGGCGCGCACATCGTAAGCCTCGACAACAGCGCCAAGGCGCCGCGCGGTGGCGATAGCCTGCAGGCCCGCAACACCGGCGCCAAGAATCAGTACTTTCGACGGGCGAATAGTGCCTGCCGCCGTGGTCAGCATAGGGAAAAATTTGCCCGACAACGAAGCTGCCATGAGTACGGCTTTGTAGCCGGCAATTGACGCCTGTGAAGACAGGGCATCCATGGCTTGAGCGCGGGAAATGCGCGGCACCATTTCCATGGAGAAGGCACTGATGTGCTTGTGTTGCATTGCGCGGAAGCGTTCTGTGTCCGACCAGGGGTTAAGGTAGCCGATCAGCACAGCGTGCTCGGGCAGATGCTCAATCAATTGTTGATCGGGCGGGTTGACGGTCAAGACGATGGTGGCTGACCTCATCAGGTCCGCCTCGCTGCAAATACTGGCGCCAGCGGCACTGTAATCGCCGTCGCTGTACCCTGCCAGTTCGCCGGCGCTGGACTGGACCTGCACAGCGGCACCCATCGCAATCAGTTTTTTAACAATTTCCGGTACCAGGGCAACCCGCTGTTCTCCTGCGCGGGTTTCTCTGGGTACGCTGATGGTGATCGACATGCTGATGATTCCTTGTTGTTTTCTTACGGTTACAAAACATCAACGCAGATGCGTGTTAAAAAAAGCGATCGTGCGCTCCCAAGCCAGATCAGTCGCCTCTTTACTGAATCGTGGCGTAGAATCGTTGTGAAAACCATGTAAGGTGCCAGCATACGTGTGGTTTTCATGGGTTACCCCTGCCGCTGTGAGTGCTTCGCGATAGGGTTCCCGTGTGGCATTAAAACCTTCATCTGTGTTGAAATGTTGTATCGCGCAATTGTGGAAGACTTGCTGCCCCACAGTATGGTTCACTTGTTGTCATAAAAAAATACACCAGAACAAAAACAATGTTAGAACTGATTAAAGTAAGTAAAAGCGTCGGTAATCAGAGGCACATTCAGGATGTCAGCCTGCAGTTGCACCCCGGCACACTCAACGTATTGCTGGGCGCCACACTTTCCGGGAAAACCACGTTGATGCGCCTGATGGCGGGTCTTGAAACGCCCGACACCGGAGAAATCCGTTTTAACGGCGTTAATGTGCGGGGAATTCCCGTGCAAAAGCGCGATGTTGCGATGGTGTATCAGCAGTTTATCAATTACCCCAGTCTCACCGTCTATGAAAACATCGCCTCACCGTTGCGAGTGGCCGGGTTGGATAAAGCCACCATCCATCAGCGCGTACACGAGGCGGCTGAACTGTTAAGGCTGACCGATTATCTACAGCGCCTGCCCGCCGATCTATCCGGCGGTCAACAGCAACGCACAGCGCTGGCGCGCGCCTTGGTCAAACAGGCCAAACTGGTGTTGTTGGATGAGCCGCTGGCCAATTTGGATTACAAACTGCGCGAGGAACTGCGACGGGAACTGCCCACCATTTTTTCAAAAACCGGTGCCATTCTGGTGTATGCCAGCACAGAACCCTCTGAAGCCTTGTTGCTGGGCGGCAATACCGCCACCTTGCACGAGGGCAGGCTCACGCAGTTCGGGCCGGCGATTGATGTCTTCAGGCGGCCGGTGGATTTACAAACCGCGTGTATTTTTTCAGATCCACCGCTGAACACCTTGCTGGTCAGCAAACAGGGCGCGGAATTGCGTTGTGATGCCTTGGTGATGACGCTTCCTGCTGATAACGCCGGCGCTGCACAATTGCCGGACGGGCAGTACACACTGGCCATCCGCCCCTGGCACTTGCTGCTGGATTTGCCCCCACAATTTCAAAATCCGAACACTGAAAAACAGACCATCCATGCGCGTATCAATGCCCATGTTGAGGTCACTGAAATCACGGGCTCAGAAACTTACGTGCACGTGCGATTGCAAGGCGCACAGGCTCAGCGCTGGGTTGCATTGGTCCATGGGGTCAAGGATTTGCCGGCCGATTCTCCGATGCAACTGGCCATTGATCCTGCACAGATATACCTGTTTGACAGCCACGGTAAACGTTGCCTGACGCCACCACTGCGGGAAGATGTCTGATGGCCAGAATTGTTCTCAACAATATTGCGCATCGTTACGGCGCCGTCACTGCGAGTTCTGCAACGCAGTCCACAGAAGATGTTGCCGCATACGCGCTAAAACCCTTGTCACACGTGTGGGAAGACGGTGGCGCGTATGCCTTGCTGGGGCCATCGGGCTGTGGCAAAACCACCTTGCTGAATATAATTTCGGGCTTGGTGACGCCAAGCCAGGGGCAGTTATTTTTTGATGACACCGACGTCAGCCAGCTGCCCACAGAGCAGCGCAACATTGCGCAGGTGTTCCAGTTTCCGGTGTTGTACGACACCATGACCGTGGCAGAAAATCTGGCGTTTCCGCTACGGAATCGACGCGGAATCAATAAGCTCAGTGACGCAGAGATCAAACAACGTGTCGCTGACGCCATCACAATGCTGGGCCTGGAAAAACTCGCTCACCAAAAAGCGCGCGGACTCAGTGCCGATGACAAACAAAAAATCTCGCTGGGCCGTGGCTTGGTGCGCACCGATGTGAATGCTATTTTGTTTGATGAGCCGCTGACGGTTATTGATCCGCACCTGAAGTGGCAGCTGCGCACACAGCTGAAACAGATCCATCGTCAGTTTGGGCATACCATGATTTATGTCACCCACGATCAGACCGAAGCGCTGACCTTTGCAGATAAAGTGGTGGTTATGCTGGCCGGTGAAGTGATTCAAACCGGCACTCCCGAAGACTTGTTTAAACACCCGTTGCATACATTTGTGGGTAAATTTATCGGCTCACCAGGCATGAACATTCTGAGGTGCGAGCTTGACGGCAATGAGGCCATTGTGGATACCTTCCGGATAGCGTTACCCTGCCATTATCCCGTTTTTCCGGGCATTATTGAGCTCGGCATACGCCCGGAATTTATCCGTATTGTGAATCAGGGTGAGGGTATGCCCGTGACCATCAGCGCTATCGAAGACATCGGGCGCTATCGCATTGTGCGCGCCTTACTTGGCAGCCAACACCTGGATATTGTGGTGCCGGAAGCGGTAGCGATACCCGGCAATGCCGCGGTGGTTTTTGAGACCGGTAACATCGGCATCTATCACAACTCGCGTCTGGTCAACAGCAACAAGACCAGCACCAGCACCAGCAACAACACCAGCACCAACACAGGAGTCAGCTGACCCATGAAAAGCTGGAACAACAAAGCCTGGTTTCTGGTGTTGCCGATGTTATTGCTGGTGGCGTTCAGTGCCATTATTCCGCTGATGACGGTGGTGAATTACTCGGTACAGGATTCCTTTGGCAACAATGAATTTTATTGGGTGGGACTGGAATGGTTTAAAGAAGTGCTGGAGTCAGAGCGCTTCCACAACGCGCTGATGCGCAATCTGTTGTTTTCCGCGATTATTCTGCTGATTGAAATTCCGCTTGGGATTGCTATCGCGCTGGCCATGCCACGACGCGGCTGGGGGGTATCCGTTTGTCTGGTGCTGATGGCGCTGCCCTTGTTGATTCCCTGGAATGTGGTGGGCACCATCTGGCAGGTGTTTGCGCGTGTCGATATCGGCCTGCTTGGTTATACCCTGACGCAGCTGGGGTTTGATTACAACTATACGCAGGACGTGGTGGATGCCTGGATTACGCTGATCGTGATGGATGTGTGGCACTGGACCAGTCTGGTTGTGCTGTTGTGTTACTCCGGACTGGTGTCCATTCCACAGGCCTATTATCAGGCGGCGCGTATTGATGGCGCATCGCGCTGGGCAGTGTTCCGTTATATTCAGTTGCCAAAAATGCGTCGTGTGTTGGTGATCGCCGTGCTGCTGCGGTTTATGGACTCTTTTATGATTTATACCGAGCCCTTTGTGGTCACTGGCGGCGGGCCCGGCAATGCAACAACCTTCCTGTCGATTGATCTGGTGCAGATGGCCATTGGTCAGTTTGATCTCGGGCCGGCAGCGGCGATGTCACTGATCTATTTCCTGATTATTCTGCTGGTGAGTTGGGTGTTTTATACGGTGATGACGCAGCAGGATGCTGATTCCGCACCCGGAAGGGGGCAACCATGATGAATTTGTTGTCAACGCGTCACGCTGCGCGACAACGCAGTTATGCCTGGATGGTGCTGGTTGCTTACATCGTGTTCCTGATGCTGCCGTTGTATTGGTTGCTGATGATGAGTTTCAAAACCAATCAGGAAATTCTGTCGACGTTTTCACTCTGGCCACAGGAGTTCACGCTGCAGAATTACGTCACCATTTTGAGCGACAGCAGCTGGTACAGCGGCTACATCAATTCCATGATGTATGTGGTGATGAACACGCTGATTTCCTTGGCAGTGGCACTGCCGGCGGCGTATGCGTTTTCACGTTATCGTTTTCTGGGTGATAAACACCTGTTTTTCTGGTTGCTTACCAATCGCATGGCGCCACCAGCGGTGTTTGTGTTGCCGTTTTTTCAACTGTATTCAGCGTTTGGCCTGATAGACACGCACATCGCAGTAGCACTGGCGCATTGCCTGTTTAACGTGCCGCTGGCGGTGTGGATTCTGGAAGGGTTTATGTCCAGCGTACCCAGAGAGATTGACGAAACCGCCTACATCGACGGTTATTCGTTTCCACGCTTTTTTACCAAAATATTCACTCCGTTGATTGCCCCGGGCATCGGTGTGGCTGCATTTTTCTGTTTTATGTTTTCATGGGTAGAGTTGCTGATTGCACGCACACTCACCGTGACCGATGCCAAACCCATCAGTGCCATCATGACAAGAACCGTGTCGGCTTCCGGTCTGGATTGGGGCGTGCTGGCGGCAGCGGGTATGCTTACAGTGATTCCGGGGGCGTTGGTGATTTATTTTGTAAGAAATCATATTGCCAAGGGTTTTGCCTTAGGAAGGGTATAAAGGAGAAGGACATGGATTTATCGTGGATGGCATGGACTACTCCGACCGCAATTTTTTTTGTGGTGATACTGTGCCTGGTATTAAGTATGTGGGTATGGGAACTGATCAGTCCCGGCGGGCAGCCGCGGCGCGGCATTTTGCGCTTTGAAACCACCCGCGGCGACAGGTTGTTTGTTACCTTGTTGGGAAGTGCGTTTGTCAATCTGGCCTGGTTGGCGCTGGTGGGGCCGAATTTGTGGTGGGCACTGGCGGTGTGTGTGCTGTTTGGTGTGTTAGTGTTCGTTTTTGTATAACAAAAAATTTCCGAGGAAACGTCTCATGTTGCAGAAAAAGTTCGCCCGCGCGGTGTTGTTTGGCGCCATGACCCCCTGGTTGGTATTGTCAGGAATGCCCGCATTTGCTGACACTGAAGCTGCCCAGCGCTGGCTGCAGGAGTTTCAGCCCTCCACACTCAGTCAGGAACAACAAATGGCAGAGTTGCAGTGGTTTATTGATGCCGCCGCGCAGTATCGGGGCATGGAGATCAAGGTGGTTTCTGAAACCCTGACCACTCATGAGTACGAAGCGCAGACACTGGCGCAGGCATTTTTTGAGATCACCGGCATCCGTATCATTCACGACTTGATTGGCGAAGGCGACGTGGTTGAAAAGCTGCAGACGCAGATGCAGTCTGGCGAAAATATTTACGATGCTTACGTCAATGACTCCGATCTGATCGGCACCCATTTCCGTTATCAGCAAGTGCGCAATCTCACCGACTGGATGGCCAATGAAGGCCAGGCAGTCACCTCGCCGACACTGGATTTGCAGGACTTTATCGGTATTTCATTTACCACCGGCCCGGACGGCAAAGTCTATCAATTGCCCGATCAGCAGTTCGCCAATCTGTATTGGTTCCGGTATGACTGGTTCACCAATCCAGAACTTAAAGCGCAGTTCCAGGCCAAATACGGTTATGAACTGGGTGTGCCGGTGAACTGGTCTGCCTACGAAGACATTGCGGAGTTTTTCACCAATGACGTCGGTACCATCGACGGTCAGCGTGTTTACGGGCACATGGATTACGGCAAAAAAGATCCGTCGCTGGGTTGGCGTTTCACCGATGCCTGGCTATCGATGGCCGGAGCGGGCGACAAAGGTATCCCCAATGGGCTGCCGGTGGATGAGTGGGGTATTCGCGTAGAGGGCTGCCGGCCGGTAGGTTCCAGCGTTGAGCGAGGTGGCGACACTGACGGCCCGGCTGCAGTGTACTCAGTCACCAAATACGTGGAATGGTTGCAGAAATACGCACCGCCGGAAGCGGCGGGCATGGTATTCAGTGAAGCAGGTCCGGTGCCGGCACAAGGCGCCATTGCACAACAAATCTTCTGGTACACCACGTTCACGGCTGACATGGTGAAACCCGGTTTGCCGGTGATGAATGAGGATGGCACACCCAAGTGGCGTATGGCGCCGTCGCCGCGCGGCGCATATTGGGAAGAGGGCCAGAAGCTGGGCTATCAGGATGCTGGCGCATGGACCTTGATGAAGTCCACACCGGTGGATCGCGCCAGTGCCGCGTGGTTGTACGCGCAGTTTGTTACCTCAAAAACCGTGTCGCTGAAAAAGAGCCACGTGGGGCTGACCATTATTCGTGACTCGGATATCCGCCACGAAAGTTTCACAGAGCGTTCGGCTGAACTGGGTGGCCTTGTAGAGTTTTATCGGTCGCCAGCCCGCCTGCAGTGGACTCCAACCGGCACAAATGTCGCTGACTATCCGCGTCTTGCGCAGTTGTGGTGGCAGAACATTGGTGATGCAGCCTCTGGCGCCAAAACGCCGCAGGAAGCCATGACCGCGCTGGCAGTTGCTCAGGACCGACTGATGGAACGATTGGAGCGCGCCGATGTGTTGGGCGAGTGTGGCCCACGCCTGAACGAACCTCAAAGCCGTCAGTACTGGTTTGATCAGCCCGGCGCACCAAAACCGCCACTGGATAACGAAAAACCAACGCCGATCACCGTTGATTATGATGAGCTAGTGCAGAGCTGGCAGTAGAGAGGAATAGACAAAGTGGTCCGCACTCGCGCTTGGTAACTTTACAGGCGTGACCTCATTTAGCGTGCTATAACCCAGATG
>CAMBPO010000069.1 GCA_945869725.1 Klebsiella pneumoniae
GGTTTCATCGATATGCTTGGGCAGCGGTACCTGCACGATAAAACCGTCAATATCCGGATTGTTGTTCAGCTGGTTGATATGTTCGAGAAGTGCCTGCTCCGAGATGTCGGCTGGCAGCCGGATCAAGGTTGAGTCAAAACCTACCTGCTTGCAGTCGAGTACTTTGTTGGCAACGTAGGTCTCACTGGCACCATCGTTACCCACCAGCACGGCTGCAAGATGAGGTACTTTGCCACCGCGGGCTTTGATGCGGATAACTTCTTCGGCGATTTCCGCCTTGATCTGTTCTGCTGTTGATTTGCCGTCGAGAATTTGCATTGTGCTACCTTTTACCAAAACGCGCGATGATAAACGAGCGCGGCGCCTGCCTCAAGAAAACCACCAGAAGACGAAGCGTTCAATTTTTTATGCCATTACCACTTGCCGGAATTGGGCATGCTGACCCAAGGTTCCGCGGGTTCGAGCGGTGCGCCTCTCTGCAGAAGTTCGATCGAAATGTTATCGGTAGAACGCACATCTGATAGGCGATATGACCAAAGTTACGGCCCTCACCATAGACTTCTGGATCCCAGTTATAGGTCAATTTGATCTGCGCCTGATCATCACCTTCAGCCGCCAGAAATGCCAGCGTAAAGCGGCCTTGCTCGCTGACCCGAACCATGGAATGCAGATATTTCAAGTTCAGTTGCTCCGTTGCAGTCTCAAAGGTACGTATTCGCCAGACTGACTCCAGTCACCGTTTAAGGCTATCACGTGGGAGCCTTGCTCATCGAAGACAAGACTGCCATAAAATTCGGCGTCCAGAGCTGGCATGCTGACCAGCAGGTTGTTGCCATTCAGGCTGATTGATGCGACGGGCAAACCGCTTCGAAACTGCGCTGGAATATCCAGCGTGGCTGAATAACCGGCAGTGCTGCCTGTGGGCGAAGATTGAATATGCAACACAACTTCCAATGGATCCATTTGCGCGGCGATGAGCGATCCACGCCATGTACCGGTCAGTTGTGGAACAGGCTGTGCTTGCGCCAAGGTCAGCCACAGCATGGCCATAAATGCCGTCAGTAAGCCATTGATTTTAAGGCGGGCACTTGTTTCCGGGAGGATTTTTGTGGGATCTGGCATTTGGCTGTGATTCCGGTTTAAAAGCGCGGTATTGTGTAGGCAAGGATAACGCGCAATCCAGCCTGAAAGAAAGGCCGTTGCTGGTGCAACGTCCCTGCGCTTTCAAAACGAGTCGATGAAACCTCTTGTTTTGTAGACCCCCCGATCGGGTGGCAAGTTTTAAGCGCCTTTAAAGATGTTAAGATTTTGCTTTGAAACAGCATCTGGTGATCATCAAGTATTATGAACCTGCAACAACGCAACAAGTATGTGTTAACCGTCTCCTGCCCTGAAGCTAATGGTATTGTGCGCGCCGTCAGTGATTTTCTGTTTCAGCGCGGTGCCACAATCAGTGATGCGGCACAGCATCGTGATCCGGTCATCGACAGATTTTTTATGCGGGTAGAGTTCGAAGAGGTTGAAGCCGATTTGCCGTCCGCAGAAAAACTGGATGAGGATTTTTTGCCTCTGGCAAAACAATTCGACATGGAGTGGAGTTTTTTTGATGTGCGTAAACGCGCGCGGGTTCTGCTCGCAGTGTCAACACACGGACACTGCCTGACAGATTTATTGCACCGATGGAGCAGTGGTGCATTGCCGGCAGAGGTGGTGGGCGTAATCTCCAATCACGAAGCGATGCGAGGAATTTCTGAATGGTATGGTTTGGACTTCCATTATTTGCCGGTGACACCGGACACCAAGGTGCAACAGGAAGATGCCATGATGGACATCATCAGGGAGAAACAGGTCGACTTGTTGGCGCTTGCCAGATACATGCAGATTCTGTCGCCACGCATGTGTGAGATGATGGCCGGGCGGGCGATTAACATTCATCATTCATTTTTGCCCGGGTTCAAAGGTGCCAATCCTTATCGTCAGGCTTATCTGCGTGGCGTCAAAATCATTGGCGCAACAGCTCACTATGTCACCACCGATCTTGATGAAGGCCCTATCATTGAACAGGCGGTTGAGCGCATAGACCACAATTTTGATATCGACGAACTGGTGCAGATTGGCCGGGATGCCGAGTGCGCAGCCTTCGCGCGTGCCGTGAAATGGCACTGCGAACACCGCATCATTGTCAACGGTAATAAAACCGTCGTGTTTAAATGAGTGACAGGAGTTATGCCCCATGCTGGTAGCCTTTGGTACTCTGGCAGGCGGTTTAGGCTTGTTCCTGCTAAGCAGCCTGGTGCAATCATCGAGTGCCGTCACCATCGCAACGATAGGCTTTGTCAACGCAGGTCTGTTAGGTATTCATCAGGCGCTTAGCATTGTCTTGGGTGCAACGGTGGGCACTACCATGACCGGGTGGCTTGTCGCGGTAGTTGGATTTCAGTTCAGCATCAGTGCATTTGCCATGCCAATGCTGAGTCGGACGCCGATGTAGAGTTCTTGATTCAAACACCGGTCGGTGAAGAGATTCTTGCTTATCAGGCATCGGTGGTAGCGATGATTGGTCGCTGTGATCCCCAGTCATCCAGTTTCAGCCCTGAGTCAATCGAAGCTGAGTACCAGACACTGCGTGCTCAATTCCGACAGCTGAAGACCAGTTTGCTCGAGGCTAGTGTGCAGGGGGTGATACCACAGCAACATATGAATCCCGCAATAGAAAGTTTACGCATGATGCTGAGAGTCTCAGAACGTTCCACACGCATCGCAGTGCGCTTGTCCGAACTAGGCCGGGAACAACCCGCTGTCAACACTAAAAGCAATGCAGCCGTGGAGCCTTCAGGTAGCAGCATTGACGCAAAGCGAAAGCCCTGAGGAGCTCGTCCGAAGGGCTGTTGTATTACAGCTTTGTCATATAAGTGTCATAAGCGATGGCTATATTGCAGGCATTGACTGCAGGCAGTCACTTTTTTGTTGTTTGGGCCGGGGAGAGTTGCGGATGAACAAGTTTAAACGTCTGATGATCGCTATCAGTTTGACCAGCAGTTTGGTTGTACCTGCCGTCACGATGGCAGACGTTGATCCAGCCCTGCAGGATTACGTCCGGGCCTCGGGAGTGTCAGGAAATCTCTCCAGTATTGGTTCAGATACCCTGAATAACCTGATGACGTTATGGGCGGAAGAATTTGCCAAGTATTACCCGAATGTGAATGTGCAGATTCAAGGGGCTGGTTCGTCGACTGCGCCGCCTGCATTGACCGAAGGTACCGCCATGCTGGCACCGATGAGTCGCCCGATGCGTCAGTCCGAAATTCAGGAATTTGAAGCGCGCCACGGATATCAGCCAACCGAGTTGCCGGTGGCCGTGGATATGCTGGCGGTGTATGTGAACCGTGATAACCCCATCGAAAGTCTCAGCCTGCCGCAGGTTGATGCAATTTTCTCTGCGACACGTCGATGCGGTGCCCCCGCGGATATTCAACGCTGGGGCGATCTGGGTCTGACTGGTGACTGGGAAAATCGCGATTTTACGCTGTACAGCCGAAATGCAGTGTCTGGCACCTATGGTTTCTTTAAAGACAACGCACTGTGTGGTGGTGACTTCAAGTCCAGCATTAATGAGCAGCCCGGTTCGTCATCCGTCGTGCAGGGTGTCACAGAATCGGCCAATGGTATTGGATACACCGGAATCGGTTATCGCACCTCGGGCGTGCGTGCGGTGCCCTTGGCGGCAACCGAAGGCGGCATCGCGTATGAAGCGAGTGCTGCCAATGCGGCCACCGGAGATTACCCGCTTGCCCGCTACCTGTTGGTATACATTAACAAGCATCCCAATCGTGAGCTTGATCCGGTAACCCGTGAGTTTGTGAAGATGTTGTATAGCAAACAAGGTCAAGAGGTCGTTGACCGTGACGGTTACGTACCTTTGCCGGCGATAATCGCACAGCGCATGTTGGAACAGCTTGGGATAAACTAACCGAAGTTGGTGTCACACCGATCAGCGGTTAAGCCTGTCATTTGACAGGCATGATTAATGCGCAGACTTGATTTGCTAATCGCGTGTGTGCGCTGATTGGTTTGTATTCCGAAAAAACAAGGGACTGTCTGTTGCCGGGTCAGTATTGATTTCTTGGCGACTCAACGGTACTTGTTGGTAAACTCTCAGCAAAAAGGCATTACCCGGCAGGAGCACGCTTTTACATGACAGACAACACTCCGGGTACGCCGGGCCACGCGCCTGCTGTTGGAAACGCTGATTCAAGCGCTCAGATCGAGCCATCAAACACGGTTAATTCAATCAGGCGCGGAAACAGCCTGCTACCTGATCTTGCCAGTCGCAAAATTCTCAGAAAAAAACGCGCCCGACGCGACAAGATCGCGCATTGGGGCATCACCACTGCCGGTTATGGTGTTGTTGTTGCTCTGTTAACCATCTTTGTTTACCTGTTCTACGAGGTCGCGCCGATTCTACGGGGAGCTGCCGTCGATGAGCAGCATCAGTTTGCGCTACCGGAACAGCAGTCAGAGACGTTCAGACTTCTTCTGGACCGCTACGAAATATTGGGAATTCAGTACACGCGCAACGCGGAATCAGTCTTTTTTGATACGCAAACGGGTGAGGAACAATTGCGTGTGGCAGTGCCGCTCCCTGAGGGTACTGCGGTCAGTAGTTTTGGTTACGCAGAAACCATATCTAATACCGTGGTCTACGGTCTTGATAATGGCTCTGCGGTACTTGCCCGTCATGCATTCGATGTCAGTTTTCCGGACAGCCAACGGGTTGTATCGCCAAAGCTCGATTTCCCATTGGGTGAGTCTGCGATACAAATTGACCAACAGGGTCAGGCTTTAACGCACATCACCACCGAGGTACTGGCTCGCGGCGGCGCAACCACGGCAATTGCCGCGGTAACGCAAGACAACAGGTTGTTACTGGCGAGAATGACCTCGCGTGAAAACTTGCTGACCGGGGCTGTGCAAGTGACCACGGACGTGCAGACCTTGCCGGCCATTCCAGGCAACGCACAGCAGTTGATGCTGGATAAGTCTTTACGGAACCTGTTCGTGCTGGACGATCAGGGTCGCATCCATTTTTATGACATTGTGAATCCTGCTCAGGCTCGTCTGGTTGAGTCAGTCGATGTGGGTCGCGGTGAGCGCGTCACTGCTGTTGAGTTCCTGGTCGGTTCTGTGTCGATTGTGGTGGGTACAGAATCCGGCAATCTGAGTCAGTGGTTTCTGGTGCGCGAGAATGACAACGCCAACGACTTTACGCTGACCTTGATTCGCGAGTTCAGAAATCACGGTGCCGCCATTACCGCGATAGCACCTGAGCACACCCGCAAGGGGTTTATTGTTGTTGATGCCGCCGGGCAGCTTGGCGTGCACTACGGCAGTTCATCACGTACCCTGTTCCTTGATGAGGTGAGTGACAACAGTCTGGCGCACATCGCCATTTCGCAGATTAACGGCCGGGTTTTGTGGCTCGACAGTGAGCAGCAGGTCAGTTCGGCATCCATGTGGAACGAGCATCCCCAGCTGTCCTGGGCAGCGATGTGGAACAAGGTATGGTACGAGGGGCGCGAAGATCCTGAGTACATCTGGCAATCGTCATCTGGTTCGGATGAGTTTGAATCCAAATTCAGCTTGGTGCCTCTGACTATTGGCACGTTAAAAGCCGCTTTGTACGCCATGTTGTTTGCGACACCGCTGGCAATAGCCGGTGCGATTTACACCGCTTACTTCATGACTCCTAAACAGCGTGGTCTCGTAAAACCCAGCATCGAAAGCATGGGGGCGTTGCCAACAGTCATCCTTGGTTTTCTCGCAGGTCTATGGCTGGCTCCTTTTGTCGAAAACAATTTGCCGGCAATATTCAGTTTTTTCCTGTTGATGCCTGTGGTCCTTTTAGTGTTTGCACTGTTGTGGACGAATTTACCAGCCGGCTTCAGGTCAAAGATTCCGGAAGGTTGGGAAGCGGCCATATCCGTGCCGGTGATCCTGACGTTTGGTTTTATCTGTGTGCAGTCGAGCCCATGGGTAGAAGTCTGGTTATTTGATGGCAGCATGCGTCAGTGGTTCACTGATATTGGCATCAACTACGATCAACGCAACGCATTGATTGTGGGCATTGCCATGGGATTTGCTGTTATCCCGACCATTTTCTCCATCGCCGAAGATGCCGTCTTTACGGTGCCCAGACACCTGACTCAAGGATCGTTGGCGCTGGGCGCAACCCGCTGGCAAACAGTCATGGGTGTCGTGTTGCCGACAGCAAGTCCCGGTATTTTTTCAGCGGTGATGATGGGTTTCGGGCGAGCGGTCGGAGAAACCATGATCGTATTGATGGCCACCGGTAATAGCCCGGTGGTGAACTTTAATATCTTCGAGGGAATGCGCACCTTATCCGCCAACATTGCAGTTGAGTTGCCTGAAACAGCGGTGGGTTCGTCGCACTTCCGGGTATTGTTCCTGGCTGCTCTGGTGTTGCTGGCACTGACGTTCATTGTGAATACCTTGGCGGAAATCATCCGACAGCGCTTGAGAGAACGTTATAGCAATCTGTAAATCCAGACAGTCGACATGAGGTACGAGCACAACATAATGGGTTACATGCGTCAGTGGTTCAAAAGCGGAACACCATGGATATGGCTGAATGGCGGTGCGGTCGCCTTCAGCATGATCATGGTTGTTGGTTTGATAGGATTGATTGCAGTGCGAGGGTTTGGCCATTTCTGGCCATCCGATGTCGCGCTGATCAATCTGTCAAATGCAGACGGTGAACAAAGCACTCTCATCGGCGAGATTGTGCGCAGCGAAACTGTGCCTGCTGCCATCGCCCGCGATTCAGGCGAAGCAGTTCCCGACGACATCGATCTTGTGACACGTCACTTGATCAAGTTGGGCAACCGTGACCAGACCGACCGAGACTTTGCATGGTACCTGGAGTTGGGCATGCAGCCCTGGCAGTATCCGCAGGACATTATGGTGGTAGAGCGTCGGGAGTGGGGCAACTTTTACGGCCGTCCGCTGGCGCTGTTACGTGAAGGAGTGGAGCTTGCTACCCCGGAGTCCGACAATTTTATGCCGGAGCTGCAAGCGGCGATAACGCGCAGTCTTGAGCTGCACGACGAAATTCGTCGGCTTGAACGCGGAACCATCGGCCGCATCAATACCAGTCTGGATGACTTGCGACTGGCTACCAGACGTCTTGAGCTGGATGAAACTCCTGCGGACATCCGGGCGATCGAGCTGGATAGAATCGCCGCTGAAAGGGTCGCACTGGATGAACAGTATGCGGTGCTGCGCCAAGAGCTCGATGTCATTTATGCAAGTACCCGCCGTGACACGCTGAAAATGGAAATGTCAGACGGCAACGCTGTTGACATCTCGCTGGCAGCAATCATGCGGGTAACCGAGCCAAATGCGATGTCGGTTTTTGGCAAAACCGCTCAGTACTTTGGGCGTTTATGGGAGTTTTTGACCGAAGATCCGCGCGAAGCCAATACTGAAGGCGGTATCTTCCCAGCGATTTTTGGCACTGTCACCATGGTACTGGTGATGTCAATTATTGTGACGCCCTTTGGTATTCTGGCAGCAATCTATCTGCGCGAGTACGCAAAACAGGGAACAATGACGCGTATTATCCGTATTTCGGTGTACAACCTCGCGGGTGTGCCATCGATTGTGTATGGGGTGTTTGGTCTGGGATTTTTTGTGTATTACCTGGGAGGCAGCCTGGATCAGCTGTTTTATGAGACAGCCTTGCCGACCCCTACGTTTGGGACGCCCGGTTTGATCTGGGCTTCTCTGACACTGGCGTTGCTGACGCTGCCTATTGTGATTGTATCCACGGAAGAGGGCTTGGCGCGAATACCAAGTACCATTCGCCAGGGCAGTCTGGCGCTGGGTGCCACCAAGTCGGAAACTCTCTGGAAAGTGGTTATTCCGCTGGCAACGCCCGCGATGATGACCGGTCTGATTCTGGCTATCGCACGTGCGGCAGGTGAAGTTGCACCCTTGATGCTGGTGGGAGTGGTTAAACTGGCACCAGCATTGCCTATCGATGCGACATTCCCATTCCTGCATCTTGAGCGCAAGATCATGCATCTCGGATTTCATATTTACGATGTCGGTTTCCAAAGTCCCAATGTGGAGGCCGCCAGACCCCTGGTCTATGCCACCGCGTTGGTTCTGGTGATCCTGATTATGGTGCTTAACCTGGCAGCCATCAGTATTCGTAACCGCTTGCGCGAGCGTTATCGCAGCGCCGGCGAATAGTAACAAATATTAAGAAAATGCTTATTGAAACAACAGGATATGACATGACTGGTGACCAGACAACAACACTCAAAGGTGATGCGGCGACAGCTTCTCAAGACCCTGCAAACCGACGTGACCGCCCGTCGATTTCGCCTGCTTCTGCTCGCAAGATCGGTGAGCGCGAAACCATGTCGTTGAATGATGAGGTAGCCAAGATACAGGTCAACAACCTCAACCTTTTTTACGATGCTGACCAGGCGTTAAAAAACATCAATCTGATGATCCCTGAAAAGCGAGTGACCGCGTTTATCGGGCCGTCTGGTTGCGGAAAGTCGACGCTGCTGCGCTGCTTTAATCGCATGAACGATCTGGTGGATATCTGCCGTATTGAGGGCGAGATAGTGATGGATGGCAAAAACATCTACGACCGTGACGTTGATGTTGCTGATTTACGACGAAGTGTGGGCATGGTATTCCAGAAACCAAATCCCTTTCCCAAGACCATTTATGAAAATGTCGCCTATGGTTTGCGCCTGCAAGGCGTGACTTCGCGTCGTGTGCTTGACGAGGTTGTTGAGAAGTCACTGCGGGCAGCAGCGCTCTGGGATGAGGTTAAGGACCGGTTACAGGAAAATGCATTTCGCATGTCTGGTGGACAACAGCAGCGTCTGGTGATTGCAAGGGCGATAGCAATAGAACCGGAAGTGATCTTGCTGGACGAGCCAGCCTCGGCTCTGGATCCGATCTCGACACTCAAGATTGAAGAGTTGATCAACGAACTCAAACAGGATTACACAATTATTATTGTGACCCACAACATGCAGCAGGCTGCGCGTGTGTCCGATTACACGGCCTTTATGTATATGGGCAACATGGTCGAGTACGGGGACACAGATACCTTGTTTACCAATCCCAGGAAAAAGCAGACAGAAGATTACATTACCGGTCGATACGGTTAGTATTCAGTATCTTACGGTTGGCCCATGACGCTGCGGATCAGTGGGCCTGCCCCCAGGTTGCCGGTCAAGTTGTCACGCGCAACCGCTGCGCGGGTGTCTGGATTGGTAGCGTCTCTGGGCTGACCAGCATGACGCGGAGCAGGTGTGTTTAAGCCGGTAAACAATTCAACTGTCGGGTTTTGCTCGTCACTTGACGTGATCAATCGGGCGTTAGCATTCTCCTCGCCGCAGTCCAGCATTTTGTTGCGTCGCTGACGTTCATCACAGCTTATGCCGCCAGTCAGTCGCTCAGTCACATCCACTTGTGACCGGTTTTGAATCATGTCTCTCAGATCCAGCAACGCTGGAGCAACCAGTCGCGGGGTCATTGGTATTGGTTCAGGAGCTTGTTCTGCCGGTGTGTCTGTCATGGTTTGCGGGCGGTTGTCAGCAGGTGTGACAGGCTCTGCGGCCGATGTTGCCAGCGGTTCAACCGTTTTAACTTCTTCAACGGCTACAACGGATTCAGGTTCTGGCGGCTGAGGGCGTGGCTGGAAACGGATCTGGATGCTAGGTGCTTGTGTGACAGTTGGCTCCACATTTAAATCGGCGCCGCCCATCAGTTGTCTCGCCATCACCAACAGACTTAGATGAAGCAGAATACTGGCGGTGACCGGGAGGAACAAAGAGGTGCCAATTTTGTCGGGCTCATGGAGCTGCGATGTTAACGATAGGTCAGGCTCCATGGCCATCTGCAGCCCCGGTGCGAGTAATCGCCCATCAAACTCATTGAAGTCTTCTGCCTGCGGTTCCTGCATCACATGCCTGATTGCCAAGATCACTCATAGATTAGAGCCCGATTAGACCACGATCAGCCAGGGCAGTTCCACAGACTGAGCTTACTGCGCCCATGCCCAGCTTAACAAAGCGTCACCCAATTCCTGGCCGGGTCCGGTATCTGCTGCCGTATGATTCAGCAAGGCAATGACAACATAATGTTTGCCTGAGCGCGCATGAACATAACCTGCAACGCCGGCGACATCATCCAGCGAGCCGGTCTTGACATGCATGCTGCCGGCAGGGCCTTGTTGTGTCAGTCGTGTTCGCATGGTGCCATCGAGACCTGATAAGGGCAGTGATGCAAGATACTCTGGCATTGTGGAAATCTCATAAGCATGTTCCAGTGCGGCCCCTAACATCTCACTGCTGAGCCGTTCCTCCCGCGACAAGCCAGAGCCATTAACCATCACCAGCTGTTGATGGTCGATGCCCAGTGATTCCAAGTATTCGCGTATGGCTTTAATGCCGCTGTCTACCGTGGCAGGCGCTCCCGAGTGTTGTAAACCCAGTGCCAGCAGAAGGTGCCGGGTCATCATGTTATTGCTGTACTTGTTGATGGATTTAATGATGTCTGACAGTGGTGGAGAGCTCCAGCTGACGATCGGCGCCGATGATTCGGTTGCCCGCAGAGCGCGCTCACGCAGCCTGCCGCTGAATTGCCCGCCCAGCTCCTGCCACAGTTGCATAAACAAACCGTAGGCGTAAGCGGGCGCATCCAGCACCGAGCGCGTCAGCACATATTCATCACAACGCGACGGTAGGCGGCCACTGAAGGTGACGGTATTGCCGGCCTCGTCAACATTGACACTGATACCACGCTGAAAACCACTACACGGGGCGTCGCTCTGGCCCAACTGATTATTGATCGCAAGATTGGGCAACGCAGGATCCGCTTTGATCAACACATCACGACCATTGGGGTGCGGATAAAAATAAAAGTTCACCGTCTGAAAATTGACCATCAGCGCATGTGGCAACACGTTATAAGCACGTCGACTGTCATTATCGATCAGTGGCTCTTGACTCACCGACGGGTGAAACAGGCTGTCATCAATGATCAGGTCGCCAGTGATGTTGCTGACACCGCGGCGCTGCAGAGATTTCAACAGGCTGCGAAAATGTTCCTCAACCAGAAACGGATCACCACCACCGCGTATCAACAGATCACCGTGGAGAGTTCCGTCGCTGATGTCGCCCAATGCGTAGACCTCGGTTGTCCAGGTATAGGCCGGGCCCAGCAACTCAAGCCCGGCCAGTGTGGTCAGGGTCTTGATCGTGGATGCAGGATTCAGTGGCACCTGTTCGTTAATCGCCAATAACGGCGCTGCAGCGCCTACCTCTTTCACATACAGCGT
>CAMBPO010000070.1 GCA_945869725.1 Klebsiella pneumoniae
AGCAGATGGGCGTTGATCCGCGAAGATCTTTTGCTGTGACAGCTGCGAATAGAAACCTGACTGTGATTGTGGATGGGATATCGGCGCAGATCCGGTTGGAGCCTGGCCAGTACTCGATTGGCACATTCACAAAGCACTTGCAGGACAAGATCAATTTAATGGCAGATAACCTGGGCCGCACAGTATCCGGTGTTAAAGTCGATTTTGATGCTGTACGCGGTGCATTATTGATCAATGGTTCTACGCAAGGTGCAGAATCCTTCATACAAATTGCTGGCTCGCCTGATTGGGGCTTGGATAACATTGATACCGTATTCGGGAAAACCTCAAGCTACATTCAGCTATCACAGGAACAACAGTCTGGGGGAAATGTTTACGCATCACAGGGCAAGGATGGCAAATGGACAGAAACTACAGATAAAGGTAATTTTGACGACACTAACATTCCTTACTGGTCACCTATATTCCTTGATAAAGGTGAAATAACCTTTGATACAAGCGGTGCTCTGGTCTCTCCGATTGGTAGTGCCAAGCTAGAAAGTGCCGGTATCACCGGCACGATCGTGGCATTGGACTATGCTAAAAGCTCGCAGTTTAATAGTCCGTTTGCGGTGCTAAGCCAAAATCAGAATGGTGCACCCGAGGGCGACCTGGTCGGCGTGAATATTGGCGATGATGGTCTGGTCATCGCAAGCTACTCCAACGGTACGCAGAAGTCGCTCGGTAAAATTATTGCGGCTAAATTTGCGAATCCCCAGGGGCTTCGCCAGATAGGCGATTCAGGTTTCTATGCAACCTCCGCATCCGGTTCTGCAACTTTTGGTGAGCCCGGATCAGCTGGATTTGGAACGTTACGTGCTGGTGCACGTGAACGCTCCAACGTCGATCTGACTGCGGAGTTGGTGGATCTGATCACCGCGCAGCGTAACTTCCAGGCCAATGCCAAGGCGATTGAAACTACCAATACCATGACGCAGGCGATTATCAATCTGCGCGGTTAACCAAACGCGACTTTAGGGTCGGGGTACTAAAATGGACAGGTTAGTTTTTACATCGCTCAGCGCCGCCACCAGTCATGAGTTGAACCGGATTCAGCTCAGCAACGACTTGGCCAATCTGTCGACGACGGGCTACAAAAGGGCCGCCACCACCACGACGGAATCAGCGTATTTGAGTGGGCCGGGATTACCCACCCGATTTCAGCCTATCCTGTCGTCGGCAGTTGATCGGGTGCTACTTGAGAGTGGTCCGATCTCCTACACGGGGAACGATACCGATATCGCTTTGAATGACAAGTCGGTGCTTGGCGTGCAGGCACCGGATGGCAGTATCGCCTTCACCCGACGCGGTGATTTGCGGGTGAGTTCAACCGGGCTGATGCTGACGGGCGCAGGGCATGTGGTAATGGGAGAGGGTGCACCAATCACTGTACCGACAGGTTTTTTGATTGACATCGGTCCGGATGGCAGCATTTTTGCCACAGATCCTAACGAGGTGGCCGGTGAACCTAATCAGATCGGTACGCTGATGTTGCGCGATGCCAGTAATGTCCAGCTAAACCGGCGTACTGATGGATTGTACGAGGTTCAGGGTTCAGCGGGTGCCGGCGGGGATTTTGAAACGGGTCCTAATCCGGTGTCCATCTCAGTTGGCTCACTTGAGGGCAGCAACGCAAATCCGGTTGAAATCATGGTGAATCTGCTTGATTTATACCGATCATTTGAGATGCAGATGAAGATCATCAAAAAAACGGAAGAACTGGATAAAGATGGCTCGGCCATGATTGGCTTGCGCTAAACACTGAATCAACATTAACGAACAAGGGTAAATAATCATGGATGCTTCAATGTGGGTTGCCAAAACCGGTCTCTCCGCGCAATCAACGCGGATGACCGTGATAGCCAACAACCTGGCTAACGTAAATACCACTGGTTTTAAGAAAGACCGTGCGATGTTTGAGGACTTGCTGTACCAGCGTATCGTTCAGGCCGGTGCACAGGCGGATGTCAATTCACAGAACCCAACGGGTCTGATGCTCGGCACCGGTACGCGTGTTGTGTCTACTGAAAAAGTTCATCGTCAGGGCAATATGCTGTCCACCGAAAATGCGCTGGATGTCGCAATCGCCGGCGATGGCTTTCTGTCAGTACAGCAAGCTGATGGCACCATTGCGTTTACTCGCGACGGATCATTAAAGCTGTCCAGTGAGGGTACGTTGGTGACCGCCACCGGTGAAGCAATTATCCCTGCAATCACCATTCCGGCAGACGCGGCCAGCATCACCATCGGGCGCGATGGCACGGTGTCTGCTGAATTGGCCAATGGCGGTGGTTCAGTGCAGGTTGGACAATTACAACTGTCACGATTTGTTAACAATGCCGGACTGCAGCCAATCGGCCGGAATCTGTATCAGCAGACCAGCGCCAGCGGTGCAGCGATTGTTGGGATTCCCGGAGCTCAGGGCGCAGGTATGCTGATGCAGGGATCGCTTGAGGCATCAAATGTCAACATTGTGGAAGAAATGGTGAACATGATCGAGACGCAGCGTGCCTATGAGATTAACTCGAAGGCGATTTCTGCTGCCGATGGCATGCTGCGCTTCCTGAACAACAACCTCTGATAATTACGATGTAACAGGCGGCATTATGTTTTTAGTTAAGAATATTGTCTTGATGGTGATGATTCCGGTACTTGGCGCTTGCGCGGTTGCGGCACCTGAGAGCAATCAGATGACGTCTGATTTTGGACTGGTATACCCCAGTGAGGCGCCACCTGCGCGGATAAGTACCGGATCTATTATGGATAATGGTGGTCGTCTGTATCCCTCACGTCGCATCTATCAGAGCGGGCAAGTCAAAGTGGGTGACATCATCACCGTACTGCTTAACGAGACTGCGCAAGCCTCACGATCTTCCAATCTTAATTCCGAACGTGAGACATCTAACAATATCCTCGGCTCCAACCAGGCTGACGCGATTTTACCGGGCAGTGGTTTCTTTCAAGGCATATCAACCGCGGGTTCATCGATCTCGTCCAATGGCGGTGGCCAGGCTGATCAGTCTGCAGAACTCACCGGTTCTATTTCTGCCGTGGTTGTTGATGTTATGAACAACGGCAACCTGGTGATTCTGGGCGAGAAAAAACTCACGTTAACCGAGGGCTCAGAAGTGATTCGTGTGCGTGGTGTTGTGCGCCCCGAAGATATTCAGCCGGATAACACGGTATTGTCCCGACGCATTGCAAATGCGCAATTCTCTTACAGTGGCTCCGGCGATCTGGCGAGAGCGTCAAAAACACCTGCTGGCATCCGCACACTGTTCAGTCTGTGGCCATTTTGAGGTATCGCATCATGTTTAAAAAAATGTTGAAGTCTGCGCTGATTGCGGTGTTAGTGGTTAACAGCACTTCCTATGCCGATCGTATCAAGGACCTGACGGACATCGCTGGCGTTCGCACCAACCAACTGGTTGGCTATGGACTCGTTGCCGGGCTCTCCGGTACCGGTGACGGTAAAGATCTCCCGTTGACCGGCCAAAGTATGCGTGCATTGTTGTCTGGATTAGGCGTGAGTGTTGACAGTCCGATCAGCGAGTTTGATCTGGGTGACTCACTGATGGCATTAGCCAGACAGAATGCAAACCAGGCGGTGCAGACCGATAACGTTGCCGCTGTGTTGGTTACCGCAGAAGTGCCAGCGTTTGCAAAGCCGGGACAGCGGCTGGACATCAATATCTCTGCGATCGGTACCGCAACCAGTCTTCGCGGCGGCAACCTGATTATGACGGAACTTCGCGGTATCGATGGCCAGGTATACGCATTGGCGCAGGGACCGTTGTCCGTCACTGGTGTTAGCGCTCAAGGCGCGGACAGTAGCCTGGAAATTGGTGTGCCGACGTCTGCACGCATCCCCAACGGCGCAATTCTCGAGGCGCCGATTGATTCACCGTTTGCAGCGGCTGATCACGTTATTTTTAACGTGCGCGATATGGATTTTTCTACCACTGACCGAATTTCCACAGCGATCAATAACCTGTACGGAGCCGGCACAGCGGTGCCACTCGACGCAGTATCGGTGGCGGTGACAGTGCCTACAGACGCAGTGCAGAAAATTGGCTTCATCAGCGATTTACAGAACATGGAAATCGAGCCTGGTGAGCCAACGGCACGTGTTGTAATCAATTCAAGAACCGGGACGGCGGTCATTAACCGTTCCGTGAGAGTGACTGCAGCAGCTGTTTCACACGGCACTCTGACGGTGCGCGTTGATAGCCTTAATGAGGTCAGTCAACCGCTACCGTTTAGCGATGGTGAGACGGTGGGTGTGCAAAATGCAGATCTGTCAGTCGAAGAGGAATTTGGCAGTATGTTTGTATTTGATACCGGTGTTGAATTGCAGGAAATTGTTGATGCCCTGAATCAGGTTCGTGTCACGCCTTCCTCCTTAATTGCAATTTTGGAAGCGCTGAAACGGGCAGGCAGCCTGCGTGCTGAGTTGGTGGTGATCTGATGAGTATCGATGCACAGTCTACAGTTGGCAGTTTTTATGATTTCAGCGGCTTGCAGCAGCTGCGTTCGGATGCCGCTTCAAACAACTCAGCCTCTGCCGGTCGCAAAGCGGCCAACGAGTTTGAAGCTGCATTTATGCAGATGATGCTGCAGTCGATGAAGCAGGCATCGGAGCCTATGAAGAGTGATTTGTTCTCGGATCAGTCAACCGATTACTTTGAAGACATGTTTTTGAATGAAGTTTCGCATTTTATTGCATCACGCCAATCTCTTGGCCTGGGCAAGTGGATCGATGAAACCATGAATGCCCGGCAGTCTAAATGACCGATATCCTTTCCATTGGCGCGTCCGCAACGATGTTGTATCAGAAGTCGTTGGCGACCGTAAGCAATAACGTCGCTAACCTGCATACGGAAGGTTATTCGCGTCAGGAGGCTATCAGTCTTGAAAGTCAGCCAGCTGAATTTGGCGTGCATTACGTGGGCACCGGTGCCTATTTAGGTAGCATTAAGCGCAACTATGACGCTTTTGTTGAACGAAATCTGACCAGTTCATTAAATCAGTTATCGGGTCATGAGGTCATGCTCAGTTACACGAGTCGTTTAATTGATTCTATTTCATCTGAGTCGCTCGCACTGACTCCGGCAATTGACCGGTTCTTTGGTATTGCAGAAAAATTAAGCAATGAGCCTGCGTCAGCGCCGCAGCGAGCAGATCTGTTAGCAGCGGGGGACTTCCTTGCCGGCAGGGTGCGGGATTTTGCCCGCAACCTGAGCACGCTGGATCAAGAGTCAGCCCGTGACATGGAAAGTAAAGTTCAGCAAGTTAATGCGTTGACGTCTCAGTTGGCCGAGGTTAACCGACAGTTACAAAAAAACAGTACATTACTCAAGCAACCGATGACCCTGCTTGACCAGCGCGACCTTGTGATTAAGGATCTTTCTGCGCTGATAGGCACGGATGTGACGGAATTGCCCAACGGTCAGTTGGACGTGAGAGTGAAGGATGCTGGACCTCTGGCGATACTGGTCTCAGGTGATCGTGCCAAAGCGTTGTCGGTGAAATTAACGGCGGATCGACCAGGTTTTCAGACATTGGTGCTTGATGAGTACGGGGACAACAGACCTTTATTGAAGGTGCCAGGTGGCAGTTTATCTGGGTTGACCAGTTTCCGCTCAGACGTGCTTGCACCACTGATATCCCAGATTGATCAGTTAGCTGACCGCTTTGTGTCCAGCGTCAACAAGGTTAACCGCAACGGATTAACGCAGGACAGTAAAGTAGGCGTTGATGTGTTCAGCATCGAACGTCGTTTCACTGTCACAGATGGCCGTAACTTCCCAATAGCCGGCACACAAGTGTCGACAACCCGGGTGTTGGATGAGGAAGTTAGCCTTAGCGTGGCATGGCTCGGTGGCGACGACTGGCAGGTGACTAACCTCAAGAATCAGTCAAGCCAAACCATTGTTGCAAAACTAGTTGACAACACACTCAACATTGCCTCGGCTGGTATCTCTATTCGGTTTGGGGCGCAGCCCTCACGCGGTGATGCGATCTTGATCAAGTCTGACCGTTCGCCAGCCCACGGTATCAGGCTGGCTATCAGTGACGGCAGCCAGTTTGCGTTTGGTGAAAAATATTATGTTGGCCAAACAGCGACCAATAACAAACCACTCGAAACCACACTGCTGACGGGTGAGCGCGCTGCGCCAGCCAGTTTGGCAAATGTGCCCTCACTCGAAAAATTTGTAGGTAAAAATGTTCCGCTGACGCTGTCAACCAGTCAGGTCACGCCGGCGCTGGTTGTACCGCAAGGCGCATCCGATTTTGTTGTGTCCTTTCGTCCCGCAGTCGGCAGTGATGCGCAGCTGCAATTAATGACCGCAGAATTTAATCACCTCCTTGGCACAGAGCTCAGCGCGGGTGCCGTCGATGCAGTGCGCACGGGCGCTTTTGATCAGAGTAGTCGGTATGTGAGTGCTAATCGACGTGACGCCTCAGTAGGCAGCCTGACTTACCGCGGAACAACCTTTTTTTACGGGCATAAAGCCGCAGGATTTACGCAGTCAAGCGCTATTCCGGCTGTAACAGGCGCTCAGGCTGGGACGCAGTTGATTGCGGCCGGTGCACTAAAGATCAATGGGCAAACGCTGGCAGGGGCTCTGACGCTCGCTAGCGGAGAATCGCTGTCGGCGAAGCGCGTGGCCGACTGGTTTAACACCAATGTGGCAGCGATTGCTGTCGAACAGAGACCAGCAGTGCTAGCCACCGTTGTCTCTGTGCCGGTTACTGATCAGACTGGAAGTATTGTCAAGGATGCGTTGACGTCTGCGCCGGTAATGCAGGACGTGGTGCGTTTTGTGGGCGAACAGGTGCAATTCAGTTTTGGTCAGCCGGGGAAACCCAGTGATCTGTCGGTACTGGGCCTTAGCACTGGACTCTATGCGACTGGTGCCACAGCCGAAAAGTTGCTGGTCTATGCGACCGCTGGGTCTCAGGTGACAACCGACATACAGGTGAATGTACCTGCCAATGGGTTTAGTGCCCCAGCAAACGCACTCAATGAGCCGTTCCGGGTGTCATTTTCAACGATAGATGGTCAGTTGCATTATGACCTGCAGGATCAGTCGGGCGCGCTGATTGCCCGACGGCGATTTGATGAGAGTGCAGGTGTGTTGTTGCCAGGCATGTCATTGCGCTTCGACCGATCACCTACTGCCGGGGATGTGTTTGGTGTGCGTGTCAATCAGGACGCTGCCAGCGATAACCGTAATCTGTTGGCGCTGATTAACATACGCGATACTAAGCTCGTAAATCAGCAAACGCTGCAGGATTATTACCTGACAATGGTAAACACCGTGGGCAACGTGCAAACAATTGCATCGATGAATAAAGAAACCACACAGATTATTTATGAGCATGCCGTCAGCCAGAAATCCCAGGTATCCGGGGTTAATCTGGATCAAGAAGCAGCTGACCTCATTCGCTTTCAGCAAGCCTACCAAGCGTCTGCACAGATTATTCAGGCATCCATCAAGCTCTTTGATACCTTGCTCAATACCAACCGTTAATCCTGAGTGGAATTGGTTATGAAAGTTGCTACCAATCAATATTTTAATGACCTGACGCGAGTGCTGACCGAGCAACATGCGGAGGTTGCGTCTCTGCAGTCTAAGATGGCAAAAGGTGAGAAATTGCTGCGTCCCAGCGAGGATCCCGGTGCTGCCTCGAAAATACTCAATATTAACTCGCTGATAAGCCGACAGGATTCCCAGTCCGCAACCTTGCGCGATCTCGATAACAGACTAGTGATGGAAGAAACGGCGGTCAGTGGTATGCGCGATATCCTGATGCGTATTCAGGAGCTCGCTGTCATGGGCGCGAACGACACATATTCACTGGCTAACCGTAAGGTGATGGCGGCTGAAATCCGAGGTTATGAATCTCAACTGCTGAATCTTGCCAATACGCGTAACACTGATGGCGGCTATTTGTTTGCAGGCACCAAAAATACCAGCGCTCCTTTTCGGCTTAATAGTGCGGGAGATGTGACTTACCAGGGTGACTCCACCCGCGTTTATCTGAAAGGGGTGGGTGATCAGCAATTGGGAATAAATACAACAGGATACGAGCTTTTTTCAGGGGGCAGCGCGACCCGCGACCGTGCGCTTGATGCGACACTGGCTTTTGCAGAAATCAAATCCTTGGCGGTGGCACTTGAGAACGGTGATCAGCGGCAGATCAGCGCCAAGATCGGGACAATTGACGGCCTGCGCGGTAACGTGGAGCTGGCACTGACCAAGATCGGTGTTCGGCGAAATGTCATTGAGGCCCAGTCGACGATTGTGCAGGAGCAATCGACGATGCTGCGGGGACTTTTATCTGAGCAAAAAGATCTGGATTACACTGCTGCTGTGACCACGCTGTCGGCGCGTATGCTGGCGTTAGAGGCCGCACAAAGCACGGTGTCAAAAATCTCTCAATTGAATCTGTTCAACTATTTACGCTGAAGTGTCGAACTAACAGAGTGATTGTCGCTGTAATCAGGAGAAATCGATATGGAATCGGTAAGCAAGGCGAGCGGGCAAACAGCGGCGATCAAAAAGTCGTTGGATGTGGGTTCAGGTGTTGATATTGAGACACTGGCGCGAAATTTGGCCAACGCAGAGGGTGCGGCTCGTATTGATACTACCAAGCAACGTATGGCATCGGTTGAAAGCAGGTTGTCAGGTTACTCGGTAGTCTCCACGTTTATGAGTCAGTTCAGGCAGAAGTTTGTAGATCTTCAGGATGTCAGTAAGCTTTTTTCCCAATCGGTCATATCGTCTGACACCAGTCGTTTGCCGGTGACGGTGAATAGTAGCGCACTGCCCGGGCGGCATACCGTTCAGGTGCAGCAACTGGCGACGGCTACGACTCGCGCGTCCGCGTCATTTGCGGCAAGCGACAGCAGACTTAATAACAGCACAGCATTCAATATATCGATACAAGTGGGAAGCGCAGCTGCTAGTGTTATCAATGTCCCGACAGACACACCTGCCGGGCTTGTCGAGGCGATCAATGCTGCCAATATTGGTGTGCGAGCAACGCTTATCAACAAAAATGCCAGTGCAACTGACTGGCAGATTGTGCTTCAGGGACAGAGTGGCGCGAGTGCAGACTTTACAGTGGTCAGCAGTAGTGCTGCTGTTGATGTCGGGCTCACCGGCGCAGGCAATCGGTTAACAACCGCTCAGGATGCTCTGATCACCGTGAATGGTGTCGCAAATATTGCGCGCTCGTCTAACCAAATTACCGATGTTATTACTGGTGTGCAACTTGATATCCGTTCTGACCCCGGACAGTCCGTTGCCATTGTTGTAGAGCGCAGCACTCAACCGGTTAAAGAAAAGTTAAAGGGATTGGTTGATAGTTATAATGAGTTCATGACGGTTCTTAACGAATTAAGTCGAGACGTAACAGCAGAGGGCGATAAATACACTGGGACGCTGCGGCGTGATAAAGAATTTGTTAACACGCTGCGCTCAGAGTTGCGCAGTCTGATGACACAGACTTCATCCACCCCTGAAAACGGCATAGAGTCGCTACGCGATCTGGGGCTTACCTTTGCCGTTGATGGCAAGGCATCAATCACTCAGCAAAAATTGGATCTTGCAATGACAACCAAGCCTGATGCTGTAGCTAAAATGTTGTCTGCCGGTACTGACAACACGAGCGATCTTGCGACCGGGGCCAAGGGTTTTGCTCAAGACATCAGCATCAGGTTAAAGACAATGTTGGGCCCTGAGGGCACTATCAGTCAGCGAAAGCTCTCAGGTAATACACAGATCGCCTCCCACAAGCGTGACCTCGCGTCGCTGGAGTTGCGGCTGGAGAAGATTTACCAGCGTTACATTAAACAGTTTGCAGGAATGGAAAGTTTAGTGCAGCGTATGGATGGGGTGGGCAGTTATCTCAAAGGGCAGTTTACAGCCATGGAAAACATGTATAAGAGTTAAACGGGGTCTGATGAATCTGGAGCGCGCATAATGCCTGAACATAATGACAAGCCCACTTGTGCGGTTTGCCGAATTGTCCGTCTGTATCTGATTATCGCGGTGCCATTGATTGTCGCGGTCGCATTTGGGCCGGAATCGAGTTTTTTGACGGAAATTGATTTGTTGCGGCTGGTTTCTTATCTGATAGGCTTGGGCTTTGTGGCGACGGTTGCTTGGCGCGCATACCAGGAATACTGGCGCAAATAACCACGCGGCTCAGGGCGTAGCTACCAGCATAAAGCGGTGAAGTGCATCTTGTGATTCGCGGCAGGCAATGCGTCCTTGGAAGCTGTATGCCACGCACTTGCGCCTGGGGGTGGTGTTTTTTCCATCATCCAGCCAGTAATTTTCGATCGGAAGTTGCGCGAATACATTGGTATTGACAGCCGGATTACGGCAGCGTTGAGTGGTGATGGACCTGAATTCTTCATTAGAAGGCAGCCGCCAATTGTAGGATGATTGCTCGCTGAGTTCTGTCAAGTATTCAGCAGCGTCTGCAAAGTTCAGCGTTAATGCTTCTCCCAAACATTCGCCATCGCGGTACCGTTGCCCAGCTGGGCAACGATACCAAACCGTGCCTGAATCCAGATGAAGCGCTAGGCCGCCATCGATTAACTGATAACCCGTCAGGTCCGTTGCGCCAAAGTAATCCTGGCAGGACGGCTTGGCTCTGACCTGATCGCAACCGCTCAGGATGACCGAGAGGCAGGCGGCTGTTAAAGTTGCAGACAACAAGTGTCGACTTCTCCCTAAGGTAATCTCGATCATGTTGCGTTCCTGTTTTCACAATGCACGTTAACATCCAAAATATGCTAAGCGAACAGTACATGGCAAGAGGTAATAATTGATGGATATAGCAACTATTGTCGGTTTAATTGGGGCGCTTGGACTGATTGTGTCAGCCATCGGCATTGACTCCATGGGCTCCTTTATCGATGTTCCCTCAGTTTTAATCGTGGTGGCAGGATCCATCATGGTGGTGTTGTTTCGCTCGTCACTCGGCGAGTTTATCGGCGCAATTTCAGTGTTGGGCAAAACATTTAAAAATAAAATCGATAAACCTGAAGTGCTGATATCACGACTGGTTGAGCTTGCAGATATTGCGAGAAAGGACGGCATGATTGCGCTGGAAGGGCAGGATATTCCCAATCCCTTTCTGGCAAAAGGTATTGGTATGCTGGTGGACGGCACAGACCCTGATTTAATCAAAAAGTCATTAACCAAAGATATCCAGGCGATGCGTGCGCGCCACCGTATGGGCGCCGATATCTTTGCTTCATGGGGGGAGGTAGCCCCCGC
>CAMBPO010000071.1 GCA_945869725.1 Klebsiella pneumoniae
GCCAATGCCGGCGCCGCGGACCAATTTGCCGCCGAAAGGCAGCAGATTTTTGCGTTGATGGGATCACCCAACCAGAAAGAAGCAGTGGCTGCACATTTCGAAAAACGCGCAGCGGTGTTTAGTGATCCCGACCGGGCTCAGGAGCCCAGTCGATAACGCAGTTTGATGACCAGCGTATCCACAACGGGCTCAGACCAGGCTTCAGTCAACAGTCCAGTGTAGTCATCAAAGGTATTGCCGGGCAGATTGCCTCCGCGGGTGTAGACAATAAACAAGTCTGACAGCGGGGCAATTTCCCAACGATAACGTGCCTGGAAAGACATGCGGCTGATCGTGAAATTGTCACTGCTCAGATTTGGTTTGGCGACTTCGCGCAGCTGTTCAATACGGGTAGGATTGACCTGCAGGAATTTATTTTCGTAGGCTTTCAGTCCTGTCCATTGCATGCCAAAGCGCAGTTGTTGTTTGGCATTGATAAAATAGTCCAGCGTGAATTTTGGTGACCACTGTGTCGCCTCAAAACTGGTGTAACGGCCATTGCCACGGTACACAAGCAGGCCATCACGCTCGGCATAGGACATTTCCGCACTCAGAGAAAAGTTGTCAACTGGTCGATAATTGATCCCCGTTGTTGTTGTTAACCACTTCTCACCCAGATCTTCTGTGTTGGCGTCCACACCAAAGGTGTAACGAATAACTTTGGACGGATCTGTTTCCCAGTTGGCGACAAACTGCCAACGGCCGGGCACATAATAATCGCCACTGCCTCTGCCAAGTCTATCGTCAACACGGCGGTGGTAATAACGCAAACTGAGCATGGATGTATGGTTATTCAGGTAAGTGTAGTTTCTGCCCACAAACATACCTTGTCGCACCCAGTCATTGTTGCCGTTCCAGTGATTAAAAAATGAAATACTGGTACTACGCGATAACAAGCCTTCGACATTTGACTCATTACGTGTGTAGAAGTAGTCAAAATGCATCAAGTCATTACGTGTTAAAAAACCAAGTGTATTCAGTTCAAGTTTATCGTCGTGATATCCCGCAGCAATCCTGTGTTGCCGACCACGTTGTGGTTGGAAAATGAGATCTGCTATGGCACCTTGACCTTGTACGCCATTCACGTCGCTTTGCAGCAACTGACCATCAAACACCCAGCGTGCATCTGCTGAGAAATAGTGCATATCAATACCGTTTACGGTAGCGTCTACTTTGGAATGATTAACCGAAGTGCCCATCCAACCAATGGATCGACGCCCGCCACCAACGGTGTCTTCATACAGCAAACGACCTACAGTAAAATCGCGCCCCTCAGCATCCAGTTTAACAACCGAGCCGTCAGGTCGTGTTCCAAGAATATCCATATCGGCTTCAGAAGCCATCAGGGTACCGTAACGCCAAGAACCATTCTGGCCGGTAAATTTCAGCGCGCCGGTTAAGTCAGATTGTGCACTGACATCGGTTGCAATCGTGCTGACACCCGCAGGAACACTGTACAAGGCTGCGCTGCCAATACGCCGGGTATTCAACATCGTTGTTGGGCCACCCGGGCCTCGTGGGCTCTGGTTTCTGGGCGAAGTAGCAAACACATCCTGCCCTTCAAGGAAAAATGCGCGTTTTTCAGGGAAAAAGGTTTCAAATGCTGTGAGGTTTACCACCACGTCGTCTGTCTCGACGTTACCAAAATCAGGATTCAAGCTCGCGGAAAGCTGCGTATTGGTTGAAGGCCGCCAGAATACCTCTGCACCCGCCCTGACCTCATTGTCATTGCGGATGGCATCGTATTCCGACGACAAATAGGGATAAAAAGTAATTTGTCGTCGCGGCTCAATGTCCTGCAATTCAAATTTCTGGAATGCTGACAGGAACTCATTCACGGTGGTTGGCAGGGGTGGAAATGACCAGGTCTCGTTCATAGAACCCACCTGACGTTCGGTATAAACGCCTATTCTTCGCACGTCACCGGCGACTTGCGGCAAGGCCATCATCGACCAAGGGATAAAATATTCAGCCACCCAGCCGCCATCAACCACACTGGTGACAGCATCCCACGAACCATCCCACTGCATATTCATGGAACGTTCCGGCAAGATAGTGCCATCGGTTTTGGAACCTCCCAGATTGACACGCATCATGTAACCGTAGAGACCTTCGCCAGAAGCATCAATACTGATCACCACACCATCACGTTCCAGGCGAGTATCCCGCGGCGTCATCCGCGCGACCAGCGTATTGGTATCCTGGTGATTCATCACGCCAACATAAATGCCGCGTTCAGTATAAAAAATCTTGGTTTCGGTTCTGAGGGACGCTTCTTCCAAAGTGTCAGGCAAAATAACCTGCATGCCATCTATCACCGGAATTTGTTGCCAGACACCTTCATCAAGGCGCCCGTCCAGCGTGATATTGGCGACAGTTTCATTGATGCGAGTCAATTGAGGAATAACTTCCTGGGACTGCAGTGAGGACAGTGGCGCCAGCACACCCAGCACACAAGCGGACGTGGTAATCGCGAGATTCAATTGACTGACGTATTTATTTTTTACCATGATCCCTTGCTCATTGTGCAGGACGGCCACGAAGCAACCGCCTGTTTTATTGTGATGCAGACAAAGGAATATAACCGTGAAACCTGGAAATACTTCCCCAGGCTACAATTAGTTGCAAATGCAGCTTATTGCAAATTCGGGTAATTACAAATGCACGACCAACATTGACGGGTACTCCATACCCTGTTACCCCATCTGGCGTAACAGATCCCGCGCTTCACTGGGCTGCATAAACCATCGCAAGGACTTAAGCGGATCAGGTAACTGCACATCAATCGCGCTGGCCTGGCCTGTTGTTGATAACAGTGTGTGCCTGGCCTCTGCCAGAGCCTTGTCACAGTTAAGCACTAACGCTTGCCGGTCTGAATCCAACAACAGTGTGTTCAACTGTGTATTCCAGTCAATCTTTTCAACCGATGGTTTTGTGATGCCGGCATAATGGCCGCCAGAAACGCGGGATTGGTGGCGCCAGGCCCCAGAAACCTGGTCGTACTGGTACTCAGGCAATATTCGCCAGCCAAATTCTGCAACCAGTTCTAATGCGCCAAGCAAGTAGGCAAACTCTTCATCAGAGATAAAGTAATTAAAGTTAAGACGTATCCAACCGGGTCTTAACACAGACACGCCTTTAACCACGGCAGATTCGATTTTCCGGCTGTAGTCCATCTCCATTTTCAGTAATGTATGAGCATAAGGCCCGGCACACGAACATCCACCTCTGACCTGTATGCCAAACAGATCATTTAACAGAGATACCACAAAACCGTAATGCAGCTCCTGGCCCTTGTGTCGGATTCTCATGGAAAAGATTGGCAGCCGCTCACAGGCATCGCCGCCCAGAATTTCAATGTTTTTGCATTGCATGAGTCTGGTCATCGCCTGCTGACACATGGCACTTTCGCGCGCTTGAATAACATCTGTGCCCACCTGCTGCTGAAGTGAGAACACTAGTCCTGCGCGTATTGATTCAATAATCGCAGGGGTGCCACCCTCTTCCCTGCGCTCAACATCGCTTACAAACACATGATCTTCAGGGGTCACGTATAACACGGTGCCACCGCCAACCACGGCAGGCACTTTGTTCAGGAACAGAGATTGTTTGGCGACAAGTATCCCGGGGGTTCCAGGACCGCCAACAAATTTATGCGGCGACAGAAACACAGCATCCAACGGATGCCCGGCGTTCATGTCGATCGGAACATAAGGGCCGGCAGCCGCATAGTCCCAGCAAGCCAATGCTCCGAAACGTTTAAGCACAGACGTCACCAAGGCGACATCCGTTTTTATGCCAGTGACATTTGAGGCAGCCGAGAAACTGCCAATCAATAAGGTGCGGTGCTGATGTCTGAGCAAGGCGGCTTCCAGTGCTGCGATATCGATGCCGCTATCAGTACTCAGGGGTATCACTTCCACGATGGCAATACTTTCACGCCAGGGCAATTCATTGGAGTGATGCTCATAAGGGCCGATAAACACAACAGGTCGATTGTCATCTGCGATGCACAGGGATAAACCGCACTGAGAATCAAGTTCAGCAGGCAGTCTTAGATTCATGATATCGATCAGTTTATTGATCGCAGAGGTTGCGCCTGAGCCACAAAATATAACCTTGTCGTGCTCCTGTCCGTTGACGGCCGAGCGCACCATGCGGCGGGCCGATTCCCGCCACGCGGTTGTTGTGGCGCCTGTTAACGTGGTTTCAGTATGGGTATTGGCATAAAACGGCAGCACCTGATGGCGGATAAAATCTTCAATAAAATCGAGACCGCGTCCGGACGCCGTATAGTCGGCATACACCAGTGGTTTTAAACCGAAAACGGTTTCAACGGGCATATTCTGACCGATCACGCCTTTGCGAATTTTTTCAATTAAAGTGTTCATAAACCCAGCCTGACTGATTAATCAATGGCAGTAGTCTAGTGTCAACAGCATGGAACATTGTGCCTTAATGTGTTATCAATACGATAAAATACGAAACATGTTTTCAAATACGTGAAAAATAAAGGAACAATCAACCAGTTTATTGCCGACTATCGCAGGGACGTAGCAGATGAACATAGAGTTAGATTCGCAGGACCGTCAACTGCTTGAACTGATGCAGCAGGACGCTTCCTTGTCTGTGGCAGATCTGGCTGACAAGGTTGCTATCTCAAAGTCTGCTTGTTGGCGGCGAATCCAGAAGTTTGAGGAAAGCGGCGTGATTCGCCAACGAGTCACTCTGCTGGATCCAACCAAGTTGGGTCTGGGTTTGACGGTGTTTGTCACTATCCGAACTAATCAGCACAATGCGGCATGGGCGGAGAAATTCAATTCGGTTGTGCAAAGTGTTGAGGGCGTGCTAGAGGTCTATCGCCTTGGCGGGCAGATTGACTACTTATTAAAAGCCGTTGTGCCTGATATGCCGGGTTATGACCGTCTTTACCAGAAACTGATAGATGCGGATCTGTTTGACGTCACCGCCAGTTTTGTTATGGAGGAAATCAAGGCAACCACCGTGTTACCGATTAGATCCTCCAAAAACCGGAACCGCGATTGATCAAATTGGAACACGCACCCAACCTTCCATCAGCACACGGGCGCTGCGACTCATGATGGCTTTTTTAACAGTCCACTCGCCATTTATTTGAGTCGCCTCTGCACCAACACGCAAGGTGCCTGAAGGATGTCCAAATCTGACAGCTGTACGTTTACCCCCGCCTGCGGCCAGGTTTACCAGCGTTCCGGGTATCGCAGCCGCAGTACCGATTGCGACGGCTGCTGTGCCCATCATGGCGTGATGCAATTTGCCCATCGACAGTGCTCTGACCAGCAAATCGATTTCGGCAGCACTGACAGGCTTTCCTGCGGACGATACATAGTCTTTTGGTGGCGAAACAAATGCCACCTTGGGCGTATGCTGTCGGCTTGCAGCCTCGCTGATGTGTTTGATCAAACCCATTTTCAGAGCCCCGGCGGCGCGAATATTCTCAAACATTGCCAGCGCCTTGGTGTCACTGTTAATGGCGTCCTGAAGCTCAGTACCTTGGTAACCGATATCCGCTGCATTAACAAAAATAGTCGGGATACCGGCATTGATCATCGTGACATTCAAGGTTCCGATACCCGGTACTTCAAGGTCATCAAGCAGATGTCCAGTGGGGAACATGGAACCACCAGCATCGCCTTCCCCTTCATCTGCCGGGTCAATAAATTCCAGCACAACTTCTGCGGCCGGGAACGTCACTCCATCGAGTTCAAAATCTCCGCTCTCCTGCACTTCTCCTGCGCGTACAGGCACATGCGCGATAATCGTTTTGCTGATGTTGGCCTGCCAGATTCTGACTGAACAGATTCCATCACTGGGAACTTTGCCAGCATCCATCAGGCCTTTGGTGATCGCAAAACCACCAATGGCGGCCGATAAATTGCCGCAATTGCCGCTCCAGTCGACAAATGCCTTATCAATTGACACCTGGCCAAACAAATAATCAACATCATGATCCGGCTTTGAACTTTTACTGACGATGACGGTTTTGCTGGTACTCGACGTCGCGCCGCCCATGCCATCAATTTGTTTTCCGTAGGGGTCAGGACTACCAATCACTCTGAGCAACAACTGATCGCGGTGCTTGCCCGGAACCTGTGCGTTTTGCGGCAATTCATCAAGAACAAAAAATACACCCTTGCTCGTGCCCCCTCGAATATAGGTGGCAGGAATTTTTAACTGTCTGGTAAAAGTGCTTTGTGGATGACTCACGCTGCACCTCCGACGCTAGACTCCAGAAAATCCTGTGCAAAACGTTGCAGGACGCCGCCCGCTTCATAGATGGATACTTCTTCATCACTGTCCAACCGACAGGTGACTGGCACAGCAACCGACTCGCCGTTGCGGCGGTGAATAATCAGGGTCAGATCACTTCGGGGTTGGCGCCTGCCTGCCACATCAAAAGTTTCAGTACCGTCAATGCCAAGCGTTGTGCGCGTCGTGCCAGCTTTGAATTCAAGTGGCAATACACCCATGCCAATCAGATTAGTGCGATGAATTCTTTCGAACCCCTCGGCAACAATAGCCTCAACGCCCGCCAGACGCACCCCTTTGGCAGCCCAGTCCCGGGATGATCCCTGTCCATAATCGGCGCCGGCGATAATGATCAGCGGCTGTTTGCGATCCATGTAAGTCTCAATTGCTTCCCACATGCGAGTAATTGTTCCTTCCGGTTCTATACGTGCCAGTGATCCCTGTTTGATCTTGCCATCAACCACCACCATTTCATTCAGCAACTTTGGATTGGCAAACGTGGCACGTTGTGTGGTCAGGTGATCGCCTCGGTGGGTGGCGTATGAATTGAAGTCTTCTTCCGGCAAGCCCATTTTATGCAGATACTCACCAGCAGCACTGTCCATCATAATGGCATTGGACGGTGATAAATGATCAGTGGTGATATTGTCTCCAAGCACAGCCAGCGCCCGCATGCCGGTCATGGTGCGTGTGCCGGCCAGAGCGCCTTCCCAGTAAGGTGGGCGGCGGATGTAAGTGGATGCCGCGCGCCAGTTATAAAGGGGGCTGACATTGTTTTCAGTTGTTCGATCCAGATCAAACATCGGTATATAAACCTGCCTGAACTGTTCGGGTTTAACTGATGCTTTGACGACTGCGTCAATCTCTTCGTCAGCGGGCCATATATCTTTTAAACGAATCTCACGTCCGTCAGCGATGCCTAGCACATCCTTTTCAATATCAAAACGAATAGTGCCGGCAATGGCATAAGCAACAACTAATGGAGGTGACGCCAGAAAGGCCTGTTTGGCGTAAGGGTGAATACGCCCATCAAAATTGCGGTTGCCTGATAAAACGGCTGTTGCGTACAAATCCCTGTCAATAATTTCCTGCTGTATCTGCGGCTCAAGGGCGCCAGACATACCATTACAGGTTGTGCAGGCGAATGCCACGACGCCAAACCCAAGCTTTTCAAGTTCCGACTCCAGACCCGCTTCCTGCAAGTACAATTTCACGGTTTTGGATCCGGGCGCCAGTGAGGTTTTAACCCAAGGTTTTCGCGATAACCCCAACCTGTTGGCGTTTCTGGCGATTAACCCTGCCGCCACCACGTTGCGTGGATTGCTGGTATTGGTACAACTGGTGATTGCCGCAATAATCACGGCGCCATCAGGCATTTTTCCCGCAGCTTCCTGCGCTCGAGCACCAGGTAAATTGACTGCAATGCCTTTGCTGGCCAGATCTGCCGTTGCTACTCGCGCATGAGGATTACTTGGGCCGGCCATATTCCGGACCACCGTTGATAAATCAAAAGCCAGTTTCCGCTCATACTCAGCACTGATTAAACTGTCAGCCCATAAGCCAGTCTGTTTAGCGTAGGTCTCAACCAATTTGACCTGCTGATCTTCGCGACCTGTCAGTTTTAAATAGTCGATAGTTTGCTGATCTATAAAAAACATCGCGGCAGTCGCGCCATATTCCGGCGCCATGTTGGATATGGTGGCGCGGTCACCGAGTGTTAATGCCGCGGCGCCCGCACCGTAAAATTCCAGATACGCGCCTACTACTTTGGACTGGCGCAGGAATTCAGTCAGTGCCAGCACCATATCTGTTGCGGTAATACCTTCCTGGAGTTTGCCGTTGAGCTCAACACCAATGATGTCTGGCAACCGCATCCACGAGGCCCGTCCAAGCATGACGTTTTCAGCTTCCAGACCTCCGACCCCAATGGCAATAACACCCAGTGCATCAACATGGGGTGTATGGCTATCTGTGCCTACACAGGTGTCCGGGAACGCCACACCTTTATCAACGTAGATAACGGGTGACATTTTTTCTAGATTAATCTGGTGCATGATGCCGTTACCGGGTGGAATCACATCTACATTTTTAAAGGCTTGTTTAGTCCAATCGATAAAATGGAAACGATCCTCGTTTCGCCGATCTTCGATTGCACGATTTTTTTCAAAGGCCAGAGGGTCGTAACCACCACACTCTACGGCCAGTGAATGGTCAACAATTAATTGCACTGGCACCACAGGATTGACTTTTGCCGGATCTCCGCCCTGATCAGCGATAGCATCTCTGAGCCCTGCCAGATCCACCAACGCCGTTTGTCCCAGAATGTCATGACACACCACGCGCGCCGGGAACCAGGGGAAATCCAGATCACGTTTGCGCTCGATCAGCTGTAACAGTGATGCAGTAAGATTCTCCGGGCTACAGCGGCGTACAAGATTTTCAGCCAGTACCCGCGATGTGTACGGTAGCTTTTCCCATGCTCCGGCGCTGATTGAATCGACTGCGTCTGCTGCGTCGAAATAATCAAGCTGGGTGCCAGGGAGCGGCTTTCTGTAAAGAGTGTTCATTATGTGGCAGCCTGTTTTACTGTTATCAACATGTATCTGGTGGACAGCGCAGTTAAGAAGTCATCAACGTAAATGTATCGCAGGGACTGTTCTGGGCTCGGGGCCGATGTACTCTGCGCTGGGGCGAATGATACGGTTGTCGGCGCGCTGCTCCATCACATGGGCAGCCCAGCCGGTAAGACGGCTCATCACAAAAATGGGTGTAAACAATTTTGTTGGTATATCCATAAAGTGATAGGCCGATGCATGGAAGAAGTCAGCATTACAGAACAATTTTTTCTCTCGCCACATCACCGCTTCACAGCGAACCGAAACAGGATAAAGCACAGTGTCACCAATATCGGCAGCCAGTTTTTCGGCCCATGATTTAATGATGGCGTTACGCGGATCAGAATCTTTGTAGATGGCGTGCCCGAACCCCATGATCTTCTCTTTACGGGCCAGCATGCCCATCATTTCCTGTTCCGCATGGTCAGCACTGCTGAACTTTTCAATCATCTCCATGGCTGCTTCATTGGCGCCACCGTGCAGCGGACCACGCAGAGATCCAATGGCTCCAGTGATACAACTGTGCATATCAGACAAGGTGGACGCACACACTCTGGCTGTAAATGTCGAGGCATTAAACTCGTGCTCGGCATACAGAATCAGGGAAACATTCATCACTTGTTCGTGCAACGCTTTTGGTTTTGAACCATGCAACATGTGCAGAAAATGCGCGCCAATCGATTCGTCGTCTGTCGATTCATTAATGCGGACGCCATCGTGTGAGAACCGGTACCAGTAACAGATAATTGACGGCAGAACAGCAAGCAGTCTGTCTGCGGCCAGTTGTTGTTGCTCAAAGCTGGTCTCGGTTTCGAGATTGCCCAGCACCGAACAACCGGTACGCATCACATCCATCGGATGTGCGTCTTTGGGGATACGCTCCAAGACTTCTTTTAAAGCCTTGGGCAATCCTCGTAGAGACTTCAATAGGGATTTGTACTCTGTCAACTCCGCCGTCGTGGGCAGATGTCCTTTGAGAATAAGATGTGCGACTTCTTCAAACTGACAGTTCTCTGCCAGATCCTGCAGGTCATAACCACGGTATGTCAGCCCCGAACCCGAAACACCTACTGTCGATAATGCAGTTTTTCCGGCAATCTGTCCGCGCAGACCAGCGCCACTTAATACTTTCGCTTCCGCCATGATTTGATCTCCTGAATTATTTTTTCTGATGAGCGAACAACGCATCAAGGTGCTGCTCGTAACGGTGGTAATCGATTCGGTCATAAAGTTCGGCACGCGTCTGCATGGTGTCGATGACATTTTTCTGCGTGCCGTCGCGACGAATGGCGTTATACACATTTTCTGCCGCTTTATTCATCGCCCTAAATGCGGACAATGGGTACAGCACCAACGCAATATTGACCGATGCCAATTCCTCAACAGTGTACAAGGGTGTTGCGCCGAATTCGGTAATGTTGGCCAGCACCGGCACCTTTAGTCTATCGGTAAAAATTTTATACATCGCCAGCTCAGTAATGGCTTCCGGGAATATCATATCAGCGCCGGCTTCTATACAGGCAGCGGCACGATCAAGCGCGGCATGCAATCCTTCAACAGCCAGGGCATCCGTACGAGCCATGATCACAAAACTGTTGTCTGTACGCGCATCAACGGCTGCCTTGATGCGGTCAACCATTTCCTGCTGCGAGACTATTTCTTTGTTGGGTCGATGGCCACAGCGCTTGGCGCCCACCTGATCTTCAATATGCATGGCAGCGGCACCAAATTTGATCATTGACTTGACCGTTCTTGCCACATTAAACGCACTTGAACCAAATCCGGTATCCACATCGACCAACAGTGGCAGGTCGCATACATCAGTGATCCGTCTGACATCCGTCAATACATCATCCAATCCACTGATGCCAAGATCCGGCAATCCCAGTGACCCGGCTGCCACTCCCCCCCCGGATAAATAAATGGCCTTAAATCCTGCGCGTTTTGCCAATAGCGCATGATTGGCATTGATGGCACCTATGACTTGTAAAGGGTGCTCCTCTGCTATGGCGTCACGAAAGCGTTGGCCGGGTGTCTTGTTTACCATGTGATGTCTCCTGCATACGTTGCTCAATGTTTCGGCGAGATGCACTGATGTGACGGCGCATCAGCATTTCCGCCAGTTCGCCATCTCGATCTGCAATGGCCTGAATAATTCGGTGATGCTCCGCAAACGCTTGTTGTGGCCGTTTGGGAGTGGTGGAAAAACGGTAACGATACATTCTTAGCAGATGATACAAGTCACCACATAACAGTTC
>CAMBPO010000072.1 GCA_945869725.1 Klebsiella pneumoniae
ATGTCGCACACATTCGACACGTTCGCAGGCCGCCCCACGGCACAGGTGCTCAGAATCAGTGATAAGCCCAGCAGTAATAATATTCTCATGGGCCAGAGTGTATCGGATTGGGGACGGAGAGATCAAAAAATGATCTCTCCGTCCCCAACACCAAACACCATAGTAGTGAGCGATGTGACTGAAACTGTGCGCAAATGGTAAATTTTTGGAAAATTGTGGCGGAAAATTGATAGCGCCATATCCTTGGCGACTTCGGAAACAGTAAGCGCATCAGGCCTATGCAGCAGTAGTTCAGCGGCTGTATGGCCACCAAATGCTTAACAAGGGTCGTGCCCATTTGGAGCATGTGCACTAATGTGGGCACCGTTTTAGATCAGTGTGTGATTGGTTTTGTGAAGACGCGCTCAGTCGCTGCCAAACAGATCGCGGGTGAAGACTTTGTGGTCAACATCGGCGAGGACATCCGTGCGGCGGTTGGCGATGATGATGTCGCATTGTTGTTTGAATGCCTCCAGATCGTGGATCACCGGGGAGCGGAAAAATTCTGCTTCTTTAAGTGCCGGTTCGTACACCACAACTTTAATGCCTTTGGCCTTGATGCGTTTCATGATGCCTTGGATGCTGGATGCCCGGAAATTATCGGAGCCGGCTTTCATGATCAACCGGTACACGCCAACCACTTGCGGATTGCGCGCAACAATACTGTCGGCAATAAAATCTTTGCGCGTCCGGTTGGCGTCGACAATTGCATTGATAAGGTTCTGTGGCACTTCTGAGTAGTTAGCCAGCAATTGTTTGGTGTCTTTGGGCAGGCAGTAGCCCCCGTAACCAAACGAGGGATTGTTGTAATGGTTGCCGATGCGAGGGTCGAGGCAAACGCCATCAATAATCTGCCGCGTATCCAGGCCGTGTGATGCTGCGTAGGTATCGAGCTCATTAAAATAGGCAACACGCATGGCGAGGTAGGTGTTGGAAAACAGTTTAACGGCCTCTGCCTCGGTTGCCTCTGTCAGTAACACCGGGATGTCTTGCTTGATGGCGCCTTGCTGCAGCAATTTGGCAAACGTTTCCGCCCGCGCAGAGCGCTCACCAACAATGATGCGCGACGGGTACAGGTTGTCGTACAAAGCTTTTCCTTCGCGCAGAAATTCCGGTGAAAAAAGCAGGTTAGAGGTGTTGAACTGTGCCTGAGCGCGGCGGGTATAACCCACCGGCACCGTCGATTTGATGACCATCACCGCTGAGGGATTGATAGCTGTGACATCGTTGATGATGGCTTCCACGGAGCGGGTATTAAAGTAGTTGGTCTGCGGGTCATAATCGGTTGGTGTGGCGATGATCACAAAATCAGCATTCGTGTAGGCATCGTGTTTGTCCAGCGTTGCCCTCAGATTTAGTGGCTGGTGTTGCAGATAGTGCTCGAGCTCAGCATCAGCGATCGGGCTTTGCCGCCGGTTGATCATGTTGACCTTGTCCTCAAGAATGTCGAGCGCCACCACCTCATTGTGCTGTGCCAGCAATACCGCATTAGACAAACCTACATAACCCGTGCCCGCTATCGCTATCTTCATAATATTCCCATTGATTGACCTGCTGCCCCCGATTGTAGCGCCTTTTTCTGCTTTTTTCTGGGGACGGAGAGATCAAAAAATGATCAGATTGGTCCAGATTGGGCCCAGATTGGGGACGGAGAGATCAAAAAATGATCTCTCCGTCCCCAATCTGGGGATAGAATGCAGCTCATGATGACAAGAGACTCTCAAAAATTTGTGGTTTGGCTGACCGGCTTGTCGGGTGCAGGCAAAACATCCATCGCTGTTGAGCTGGAACTAGCGTTGCGCGCTCGTGGACATGCGCTGGTGCGACTGGATGGCGATGTCCTGCGCAAGGGATTGTGCCGTGATCTTGGGTTTACGCCAGAGGATCGTGCCGAAAATATACGTCGCGCCGCCGAGGTGTGTGGTTTGCTGCTGGACGCAGGACAGATCGTATTGGCGGCATTTATCTCACCGTTTGCGGCAGAAAGGGCACAGGCGCGCGCCTTGATTGAGCGGCATGGCCGCTTTTTTGAAGTCTTTGTGGATACGCCAATGGCAGTCGCTGAACAGCGTGACGTCAAAGGGCTCTACAGACGTGCCCGGCAAGGCGAGATACCGCATTTCACAGGCATCGGTTCTCCCTATGAGCCGCCAGCCTCACCTGATTTGCACATACGCACCGTTGGCGAAACTCCAGCGCAAAGCGCCGCGCGCGTGCTGGCCTTTTTGCTGGGTCAGGTTGGGGACGGCGGTCAGGCTGGGGACGGAGAGATCAAAAAATGATCTCTCCGTCCCCAGCCCGAGGAAAAAAATGAAGATATTGGTAACAGGTACCGCAGGGTTCATTGGCTTTCATCTGGCGCAGGCGTTGCTGGCGCGTGGGGATGAGGTGGTGGGGCTGGACAGCATCAATGATTATTATGATCAGCGCGTGAAGTTCGGCCGACTGCAGGCGGCGGGGATCGCGCAGGCTGAGATTAACGAAGGGCAACTGCTACGCTCGACAACACAGCCCGGTTATCGTTTTGTCAAACTGCAGCTGGAGGACAGGGCTGCGCTGGAACAGTTGTTTGCAACAGAGAAATTCGACGCAGTGTGCAATCTTGCCGCGCAGGCGGGTGTGCGTTACTCGCTACAGAATCCGCAGGCCTATATTGATGCCAATATTGTCGGATTCCTGAATATTCTGGAATGTTGCCGCCATCACGGGGTCAAGAATCTTTCTTATGCGTCCAGCTCTTCCGTGTACGGTCTGAACGAAACCTTACCCTTCTCAACCACGCAAAACGTTGACCATCCCATCAGCTTGTACGCCGCCAGCAAAAAATCGAATGAGCTGATGGCACATACGTATTCACACCTGTTTGGAATCCGCACCACCGGGTTGCGGTTTTTTACGGTTTACGGGCCGTGGGGTCGACCGGATATGGCGCTGTTTTTGTTTACCAAAGCTGCCTTGGCAGGCGAACCGATCAAAGTGTTTAACAATGGCGACATGAAGCGCGATTTCACCTATATCGATGACATCGTCGAAGGTGTAGTGCGTGTGATTGATAATCCGGCGTCACCTGACCCACATTGGACAGGCATGGATCCCAATCCCGGCAGTTCATCAGCACCTTACAAAATTTACAACATCGGCAATAACAGCCCGGTGCGTCTGATGGATTTTATCGAGGCGATCGAAAAAACACTCGGCAAACCCATCACCAAACAGATGATGCCGATTCAGCCCGGCGATGTGCCGGCAACGTTTGCGGATGTCACTGATCTGGTTGAAGATATCGACTACAAACCCAACACGCCCGTGCAGCAGGGTGTTGATAATTTTGTGGCGTGGTATCGGGATTTTTTCAAACCATCCGCCTGAAAATCCCGTCCTTTTTGAACATGTGCCGGAATGCAGCCCCGATGTGACCGATCAGCAGCACCGTTAGCACAATGGCCAGGGTGCCATGTAAACCAAATAGTTGCGCGGCCAGATCAGTGCTCTGAGGTATCAATGGCATAGCCGGCAGGTCGTAACCGCCGAGCGTAACCAACGCCGGAAAGGCGGTAACGCCCGCCCATCCCAACAGCGGAATCACCACCAGCAATGCATACATAAGGTGATGCGAAGCCTTGGCCGCAATCTGCAAAGCGCGTGGCAACGAATCCGGATGTGCAGGCGCTGTCATGCGCACTTTGATGACAATGCGCACAATCACCAGTAGCATCACCGCAAAGCCGATGGCCTTGTGCCAGGCGTACAGTGTGTCGGTTAGCTCCCCCCAGAGGTTGGCTTCTGCGCGTTCAGCCATCACGATGCCGATCGGAATCAGCACCAACATCATCAGCGCCATGGTCCAATGCATCAAGCGCCATGCCAGGGGATACTTCGCTGCCTTTTGAATGATTGTCATGATGAGTTCCTGCAAGTTTTTTACGAAAAATGAAACGCTTTTTAGGTATCAGGTCAGACACTTTATGCAGTGTCTGTTGCTCGCGTGCCAGATGAATGCCCAGCAAATAGCCCGCATAAGCCATCAGCACCCAGGGTAAAATGGGCTGATTGCCTTCGGTCCAGTATGCAAACCAGACCGCGGCGGTCACAATATTATTGACCTGCGCTGCAATAAAATTCAGCAACATGGCGACAAAGCCGTCAGCCATCAGTTCCTGCAGGTCAAAGTTGAATAGAAAACTGATCAGCTCGCCAACTTCAATGCTGAGCAAGGTCCACAGCGCCGCCAGTCCATAAAACCCGCCGCCAAACATCAACCATTGCCGGTAAAGATAGTTTCCGCTCTTTGCTTTGTTGGTTTTATGGCTCTTTTTGATCTGACCTATTTGCTCACGAATAGCCTTATGGCCGGCATTTCTGGACAGCTGCCCAGCACCATAGAGCCAATTGAACATAAGCCAGCTCATGCCAGCAACAGGCATTCCTAGCTTAAACGCCGCAACAAACCAGACAAAGATGGACATGGGAGCCTTTCCGCAAAGAGATAACACCGACTTTAACAAACTTGTGTATTAAATGGGGACTGTATTAAATGGGGACGGAGAGATCATTTTTTGATCTCTCCGTCCCCAATCAACCCCAAGTTGATCAAATAATGATCTCTCCGTCCCCAACACCCCCAATCAACCAACCCAGATCTTCAGGCTGGATGGATGGCGCGGTGAGCAGTAGACGCGATTGCGGGCGGGGCGTCGTTCGCCGGCGCTGCCTTCGGGTGCACCGGTGTTGGGGTTGATATCAAAGTGTGGAAAGTTGCTGCTGGAAATGTCGACCCGCAGCCGATGGCCTTTGCAGAACCGGTTGCTGCTGGCAAACGGCTCAATCACGATTTTATAGAGGGTGTCGGGTGTCATCATGACTTCATGGTCGAAGCCTTCGCGGTAGCGCGCCCGCAATATGCCATCGGTGATGTTCATGGCGTATCCTTGCGGATAGTCCGGTGACGGCGGGTATACGTCGATCAGTTTGACGGTAAAGTCGGTGTCTGGCTGATCTGAGGATATCCATAAATGCGCTTCGATGGCGCCGGTGACCACCAGATCTTCAGTCAGCACCTCCGTCTGGAATGCCAATACATCGTCACGGGTATTCTTACCCTGATCAAACGCGCCCCCAAACATGACCGGATCGCCTGAGGTCAGCGCGCCGCCAACGGTGGGCACCGGATAAGCAGGATCAAAAACAAACTCGCGGAACTCCGCCGCTACCGTGGCATCCGCACTAACACCCTCTGCATGGCCATACTTCAGCCTCAACTCACCACCGGCGTGCAGCACTAACTGCGCTGGCCGCAGATGCTGAGGCGGCCACTGCTGGCTGTGTTGCCAATGGCCGCCATGTTGCAGTCGTCCATCCGCATTGAGCCCGCCAGCGCCGCCACCCATGGTGAAATACCTCACCTCACGCATGGCCGCCTCCGTCCCCATGACTGCGCCTCCGTCCCCACAGCCGGTCTCCAGTGCCGCCTCCGTCCCCACCTGTTCGGTCCCTACCTGTTCGCTACCAAGCAACCAGCGCTTAAACCAATCCAGACGCATCTGGAAATAGTCTGCGGCAATGTTGCCATCGAGCACGGATTCCTCACCAAAGTCGACATTGCCCGCGTAACTGCGCGACCTGTCGCCATGAGTCCAAGGCCCCATGATCAGAGACATTGCGGCGCGTTTGCGGGACGCCAGCGCCGTGAAATTAGTCAGGCAGGTACGCACGTAAGGGTCATACCAGCTGCCAATAATGCTGACCGGCACGTCCGGGAACTGATCGTAAAAACCCTCCGCATACAGGCCCGGTTTTTTCCAGTAATCATCAAACTGACCGTGCTGCCACTGCTCAAAAAAGTATTGCTCGTATTCCGGCGAATGGCGGAGTGGCGAGTGCCCCGGATACCATGGCATCTGCAAAAACCATTGCTTGATATCTTCACTGCGCAACGCTTGCAGGCGCTCAGGATCGCTGGCCAGGTCGGTGCTCAGCAGCGCATGTTTATACGCCCAGGTCGCCTGTTTTAACTCAAAGGCACCGCCGCGGCGGATGCCGCCATGATAGGCGCTGGAGAAACCGCCGGAGTCCATAAACATGCAGGCAAGCCCGGGCGGATTAAGGCAGGCGAGGGCGCTTTGCGTATGCGCGCCATACGACAGGCCCATGGTGCCCACGCGGCCGTTGCACCACGGTTGTTCACAAAGCCACAACAGCGTGTCGTAACCATCCTCGGCTTCGTTGAGGTATTTGGTGAACACGCCTTCCGATCCATAGCGCCCGCGGCAATCCTGCATCACTACTGCAAAGCCATGCGCTGCAAATTCCCGCGCAACATCAGCTCGCGTGCGCGGCGTCAGATCAGCCAACGCACACTCCGAACGGCTGATGCCAGCCTTGTTGTAGGGTGTGCGTTCCATAATCACCGGCCATTTGCCACTACCCCAGTTTGGCAGGTAAATGTCGGTGGCCAGACGCACTCCATCGCGCATCGGCAACATGACATTACTGAGGTACTGAACCTTGGTCATGAAAACATCCTGATCAGTAGCCAATCGAAACTGCATAGGCCAGCATCAGCAGCGCCAGCACAATGTAAATGGCCCACAGCCACACAATAAATTTTGCCCACTGCACCCAGCCCACTTGCGCTGCTGCCAGGTAAGCCAACAGTGTGCCGGAGGTTGGCGTCAGCATGTTGGTGATGCCGTTACCAAATAAGAACGTCAGCACAGTGGTCTGTGGCGGTACGCCGGTCAATTGTCCAAGAGGTCCCAGAATGGGCATGGCCACGGCCGCCTGTCCGGAGGTTGAAGGAATCAGGAAGTCCAGCAGCAGCTGCGAAACAAACATGCCCGAGGCAGAGATATATGGGTTGTCTGTGCCAATGATGCTGGTCAGCCCATGCACCACCGAGTCCAGCACGCGGCCATTTTCAAGGGTGACCGCCACCGCGGATGCCACACCAATCAGCATGCTGGCCATGAGAATTTTTTTCATGCCGGAGACAAACGCATCGGCAGCCCCGCTGGCACCTAAACCACTGAGCGCGGCCAGAATGATGGCGAGTCCGATGTAAAAACTGGACAGCTCGTGATGACCCCATCCATGTTCATTAGAGAAATACACAATACCCGCAATGCCTGCCAGCAGCACCAGCAGCATGGAGGTGTGGCGCCGTGATAGTTGATCTGTGCCGAAACTGATCTTCACTGAATGGTCAAATCCGGCGCGGCGGATCATGTACAGCATAAATGCGATGCCAACGAGGGTGAAAATCAGAAAGTACACAAAGCGCAGCCCTGCGCCGCTGAACACCGGCAGTCCCAGAAGGGGTTGTGCGATGGTCAGTGGCAAGGGGTTGGTGACTGACGACAGATAACCGGCTTTCACCGGGATGGTGACAATGGCAAGGCCCATCAGATTAGACATGCCCAGGCGATTGGCCATGGCCACCATCAACGGAATCACCAGCAGGTATTCTGAGGCTAGCCCCAGAAACGTGCTGCCGGCGGCAAACATGATCATCAGCCCCGGCACCAGCACATAAACGTTGCCACGCACCGTGCCCAGCAGGCGTTCCAGCCCGGCATCGATGGCACCGGATTTGGTCATGATGCCGAACATACCGCCGATCAGCAGCACCATAAAAATCAGCCCGGCCATGCGCTCCAGTCCCGTGGGGATGGACATCAACGTGCCCACCACACTGACCGGGCGCGCGACTTGCTGGCCGTCTACCGACGCAGGCACACCGGTGTGCAGGCTGAACAGATTGGACAGTGAACGGTCTTTTTCAATCACCGTGTAGCTGTCCGGCACCACCAGTCTGCCGTCACGCTGGTAACTGCCCGAATCCACCAGGTAGGTGAGCAGGGCCGCCAGCACCAGAATCCCTAACAGCACAATGATGGGATTGGTGTGTTTGCTTAACTTCTCAGCGGTTTCATCCTTCATGTGTGCCCCTGTTTTTCTGGTCTTGTTTTAGAAATTCCCGCTGAAGATTACAGTGAGTAATTCAATTGAAGATACAGGTAACGACCCATGGCGTTGTAGGTATTCTGATCAAAGTTGATGTTGGTATTGACCAGAGAAACCGGTGGCATTTTGTCGGCCAGATTGTCGATACCCACGCGGCCACTCAGCGCCTCACTGAACTCGTAACCCACCGCAGCGTTGTGATAGACCACGGTGCCGATATGTCGTGGTGCGCCGGCAACCGATTCATCCGTATCGCCGATCATGCGCGCTGAGTAGTTGGCAGACCATTGATCCAGACGCCATCTGACCGAGAAGTTGGCGCGCAGTTCAGGGAAGGCTTCGCGCAGCAGGGCCTGACCGAGCTTTTTATTGACCTGAATGGTGCCGTTGGGCAAGGTGGATTCATCGGTAATTTCGCTCAGTTTGGAGACGCCCAATGAGTATTCCCATGCCCCGAAGCGGTTGTCCTGTGCGTAACGTGCCACCAGATCCGCGCCGCGCACATTGGTGCTGTTCAGGTTGATCGGGCCATCTGCCAGATCCTGAATTTCGCCACTGCTGTCACGCACGATGAAGTTGCAACGCTGGCCAGTGCTTGCGCACAGGTTGAGCAGGTTCTGCGCACCAAAGGTGCTGATGGTGTTGTCGATTTTGATGTCGTACCAGTCCATGGTGACACTGAAACCTTGCAGCGCAGAGGGCGTGTACACAAATCCGTAGGAGATGTTCTCCGAAGTTTCCGGATTCAGGTTGCCGTTGCCGCCGACGCTGGCAGCAACCGCCGCTTCTGGCTGGATGTAAGAGCCGGGTACGCCCTGGCAACCAATCAGGCCGGCGCCGCCGCCACTGCAGGGGTCAATGACCGGGATGTTGGTCGAGCGGGCGCCTTCAAATAATTCGAGGATGGACGGGGCACGGAAACCTTCCGCCCAGGTAGCCCGTAGCATCAGGTCTTCCACAGGACGCCAGACCACACCGACTTTGCTGTTGGTGGTGTCGCCAAAGGTACTGTAGTCGGAGAAGCGGGTAGCCAGATCTACGCGCAGGTCTTTGGCAAACGCCTGATCGGCCAGCACTGGCACACTCAATTCCACGTAGGCTTCCGACAGGTCGTACTTGCCGTTGGTGCCTTCACGCGGTGCGGAACTGGTGGTCTGATAGGTGTTTACCCGTGGTCTGGCATTGATGTACGAGTCGGCAACATCGCGCCCAAGTTCTTCTCGGTATTCAATACCTGCTGCAAACGCCAATGGGCCTGCTGGCAATTCCATGATCTCGCCAGTGAGGTTGGCGGTGAAGTCGGTCTGTTCAGCGGCATTTGTGTCACTGCCGGTGAAATTGACGTAGTCAACCATGGCTTGTGTCATGGGGTTAAACAGATTGATGGGCACACAGCCGTTGGCCAGGTCGGTGACATTGGCAGTCAGGCCGGTGGTGCTGCAGTTGCGCATGCCCAGGGCCAGGCGGTCAAGATCCATCTGGTTCACCGAGCTGAATTTAGCTTCATTTTCTGCCCATGAATAAAACATATCCCAACGCCAGTCGTTGGCCAGTACGCCGCTGAAGCCCGCGCCCAGACGCAGGGTTTCTACTTCCTGCTCATTAACCCGATAGCCAATTTCCTTGTGAAAACCGGTGACGCGGAAATCACTGCCCGCAAAGGTCACGCCAAAGGGGTTCACGGCCGGGTTGTTGGCAATGCTGAATCCGCGGCTGCCCTGAATCACTGACAAGGCTTCGGAGAACTGTTGGTCGGATTTGCGTTTGTTGTATAGCGCTTCAAAATTAAACTGCAAGGCATCACTGAAGGTGGTGGTGTTCTGCACAAACAGTGAGGTGCGCTCAAGCGGCCCAACCACATAGTTGTTATCGTAGCGGTTGTAGGTATCGGTGGTTCTGGCGCCGCGCCAGTTGGCACGGTTGCTGCCATCGGCGCGCGGGTCGCGGGTGATGCCGTTAGTGGGCACAGTGAATCCCACCACCGGCGCAAGGCTGCTTTCGCGGAACAATAATTCCGGTGTTCCCAGGCTCAGGCCGTTTAACGGAATGGCCGTTAGTTCGCGGTCTTGGGTGAGGATGGCTTTCTGATCAACATGTGTCAGCGCGGCGGTCCAGTTGCTGTTGCCAAAATTGCGGCCAGCCAGAATGTCGATGCCGAGGGTTTCGCGGTCGCCTTCACCGGTTTCGCCGTAGTTGGTTTTGATGCGCAGACCTTCAAAGTTCTGGTAGGTGTGCATGTTAACCACGCCTGCAATGGCGTCTGCGCCGTACACGGCTGTCGCGCCATCTTGCAGCACTTCTATGCGTTCAACCATCGCTTGTGGGATGGTGTTCAGATCCACAAAGTCGCGGAAACCGCGGGTGCCGGCGCCGTTGACCCAGCGACGGCCATTGACCAGTACCAGCGAGCGGTTTTCGCCGAGGTTGCGCAGATTCATGCTGCTGCTGCCGTGGCTGGTGCCCGCGGAACCGTTGTTGTTCAGGCTGGGGCCAACAAAGGGCAGGTTTTGCAAGGTTTCGCCAATAGACATGGAGCCGTCGGCGCGCAGGTCGGCTTCTGACAGTGTTTGCACAGGACTGGTGGATATTTCGTCTTGACGGATGATGCGTGATCCGACAATGCGGATCTCTTCAATCTGGCCCGCGCCCTCGGTTTGGGCAAAAGCGCCGGGCGCAGCGATAACAGTGAAGCCGCTGATCGCCAGGGCGATGGCATTGCAAAGTGGCAGACGACGATTAAGCATGACGGATCGGTACGGCATAGTGGTAACTCCCGTTGGGGCTATTATAAGTTTTGGATCAGTACCGATCTTAGGTAGCAATTCCCATGTATGCAATATTATGATGCAGGCTGAT
>CAMBPO010000073.1 GCA_945869725.1 Klebsiella pneumoniae
CGCGCTTATCTGGTGGGCGACATGATCGATCTGAGCAGTTTTTTATCAGCTGATAACAACACACTCGAGTTCCGGGAACCTGACGGCACTCTGGTGCAATTGACTCAGGACAATCCGTTTTATCGGGCGCGAATGCCAGGATTTGTGCAACTGGCGCAGACCACGCTGGCGATAAATATTGCAGCAGAGGCAGCCAGTTCTCGACGAGCAGATATCGCCGCCTTAACCGATGCCATTATCAATCCAGAAACTACGCCCATGGTATCGGAGCAGGTTAGAACCGCGCAGTTGATTGCCGACATCGAGCAGCCTCAACGTCTGTGGTGGTGGATTGTGCTACTGGTGATGTTGCTACTGATTGTTGAATCGTGGGTGGCTAACCGAACTTTTCGTTAACGTGACCGTTAGCGCCATCGTTAGCGCAATCATTAGCGGAAAAAGCCGCTGAACTGCGAACTGATGTTCGAGGTTCAGCGGCTTTTAGTGATAGCCGTGTTACTTGTTGAATGCAGGCTTTGATCGTTTGAATAAAGAAACAAACGATTGCTGGTACTCGCGCAGCCTGTAAGGCAAAGCCAGTAAAGCTGGTGTCACAATCAAGGTTAAAACCGTTCCAAAGGCTAGTCCGAACACTACCGCATTGGCCAGTTGCATCCACTGAGAGGCAACCGGTCCGCCAAACTCAATTTCCGCGCCGGCCAAATCAATGGATATGCCCAGTGCCAGTGGCAACAGTCCGAATCCGGTGGTGAACGTTGTCAGGAAAACTGGCCGTAATCGCTGCACTCCGGTCTGCACAATCACATCGCTCAGGCTCCATTCCGGATGGCTCTGACGCAACATATTATAGGTATCGATAAGAATAATATTGTTGTTCACAATAATGCCAGCCAACGCCACTACTCCCACGCCGGTGAGAATAACGCTGAAGGTCTGGCCGGTGATTAACAGGCCGAGCAATACACCGGTGGTTGACAGCAGTACTGCGGAGAGAATCAGCAAGGTCTGATAGTAGTTGTTGAACTGGGTTACCAGCACCACTGCCATTAATGCCAGTGCCAGAACAAAGGCAAAGCTCAGGAAAGCCATGGACTCATCCTGCTCTTCGTTGGCGCCACGGAATCGATAGCTGACGCCAGTTGCCAGCGGATTCACCTGCAACCATTGTTCCAATTCACTGACCTTGTTGTCAGTGAGTATGCCGGGTGCCGGATTGGCGCGCACATAAACAACTCGTTCGCTATCAACACGCTGGATGGAGCTCACGCTCGGCAATGGCTCACGGGTGATGAAGCTGCTGATGGGTACAAGGCCGCCGGGTGTATTGATGCGGATGTCATCGATCTGCTCGATGCCACGATACTCTTCGGGATAACGCACACGGATCTCGACTTCTTCTTCACTGTCATCCGGACGATAGTCTCCCATCAGCACACCATTGGTTAGCAACTGAATGGCAGTGCCAATCTCCTGCATACTGGCGCCTGACATGGCTGCTCGGGCGCGATCAACGGTGATTTCCCATTCAATGCCAGGCACTGGTGTGGTGTCGTCAACGTCGATCAGTCCTTCCATGCCACTTTCCAGATGATTTCTGACCCGACGTGCCTCCGATATCAAGGTACGCAAGTCTTCACCATAAAACTCCAGTTGCAACTGCTTGCCCACGGGTGGACCTTGTTCAGGTGTCGAAATCTCAGCACGGATACCTGGTAAGTCAGCTACTGCCTGCCGGTACAAGTTTTCAATATCAAAGCCGTTAACATCACGTTCACGGCGGTCTGTAAACTCCAGGAAAATTGTACCCACCAGATCCGGTGCGGCGCCCATACCGCCACCCATGCTGCGGCTGGCGCCCGACTGGGTCACGATGCTTTTATAGTAACCAACGGCCTCGATACGATCCTCGACCTGGGTCACGATGTCGCGGATCTCCTCCGGTGAATAGTTGCCGCGCGCAAAGATCTGTACCCGCGTCTGACTTGGGTCAACGCTGGTAAAGAATTCAAAACCGCGGCCCAGCATAACGTACGCAAATACAATGCTCACCAGTACGCCGGTAGCTCCGAGGAAAACCACTCCCGGATTGCGTATACCAAAGCGCAGCACGCCCACGTAAGCCCGAATAGGGCCTTTGAAATCGGTGATCAGCGTGTCATCGTTTTTAGAGATGTCGATGCCTTTATGTGCAGTACGACTGCCGACAAAGGATCCGATCAGCGGTGCAAACAATAGCGCGTACAGCAGCGAACCGATTAACACGGCAAACACCGTTGTAGGCAGGTAGCTCATGAACTCGCCGGCAACACCTGGCCAGAACAACAAGGGCAGGAACGCTGCCAGTGTGGTCAGTGTCGAGGAAATAATGGGCCAGAACATACGATTGACGGCTTCTTCATAGGCATCTTCGCGGCTGTAACCCTCGGCCAATTTCCGGTCGGCGTACTCTACGAGCACAATCGCACCATCAATCAGCATGCCTAGCGCCAACAGCAGCCCGAAGATCACCATAAAGTTATAGGTGTACCCCAGCAGCGAAATGATGATAAAGGCAAAAAAGAAGCAGAAGGGCACTCCCATCGCCACCAGAATACCTGAACGCACGCCTACTGCAGCCACCACCACCAGCATGATCAGCGCCATTGCTGACAGCATATTGCCCTGCAGGCTGGAGTTCTGCTCAATCACCAAGGGGATGGTATTGTTCAGGTAAGTGATCTCGACGCCCGGAGGAATCTGAGTGCGCAATTCACGCACAATCACGTCGATGTTATCCATGGCCTGGATGAGATTGGCACCTTTGCGCTTTTGCACGTCAAGAGAGATCGCCTGATCACCGTTGGCATACGCATAACGCTCGGCATCTTTGAAGGTCCGGCGCACATCGGCAACATCACTCAGTACCACTGCGCCCGAGGCATTAGCGGCGATCGGCAACTGGAACAGATCGTTTGCTGTTTCGATCAACCCTGGCACCTTGATGGCAAAGCTGCCTTCACCGGTGTTCAGAATGCCGGCGGGAATCAAGCGGTTATTGCTGGTCACTGCCTGCACAATCTGGGCGTTGGTGATGCCGTAGGTTTCCAGTTTGCGCGGGTCGATGACCACTTCCAGTAACTCTTCGCGGGCGCCGATCATATCCGCGCTCAGAATTTCCGGAAGATTCTCAATTTCACGTTGCAGGACTCTGGCTATCTGCAGCTTGGTTCGCTCAGATACACCTTCACCGCCCAGCGCGATCTGCACAACCGGGACGGTTGCGGCGGACACTTCCTGAATGATGGGTTCTTCCGTATTGGCAGGGAATCTTGCCTGTGCACGGTCTAGTGCTGAGCGTATGTCGTTGAGTGCAAAGTCGGCATTAAAGCTGACATCAAACTCGGTGATGATGGTGGCGCTGCTTTCGCTGGAAAAAGAACGGATTTCTGTAATGCCATCCACATTTTTGAGTTCAATTTCCGTGGGTCTGGCCAGCAGGCGCTCGGCATCCTCCGGGGAGATGCCCGGGTGGATGATGGTGGTGATGATGATTGGCACCGTGACATCCGGGTTAAGCTCAACCGGGATGGCACGAAAAGATAAAAAGCCTGCCAGGATAATGACAGCAAAAATGGTCAGCGTTGTTCTTGCCCTGCTGCGTGCCGCTCTGTAGTAATTCATAGACGTGACCAATCAGAATTAGTGCGTACGGTCTGGCCCGGGAACACCAGTTCCTGACCCAGGGTTATCAGCGTTACCTCAGCCGGTAAACCAGTGACCCAGAATCCGGGTGTACCCGCCTGGGTGCTTTCACCAACGATGGTAACGGGGTGAAAGGTCACGATGTTGTCGTTGATCGCTTTGACACCTACAACGCCAGCATCATCAAGCGTAATTGCAGAGGGAGGGATCATGGTTGCAGTGATATTAGATGCCGCCACCATAATTTCGGTACTAATACCTTGGCGAATGGGTTCTTGACCTGAATTAAGCTCGACTTCGATGCGGTAACTGCGTGAAACCGCATCAGCAGCGCGTGCAATATAAGTCAGTTTGCCGGAGACCCGCTGCCCGGTCACCAACATGCCTTCGACGGAGTTGCCAGGGATCAGTTTGCTGACATTCTGTTCTGGCACCTGACCGATCAGCAGCATTGGCTGGTCATCGAGCAATGAACCGCACTGGGCACCGACGTTAAGGTAGTCACCGACTTCTACGGCGCGTGTTTCAAGAATGCCACTGAAAGGCGCGCGCACCTTTGTGCGGTCCAGCGACAATTCAGCGCGTCCAACGGCGGCCGTTGCTGAATCCAGCGCTGATTTCAGCTGTGCAACAGCCACTTCAGAGACCAGATCACGTTCACGCAGGCCTAGTGAACCTTCGTACTCGAGTCTTGCCTGCAGTTCACGGCTGCGTGCTTCCTGCAATTCTGCTTCACGGTTATCCACCGCAATTTCGCAAAGTACATCTCCTCGATCGACCCGCGCGCCACGCGCCACGGGCGTGGCGGTCACCCGGCCACCGGCTTCTGCGAGGATTTCAACGTGACGGAAAGCTTGGGTAACACCGCGGATATTGACGGTTTCAGTGTAGGTGCTGGCTTGTACCTGACTTACCAGTACAGTAAATCCGTCTGCGCCTGCATCCACAGGGCTTCCCGCGGCAACGGCGGTGACGGTTCTGTCTGTTTCAGGCATTGCGTATCTGTCTTCGACAACCACGATGTCTTCACGTGGCAGGAACATCCATACAACCAAAAAGATAAACAGGCCGGTTGCGACCCAGTATTGATTTTTCACTTAAATAAGGCTCCGCTGTAGAGTGCAGTCTTGCAGTTATTGCAAATCATAGTCTTAATGGATTTCAGTTATACGAACGATGCGACACTCAGTCCGGATATCGGGTCGAGTGTCGCAAATACCAAGGGCAGACGAAGGGAAGTTAATTATTTTTGTATGGTTCTGCTTGTCAGCGATCCCTCAGGCTAATCCTTGGCGGGAATCTTGTGCTAATCAATATCGCGGCTTTATACCATGCGCCTTGCTGGGCGCCTGAGTGCCGAAAGTCATAAAAGCCTTGCATAAATGTTTTATCAATCAAGCCTGTAGCGTTGCATATTATTGTGCGTTTGGCTTGTTTTTGGTCAGATTGTGTCTCAGCCGGCCACGGGTTTTTTCTGCAGTTTCCGCTGTAGGGTGCGCCTGTGCATTTTTAACTGGCGTGCGGTTTCTGAAACATTGCCAACGTTCTCCAGCAGTACCTTCTGTATATGTTCCCATTCCAGTCTGCGAACTGACATTGGCTCCTGAAACTCTGGGTCATGCTCATCGTGGTCGGTGTCTTCATCCAGTGCAGCCAGGATTTCATCGATATCCGCGGGTTTGGCGAGGTAATTGTCAGCACCCAGTTTTATGGCTTCGACGGCGGTGGCGATGCTGGCATAACCCGTCAGCATCAGGATGCGGGCCGCAGGGTTGCGTGCTCTTAATACAGGGATCAGTTCCAGTGCTGAATGTCCCGCCAGATTGAGATCCACAATGGCGTAAGCTACCGGTTGGGTGTTGATCATTTCCCGTGCACTGTCGATGTCAGTCGCTAGTGCAACGTTATACCCGCGTCTTGATAATGCGCGTGAGCTGACACTGGCAAACACTTGATCATCCTCAATAATCAGCAGAGATTTTGCGTTAACTTCTTCGATCATGTTTGATGTTCACCTGTTGGTTTGCCCTCGGTCAGCGGCAAATAAATTCGCGTGAGCGCTCCGGTGCCTGCCACATTAAACATCTCGATACTGCCGCCGTGACGCTGAAGGGTCGAATTGGCGAGGAAAATTCCCAGTCCCATACTGCCTTCCCGGGACGAAATAAAGGGCTCACCCATGCTTTCCATCACCTCGGCGGGAATGCCACTACCATCGTCCTGGACCTTGATCAGTGCCGTGCCTGCCTTTGTATCATCGATACCATAGTGCACAGTGACCAGCGAATTTGCTGCACGAATGGCATTTTCGATGATGTTGATCAGTGCATGCCTGATGGTAATGTCAGCGGGAATCCAGGTTTCACGACAGTTTTCATCAATGCTGAAATCGATTCGGGCGCGTGGATGGATATTCACAATGTAATCGCGCACGGCATCATGCAGAGAACTCATGCGCATGTGGTCATGTTGTTGCTGATCAGCTTTGTGATAAAAGCGGGTGAGTTGATCGAGTGACTGTTTGCATCTGACCACTTGCTGGCGCAGCAAGTGAATATCCGCCTTGATTGTTGCCTCACGTAACTGATCGTCGGTGAGCCCATCGAGCTCTGATAACAGGACGGCCATGGTGGATAAGGGTGTCCCCAAAGCATGCGCAGTGCCGGCGGCCAGCGATCCGATGGCTACCAACTGCTCGTTTCGCAATTCATTCTCGCGGGATTTGGCTAGCGTTAATTCGCGACTGCGAATCGCGGCTGCCATGCGACTGACAAAGGTAGTGATCAACGCCGCGCTGACCACAAAGGTGACCCACATACCTACCAGATGTAACTGGAAATTGGGCATGTGTTGGCTGTGTTCATCACTGATAATGCCGTATGCCAAGAACACTGTGTGGATCAGAATAGCCAACAGCGCAAACAAATGAGCCCACAGGCTGCGTAACAAGGTTGCGCCCACCGCCAGCAGTACCAGCAGATAGGAAATCAGTGGATTGCTGGATCCGCCGGTGTACATCAGCACAATGCTGGCAAACATAAAGTCCAGTGCCAATTGCGCCACCAACTCACTGTGGCGAATGACGTCTGCATGAGTCACACGCCAGTAGCCAACCAGAACCGACAGCACCACACCGGTCAGTACCAATGCAACTGGAATCCAGGGAAGCGCCAGCGGTGAAAACACATTAAACAACAAGGCGCCGGCAACGCTGCTGCCTGCGACCAGCATGCGCAGCACCAGCAGTCGCTGCAAGCCGATGCGCGGCGCGCTGCGTGAGTCCGCACCACTGTCGGGAAATAGGCTGAACAGTCGTATCAGAGTGGTTTTCATCATGTTCTGGATTCTACCGTATAATGCGCCGCATGATGACTGCTGACAAAACAAAGAATAACCATGCATCGTGGATTTTTCCGCTGAACGTGTACGCCAGTCTGTTACAGACACTGTCAGGACAGTCGCCCTGGCTGGTTTACGGCGAAATGTCTGCTCAGGAATTGGAAGGATTGCAAGGTCTGCCTGCCTCTGCAACAGGGCTGGTCAGTCGCGCGGACGCCTTGATCGCGGCGCAGCACAAACGGGTGCAGCGGATGCTAGCTACGGTTCAGCCACCGCCTGCGCACTCCGAGGCTGCCTCCCGTGTTCTGGAAGTGGGTTGTGGCAGCGGTGAGCTGGTCGGCATGTTGTTATCCAGAGGCCTGGACGCCATCGGCATTGATTGCAGCGAAGCGGCGCTGGCCAGCAGCACCTTGCCAAAGACGAATGTGCAGCTGTTTAGCTGTCGCTCGTTACAGGAATTCACGGACAGCGCTGGTTTTGATGTGCTGATTTTTCATAACAGCGCACGTTATTTCCTGCCATTGACCTTGTTTTATAAAACACTGACGTTGCTCAGGCCGGGCGGACAACTGCTGATCTGTGATGAGTTTGTTGTCAATCATGCAGATAACCGGACTGCTCAGCCCTTGCCGATGCTGGAGCATGTATTGGCGTTGGCGAAACGGACCGGCTTTGAATGTGAGTTGCATGAAGATCTCACGGCGGATACTCATCGTTTTCAGCAGGTGTTGACCGCAACTGTAACGGGAATGAGGGATCAGCTTCCTGCATTGACTGGTGTAAGTCACGCAGCAATAGATCAGTTAATTGTTGATCTGAACGATGAGACTTTCGCCAGTGCCCACGGTTATCGCAAACATGTACTGTTAAGTTTGCGGGCACCCAAGATTCCCGTGATCACGGCAGTTCAACAACCTGACCCGGTGTTTCTGCGCAGCGCTGCCGATTTACCGCCCGAGGCGTACCGGCAAGTATTCGAAGCCAGCTTTTCTGCGCCGTTTGATGCTGACGTGTGGGCATGGAAGTATCACTGCGGTAAAGGTGCATCGGTGGTGGCAGAACGTGGTGGGCTGGCAATTGCACATTACGGGGGTGTGGTGCGCGATATCCTGTATTTCTCGCAACCGTGCAAGGCTGTACAGATTTGTGACGTGATGGTGTTGCCGGAAGAACGCGGTTTTTTCAGTCGCAACAGTTTATTTTTTAAAACCGCAGCCAGCATGCTCGAGCAGTATGCCGGTTATAACGCAGACAACCTTCTGGGTGTTGGTTTCCCTAATCTTAAAGCCATGCACGTGGCCCTGCGCCTTGGGTTATACGAAAAAACCGATGAGTTGATGCAGATAGCACTGTCAGCCAAGGTTTCAGATGATCTTCAGCCGCGTAACAATTGGTCGGCGTTTGATGCCGCATTTGACGAGACGCTGCAAAAGGACACCGATCGTTTGTGGCAACACATGCGCAACGGTTTTGCTGATGCCATTATTGGCTTGCGAGATGCCGACTATCTGCGCTACCGGTTTTTGCAAAGACCGGGCTTGGTATACAACTGCATCAAAGTCATGCAAGGACCAGACATCAGAGCCGTGGCGTTTTGCCGTGATCATGGTGAGCGCCGCCTGTTGATGGATATCATTGCGGCACCGGAGCACCTTGAGCAGGCTTTGCTCGCTGTTCTTCAGTCAGCCCACCCGCATAAGCCGATGCATTTTTGGATAACCTCGGGTCAGCTTGGTCGCGTTATCAGTCAGACAGAGCGATACGACATTACCGCCACGGGTATTCAGATTCCCTGTAACCGCTGGAGCCCGGGGCCGCCAACAGAGCGTTTGCTAAACGCCTGGTGGTTGACTGCCGGAGACATGGATTTTCTTTAATGCTTTGTGCCTGCAAAAAAAATGAGCACTAATCTGGGCGAGCCTGTGATTTTGAAGAGGCCGACAAGCACAATCCGATTCTGGTAGCAGAGACCTTGGTGCATGTGGGAAGACTGTTACGACACTCTGTCAGTCCTGTTGGCAGTATGGCCTTTGATGGCGCTGATCTGACGGCACGCGTCAACGCATTGCTCCACAAACAGGAGCGTTATAAACTCCGGACATGGCAGTTAGCATTGATTACAGCGGTGTTGTGCAGCGCACTGACGGTGTCTTTAAATCCCTTGCATCATAGCGCTGAACATTTCATCGCTTTAGTTGACGCCGGCGGACTCAAATATTTACCCTCAGGACGCTGATCGCTGACATTCGTAACACGGAGCAGTATGCCTTCTCGGTTTAACAGGTCTTTTTCGCTGGTGGCATTGCTAATGTGGGGACTATTGCCCACGGCGGTCACAGCTCAGTCTTCAGCCACAGCAACCACAAGTGCCCCAGACGATAGCCCCGATTTGTTTGACCGCGCATTCGACAATATCGGCCAAAGCAGAACCTGGCAGTGGCTGGAATCGCGGCGCAACTATCTTTCAAGCGATGTGGGTTCCATCGGTCGTAATCTGGATGATTGGCTGGCTGGCGAAGGCATCGGTGAGCGCGCCAACGAAAGTTATGTGCGCCTGAAACTGAATCAACGCATCGGTCGCATGGATACCTATTACTCCAATATACGTCTGGGCGGCCGCATTGACTTGCCGCGCACCTCCGAGCGGTGGAAGCTGATTTTTGAGACTGAAACCACAGAACAGAACTCACTGCGTGATCAGCGCCTGAATAACATCAACACTTCGTCATTTACAGGAGGCTTCAGTTACGAGCTGCCTGAGCGCAATGGCTGGCGTTTCAACCATGATGTGGGAGCCAAGTCCAGCATCCCAATTGATCCCTTTTATCGCTTCCGCACCCGGTATGACACCAGTCTGGGCGAGAATTGGTTCTTTGGTCTGAGCAATCGCCTGTTCTATTATCATAATGATGGCTTTGGTCAGGATACGCGTATGTTCTTCAGCCGCGAGATCAGCACCAAGCTGAATTTCAGGGTAGAGACGGAAGTAAACTATCGTCATAACCAGCGCTTAACGGAATTTGGCCAGTCGGTGGCGTTGTTTCAGGCGCTTGGGGATCAGGAAACGCTGACTTACGAAGTGGGTTTGATCGGTCGCAACCAGCCGTTAAAAACGGTTGATAACTACTATGCCCAAATGGTATTCCGCAAAGCAATCTATCAGGATTGGCTGGTCATGGAACTGGTGCCGCAGTTATTGTTTGAAGATAGATATGACTGGAAAGCGGACCCGCGAGTGCAGTTGAATCTGGAAATTTACTTTTTTGAAATACCCGGAAACTGAATCAAAGTATGATCCAAGCTGACAACAAACCGATTTTTATGCGCCCCGGCCACTGTGCGGGGGATTTGCTGGAAGCGCCAGCGTGGACTGTGATCGAGGAAAGCCCGGGTCTGGTTGTGATTGATGCACATATTCCTGATCAGGTCCTGAATCCCCGTCAACAGCTTTTTGGCGGCTTCACTGGTACTTATGTGGATATGATGGCGATTTATACTTTGCGCACACTGTATCCCAGTCGAGAAGATTGCTGGATCACTACCATCAATATGCGCATTGACTACCTGGAGCCGGTACTTGGTCCGCGGATGATCATGCGAGGGGAGTTGATCAATCAGGGACGATCAACGTCGCTGATTTCAGTGACGTTTCTGGACGGGCAGGG
>CAMBPO010000074.1 GCA_945869725.1 Klebsiella pneumoniae
ACAGCACCTGCTGTACAAAAAATGATCTCTCCGTCCCCACACCGTCACCGGTCTGTTAAGCGGGCAGATTTATACCACAAAGGCTGCAATGTTTGCCAGTTAAAAAGTCTTTTGGTACTCCCATCAACAGCTGAGACCCCCAAAAAAAGGCTCGGTACGAGATGACAGCAAACATCAGGCACTGAGGCTAACACTGGCTACTGACGGGTGGGAGAGCGGGGTCAGTCTTACTCCGCTTCTGTTGTTTTTGTGTCGGAGATTCCTAGAACGTCCTCCACGTTCTGATTGCGAACCAAAGCCTTACTGGTATGCCTAATAAATTTACCCTAATTGTGCTATCGGTCATGAATTGATGGGAACCGTGAATTGGTTCACAATCTTGAATGTGTGTTTTTACCCAATCCCAACAGGCTTGTCTGTACTTATGAATAAACTCATTTTTGTCGATCTGGTGCTCGGTATCGCAAGATACTGCAGAATGCGATTACTGGTCGCCGCGCTGATAATGTCCTCAGTAGGCCAAACGAGCCTGGCGCAAACAGCTCCCGCACCCGAAGGACATGCGGTGATAACCATATATCATCATGTTTCCGATACAACACCCCGCTCCACGAGCCTGACTGCCGAGGAGCTGCGCATTCAGATGGAGTACCTGCGCGACAATCATTTTGAAGTCTGGCCTCTGGATCGACTGATCAACGCACTGCAGAACAAAGATCCCCTGCCTGAACGCACGGCAGCACTGACCTTTGATGATGCCTACATTTCAATCTACGATACCGGCTGGCCGCTGCTGAAGGAATTTGGTTTTCCGATGACCTTATTTGTCACAACACAACCGGTCAATGACAACCAACGTGGTTATATGACCTGGGATCAGATCCGTGAGATGTCCGACGCTGGCGTTATTATTGCTAACCACATGGTGAATCACCCGCACATGGTGGACGCGCTGCCCGGCGAAAGAAATACTGACAGGCTCGCCCGACTTCGTGCTGAGCTGCTGGAGGCGCAGGCTCGAATCAAGGCTGAAACCGGTCAGGATCACAAAATCATGGCTTACCCTTATGGCGAGTTTGATGATGACATCACGACCATGGTTGCAGAGCTGGGTTTTGTGGCATTGGCGCAGAATTCCGGCGCTGTAGGATACTACTCCAACTTCACTACCCTGCCCCGTTATCCGCTGGCCGCCTCATTCGCTGACATTGAGTCAGCACGCACCAAGTTAGACAGCCTTGCCTTTCAAGTGCTTGAGCACTCGCCACAATCGCCAGTTACTGATAGCAAAAACCCGCCCGTGACCTTGCAACTGGCAGGCGATTTTAACGTGTCTCAGCTGGGTTGTTACGCCAATGGCAAACCTCTGACACTGCAGTGGATTGACCGTGATGCGGTGCACTTCACTATTCAGGCAGAGGAAGAATTCCAGATGCGGCGCTATGGATATATATGCACGGCGCCAAAACGTGGGACCAATCGGTATTATTGGTTTAACAAGCTGTGGATTCGGTCTGTGCCAGGGAATGCGGATTGATGTTTTGGTGTTTGTGCGCCTAGACGCCCTTTGGAAGGTCAGCGGTTCCTCGTGAGGCTGCGCAGTCTCAGAACCGTGCCAGGCACCGTCTCTCTCCCGGAGCGGAGAAGTGGGACGGTGCTACGAAGTTCTGAAAGCGGAAGTGACGAGTGGCTCAGGACTTATCCAGCGCCCCAAGCCGATTCACACGAATGATATCCTGCAGCTCACTGACATACGCCATCCCACGCTGAGAATAACGAGTTAAACCTCGAGCCAGCACCATGGAGTCGAGCGGGCGACTCTGAGCACGCATTTGCGCACGCATCTCCCGCATCTCCTGATAGCTGCTGTTGGTGTTCAGGTTGATAAAATAGGCGTTGACTGATTCTTCAATCGACGCAAACGCCTTTACCTCGTGAGTCGCATTCGCACCGCGGCGCGCAGGGACTAGACCACAACCGGAATCGAAGCACCACTGCCCGAATATATTGTTCGCTTCACGGGCAAAACGTGACATACCCCAGGCAGATTCGTTAGCAGCCTGCGCGAGCACCAGGGATGTCGGGATAACATCCACACGCTCCATCAATTCCTGCAATACCTGACGCTCACTGAGTTCCGCGGCATCAAGACGGTACTGCTCTGCGACATCCAGCATGGTGAGATATTCAACATCACTCAAGCGCTGTCCATTGCTGACAACCTGCCACATGGGTTCGAGCATGACTCGGGTCTTAATAATATTAAGGTTCTCGTGCTCTATATAATCAGTAAGGAAGTTGAAAAAGGCTTGCTTGCGATCTTGTGTATCAACAAATGATTCAAAATCAGGCAGTACGGTGATCGCAGGTTGCTGCTCAACAATCTCTGCAACAAAGTCTGGTAACTCAATGATTAGTAAAGATTGCCGGTACTGAGCCCACGCCGTAAACGTGAAGGCGCCAAGGGCCGCCACCAGTGTCCCGCGGGCAAGCCATGACAATCTTGAGGGCCGTGAAGAATCGTTCATAATCATATCTCTTGCTTTCAGCTATGTTGTCTTATGTAGAGAATAAATCGCCTGCGCCTCTCTACAGAAAACCATGTCTCGATCAGTTTCATCTGACATTGACGACATCAATACAGGCTGAGAAACAGCCGGTACAGTCAGCCAAAAGGTACTTGTGACCAGCTTGATTGGCGATGAATTAACGCCAAAATCTGCCAGAGTTCAAAGTAATAACTGAATCTACCTTAGCCCAAAAGGTTGGCCAACGCAACGTTGCCCCCTATATACGGTCATTTTTTTACCATCTTTTTGTCACAATTCAGAGATAAAAAGACCTGTAGTGCGATGCTTCAGAAGCAGTGCAATCAAGCGTTTTTGCTGCCGCCACGGCAATCGGGCGAGGCAGGAGCCGCAACTTGGCGCGCTTGCCACTCGGCGGGGCTGTAGAGATGCAACGCCAGCGCGTGTACCCCATCTCTGAGTTCATCTGCGAGCAGTGCGTACATCAGCTGATGGCGTTTGACTGCGCCCAAGCCTGTAAAACGCTCAGAGACCACAATCAGCTTAAAATGAGACTCCATTGCCGGCCCGCTGTGCATATGACTTTCATTAATTAATTCATAGTGCTGCAGATTTTCATCACTTCTCACTTTAACTTCTATCCGCGCCTGCAAAGACATAAGGCATGCCTCAAAATGAAAACCTGACCGGAGTATACCCCTATGGGGACGGAGGGATCAAAAAATGTACCCCTATGGGGACGGAGGGATCAAAAAATGAACAGTTGTAAACCATTAAACCTGGGGACGGAGAGATCAAATAATGAACAGTTGTAAACCTTAGGAGAAAATTGCCACCTGTGGACTTGCAAGCCCGTGTTATGATCCGCGCCCTATGACTATCGCCTGGTATCCCGGACACATGTTTAAGGCCAACAAAGAGTTGGCCAAACTCATGCAGCAAATCGACGTGGTAATCGAGGTGCTGGATGCGCGCATGCCCGGCGCAAGCAGCAACCCGCTGATGCATAAAATGCGTCTGCGCCATCACAAGCCCTGTCTACACATTCTTAACAAGGCCGACCTCGCTGATCCGGCCCGCACCCGTGCATGGCTGCAATATTTCAACAGCCAACCTGGCAGTCGGGCGCTTGCCAACGGAAAAGAGAGCATTCTCAACACAGAGCTGATCATTGGTGCCTGCCAGCGTCTGGTTGATGATCAGGCACTGATGCCGGCACCCAAGATGGCAGACAAGGTCGACGCGATGCCTGAAGAGAGCCCCCTGGACACTGAGCCCGCAGACAATGCAGTCCTTGGTGAGGCTGAGGACGAGAATGATGATGACTGGCAGCAATACGAGGAAGAGCCAACATCGCAGGAGCGTTATCGCAAGCGTAAATTCAACGCAGTGATAGCAGGCATCCCCAATGTAGGCAAATCCACTCTGCTCAATCAGATCATTGGTCGCAAACTTGCCAAGACCGGCAATGAGCCAGCAGTGACCAAGTCCCAGCAAAGAGTCAAGCTTAACGATCAGTGGTATCTTTTTGATACTCCGGGTGTTTTGTGGCCAAGGCTGGAGGATCAGCAGGCGGCTTACCGGCTGGCAGCAGCAGGTGCGATTCGCAATACGGCAATTGTGTTTGAAGACGTTGCCATGGTCGCTGCCGAGTTTCTGATGCGCGATTTCCCGGATTCTCTGAAGGCGCGTTATAAATTTAATGAGCTGCCGGGTTCAGCGGAAGAATTTATGGAGCAACTGGCAAGCAAGCGCGCGTGCCGCAATAAAGCAGGAAGAACCGACTGGCACCGTGTGTCTGAAATACTGCTGCATGATTTTCGTGAAGGCAGTCTCGGGCGCCTGACACTGGAATTACCCCCAAGCTCCTGAATACAATTACCTGCTTAATTTTCCCCTGCTGCTGTGACAACGATCTTGATAAGCCGCTATCACCCATGCAACATTCAACCATCAATGGATTGATCATTTTTTGATCTCTCCGTCCCCAATGTAAGAGTAGATATGAGTCAACAGCGAGAATTTGTAGTGGGCCAGCGCTGGCTGAGCGATAGTGAACCGGATCTGGGTCTGGGCCTGGTGATGGACGTAGATTTCAGAACCGTCAGCATAGATTTTAGAGCCGTGGAGGAAACCCGACGTTATGCGCGCCAGCAAGCGCCGCTGACGCGTCTGGTGTTGAAAGCCGGCGACAAAGTCACCGTGGCAGAACTGTCGCTGGAAATTCTGGATCTGCTGCACACACCCTCCGGGCTGATCATTTATGAAACGCAGGATGATCAGGGCAAGCGCCATCCACTGCCGGAGAGCCTGTTGCCGGATACCCTGAGTATGAATCGCCCGCTCGACCGCCTGTTGTCCGGGCAGTTTGAGCCCTGCCAATGGTTTTATCTCAAGCAGCAAACGCTGCAGCTGATGGGCGATGCCGAGCGCAGCGGGCTGATGGGTTTGTGCAGCGCACGCGCCGAACTGATTCCGCATCAGCTATATATCGCCAATGAAGTCGCTGGCCGCTATGCGCCGCGCGTCATGCTGGCGGATGAGGTCGGATTGGGCAAAACCATCGAAGCCGGTTTGATTCTGCAGCAACAACTGGTCAGTGGCCTCAGTACCCGCATATTAATAGTGGTGCCTGAACCTCTCCTGCATCAGTGGTTGGTGGAGATGCTGCGTCGTTTTAGCCTGTCGTTCACTCTGCTGGATCAGCAACGCTGTGAGGCCCTGCAAGAAAGCGGCGAGGACAATCCGTTTACGACCGCGCAATTAATACTGAGCCCTCTGAGCCTGTTTACCCGCAAACCGCAGTGGACCGAGGCTGCTCAGTCCGCAGGCTGGGATTTGTGTATTGTGGATGAGGCGCACCACGTCACGCTAGGCGAACTGACCGCACCCGATACCCGCAAGCTGGGCGAGGAGATTACCAGCGCCTACAAAACCCTGGAAACTCTCGCGGCTGCGACCAAGGGTTTGCTGTTGCTGACCGCCACCCCAGAACAACTAGGGCAGGAAAACCACTTTGCCCTGCTGCGTCTGCTCGATCCGGCGCGTTTCACCGACTTTTCTGCGTTTGTGGCGGAACAAGCCAACTACCAGCAGATCGCCACACGCATCAAAACCATGGCCGACGATGACCCGCAGATGCGCGAGCTGCTCGACCAGCACGGCACCGGCCGCATCCTGTTCCGCAACACCCGCCGCCAGCTCACGGGCTTCCCCAAGCGCGCGTTGCGCCCGTGGCCGCTGGCCGAATTGGGGACGGAGAGCTCCTTTTTTGATCTCTCCGTCCCCAATTCGGCCGCCCCCAATGACTCCGATGAACCCGACGACCTGATCTCAGATGACCCGCGTGTGCGCTGGCTGGCAGACTGGCTAACAGGAGCGGGCAGCAAACAGCACGAGGGCAAGACGCTGCTGATCTGCGCACATGACGCGCTGGCGATGGCCCTGGAGAAGCACTTGCGTCTCAAAGTTGGCGTGCGCAGCAGCGTGTTCCATCGCCACATGAGTTTGTTGGAACGCGATCGTGCGGCGGCGTACTTTGCCGGCGAGGAAAACGCTGCAAGCATTCTGGTGTGCTCGGAAATCGGCAGCGAAGGCCGTAACTTCCAGTTCTGCCGCCACCTGATACTGTTTGACCTGCCCGCCAATCCGGACTTGCTGGAGCAACGCATCGGCCGGCTCGACCGCATCGGCCAGCGGCACGATGTGCAGATTCACGTGCCCTACGTGATCGGCAGCCGCCTTGAGCGCCTGTTCCAGTGGTACCACCACGGCCTGAACGCCTTTGAACAGGTAGCGCCCGGCGCATTCCGCCTGTGGCAAGAGTTCAAAACCGAGCTGGAAGATTTACTGGGGACGGAGAGATCAAAAAATGATCTCTCCGTCCCCAACTTCACCGACTTCATCACACGGGTGCAGGCGCGTAACGCGCTGCTGCAAACGGAGCTGGAACAGGGCCGCGATCAGCTGCTGGAGCGCAACTCGTTTAATGCTCAGGACGCCGGCCAACTGCTGGCGCGCATCGCGGAGTTTGAGCAGAACTACACACCCGAGCAGTGGTTGCTGAACGTGCTCGACAGTTACAGCGTGTTTTATGACAGGAACAACGACGGCAGCATCAGCATTGTGCCGGGCCAGGACATGCTGCTTCCCTCCTTCCCCGGGCTGCCGGATGAAGGCTTTGAGGCCTGCTTCAAGCGGGAACAAGCCCTGCGCCGTGAAGACCGGGCATATCTCACCTGGCAGCACCCTACCGTGACTGGCGCCATGGATCTGGTGATGAATAGCCATCAGGGCAAAGCCTCGATGAGCGTGTTTTACCCGGAACTGGCAGTCAGCCGCAGCAAATCCGGCGCCAGCGTCAGTACTGAAGCCGAATGGCCCGCGCCCGGGTGCGCCATGGTCGTCGATTGTCAGTACCGCGTGAAGGTCAGTGCCCCAGCGCATCTGCAATTGGCAAAACATCTGCCAGCGACCGGTTTTACCTTCAATATGACGCTGGATCACAATAATAATGTGACGGCCCTTGAGCAATCGCTGGAGACTCAGCGCCAGCACCTGCGCTTCCCCGACAAAGCCATGGCGTTGGAAGCGTTGCAGACTCACCAGAAACTGTTGCTGAAGTTAACCAGCAGCGCCGACAAGATGGCTATTGCGGCCTGCAAACAAGTGGCTGATCAGGCAGGCAAAGCCATGCTAACCACACAGACACTGGAGATAAAGCGCCTACTTGCATTAAAGCAACGTAATCCCAATATCCGACAAGAAGAATTGGATTACCTTAAAGAACAAACGCTGGACCTTCACCAGTGCCTGGCTCAAGCCACACCGGAGTTGATGGCAATCCATGTCATACTCAGCGCGCAGTAGAGTTTGAATAAATGAATAAATGGGGACGGAGAGATCAAAAAATGATCTCTCCGTCCCCGTTCAAGAATCAGGAACCAACACCTAAACATCGACAGGAACCACGCTCTATGATCCAGACGCCAGCGCCTCGTGATCCGCAAACCAGCTCAGACAACTTGCAGTCAAGCTTGCACCATCCGGCGTTTCGCTGGTTGCGCAGCCAGGCAATACCATCGCTGCAACTGGAGATGCAGGAGTACGAACACATCAATACCGGCGCGCGTCATTATCATCTGGCCGCGGATAACCCCGAGAATGTGTTTCTGGTGGCGCTGCGCACATTGCCGATGGATTCCACCGGTGTGGCGCATATTCTGGAGCACACGGCGCTGTGCGGCAGCAAACGGTACCCGGTACGCGATCCGTTTTTTATGATGATCCGCCGCTCGCTGAACACCTTTATGAACGCGTTTACCAGCAGCGATTGCACGGCATACCCCTTCGCTAGCCGTAACAGAAAAGACTTTAATAACCTTCTGCATGTCTATATGGATGCAGTATTTTTCTCCAATCTTAACGAACTTGATTTTGCTCAGGAAGGGCACCGGCTGGATTTTGCGGAAGACGGCAACATCCACAGCGACCTGCAGTATAAAGGCGTGGTGTTCAACGAAATGAAAGGTGCCATGAGCTCAGAAAACTCGCGGCTCTGGCAGACGCTGACCAACTATTTGTTCCCCACCAGCACCTATCATTACAACAGCGGCGGCGAACCCTCGCACATTCCGGATCTGAGTTACGCAGATTTAAAAGCGTTTTATGAAACGCACTACCACCCCAGCAATGCCATTTTTATGACCTACGGCGACATACCCGCCATTGAGCATCAACAGAAGTTTGAAGAACTAGCGTTAAAACACTTTGAGCGCATTGATGTCTCCCACATCACCGCCAATGAGGAGAAGCGTTATCTGGCGCCGGTGCGAGTGCAGGAGTCCTACGCGGCCGATGCCAGCGAAGGCACCGAGGACAAAACCCATGTGGTGGTGGCGTGGCTGCTAGGTCAGAGCATCGATCTGGAGGCAGCATTCAAAGCGCAGCTGATGAGCTCCGTGCTGCTCGACAACAGCGCAAGCCCGTTGATGGAAGTGCTGGAAACTACCGATCTTGGCAAGTCGCCCTCCCCGCTGTGTGGTCTGGAAGACAGCAACCGCGAAATGAGTTTTATCTGCGGTCTCGAAGGTTGTGCTGAAGACTCTACCCTCAAGGTTGAAAAACTGATACTGGAGACCCTACAACGCATCGCCGATGAAGGTGTCGATCAGGAACAGGTGGAAGCCGCGCTGCACCAGCTTGAATTACATCAGCGTGAAATTTCCGGCGATAGCTACCCTTACGGTCTTCAACTGATGATGGCGGGCATGTCAACGGCCGTGCACCGTGGTGATCCGATTGAGCTGCTGGACATTGAACCAGCTCTCAAAAAGTTGCACGAAGACATCAAGAATCCTGATTTCATCCCCAGCCTGATCCGCGAACTGCTGCAAGCCAACATGCACCGGGTCACGCTGACCATGACGCCGGATGCCGGCATCCCCGAGCGTGAAGCGCAAGCGGAAAAAGCACGCCTGGCCGCAATCAAGGCGTCCATGAGCGAACAGCAGAAACTGCAGATTGTGGAGCTGAACAAACGTCTGGCCGAGCGTCAGGCCCAGGAAGATGATCCGGATGTGCTGCCAAAGGTTGGCCTGGAAGATGTGCCAGCTGAGTTGCCGGTTATAGCGTCGGAAACCCTTACAGCACCGCAAGCAGGACAAACTGACGCGCCGCTTAGCTGGTACGCGCAAGGCACTAATGGCTTGGTGTATCAACAGGTGATTGTGGATCTGCCTGCTCTGGAGCCTGAACTGTTGGAAGTTCTGCCGCTATACACCAGCTGTTACACTGAGCTTGGCGTCGGCAAACGCAGTTACGGGGATGTAGCCGTCTGGCAATCCAGTATCAGCGGCGGGCTGAACTGCTACGCCAGCATTCGCAGTGAGCTGCATAACGAGCAAAACAGCAAAGCCATTGTGGTGTTATCGTCCAAGGCGCTGGTGGCCAATCATGCGGCGCAGACCGAATTACTGTACGAGACCTTCTTTAATGTGCGCTTTGATGAGAACAAGCGCGTCAAAGAGCTGATCGAGCAGATTAACTCGCGCCAGCTCAGCAGCGTCACTGGTCGTGGCCATTCGTTAGCGATTGCATTGGCGGCTAGCGGCATGAGTCCAACCTCGCTGTTAAGCCATCGCTTTACCGGGCTGGCGGGTATTCAATCGGTTAAACAGCTGAGCAAAGATATCAGTGACAAGAAACAGCTGGCTGCGCTGATGAGTAAATTCAAGCGTATCCACAAGGCTCTTGTCACTGCTCCCCGACGTTTCCTGCTGGTAGGCGAAGCGGTGCATCGCGACGCACTGGTGGCGGGTCTGATTTCTGCCTGGGCAGCAGCGCCTGCAGTCAAATCAGAGTTTCAAGCACCGGATCTGCCTGTGCTGCGCGCTCCGGTGCGCGAATTGTGGACCACTAACTCGCAAGTGCATTTCTGCGCCAAAGCCTACCCGACTGTGCCGGGCGGTCATGCCGATCACCCCGTACTGACTGTACTGGCCGGGTTCCTGCGCAACGCCTACCTGCACCGTGCTATTCGTGAGCAAGGCGGTGCCTACGGTGCCGGCGCGGATCAGGATTCCGGTTCGGCATCATTCCGTTTCTACTCTTACCGCGACCCGCGACTGGCAGAAACCTTGGCCGACTTCGATGCCTCGGTAGACTTTGTGCTCAATGAAGATCACGCCGACCGCCTGGTCGAAGAAGCCATTCTGGGCGTCATCAGCGGCATGGACAGATCCACCTCGCCGGCCGGCGCTGCCAAGCAGGACTATTTCAACGAACTGTTTGGCCGCACCCGCGAATCACGCATGGACTTCCGCCGCGCCGTGCTGGCCGTCACGCTTGCTGACCTCAAACGCGTCGCCCGCCAGTATCTCAAGCCTGAACTGGCCAGCATTGGCGTGGTCTCCAACCCCGGCAGCAGCGACGTCGCCGCCCGCCTCGGCCTGACGGTGGTAGCTTTATAATGGGGACGGAGAGATCATTTTTTGATCTCTCCGTCCCCAAATTAAAAAAATATTAATTAGTTTGGAACTTAGTAGGAATTAGCGAGTCAGATTGGTTGTAGGTAGATTGCAGACAAAATGTGGGTTTTGTTTCATTTATCTCTCCCTTGATAGTAGTAACTTTAA
>CAMBPO010000075.1 GCA_945869725.1 Klebsiella pneumoniae
AAGGCGTACTGGGATCCGATGGCGGGGGAAAGGGCATTGCGCCAGGCAAACACAAAGTCGTGGGCGGTCACCGGCTGACCATCGCTCCACAAAGAATCCTCGCGCAGCCAGAAGGTAATTTCACTGCCATTTTGCTCCCAGCGCTCCGCTACCCCACCCTCCAGATTTCCAAACTGGTCATAACGCAGCAGGCCTTCCATGACATGATTGAGGATCATGCCGCTGACCGCATCGGTCGCGATCATGCTGTTCATTTGCGGAGGTTCGTCGCGAAGGTAGGTGGTGATAGTGTTGGCTTCGACGTCAACAGCGGCGCGCGAACCACCTGCTGCACTGCTGGTCAGGCCCGCCAGCCAGTTGAGCGCAAACATCAAAACAGCAACGCCCAGCAATGAAATCAGTGTGAAGACAATAAGTTGGCGCCCGGCGGCACTCAAAAGACGGCTGTCAACAGATCTGTCTGGTTTCATTGGATTGATCGGCCCTGATTGTCACAATCCCCGAAGCATAACCCAGCCTTTATGTCAGGTCGACAGTTTTGAATGCCTTCAGTAATTTGGGCAACTTTGTCACTTTGCCCAAAAACTACCCGCTTTTTACGCGGATAAGAAGCCAGCCCCGGATCAGGCGCGCAGATCATCCACAAATTTTTTCACACCATCAAACCAGCTGGTCTTTTTGGGTGATTGCGACCCTTCAGATTCGCCAATGGTCTGAAACTCCTGCAGTAGTTCCTTTTGACGGCGTGTCAGTTGTACCGGCGTCTCCACCACAACGCGACACAACAGATCGCCCGCACCACCACCACGCACCGAGGTCACGCCTTTGCCACGTAAGCGGAACAGCTTGCCAGTCTGGGTCTCTGCCGGAATTTTGAGTTTGACGCGGCCATCTAGAGTTGGAACTTCCAGTTCGCCACCCAGCGCAGCATCCACAAAACTGATGGGGATTTCGCAGTGCAGATCACGGCCGTCGCGCACAAACAACTTGTGCTCGCGCATGTGCACCTGAACATACAGATCACCAGACGGCCCGCCATTGGTGCCAGCCTGCCCCTCACCCGTCAGGCGGATGCGATCGCCTTCATCCACGCCTGCCGGCACTTTGACGGACAAGGTTTTCTGTTCTTCTACCTGTCCACGGCCATGGCAGGTATTGCAGGGATCTTTGATCTGTTTGCCGCTGCCATGGCAGCGCGGACAAGTCTGCTGCACAGAGAAAAATCCCTGTTGCATTCTGACCTGGCCAACACCGTTGCAGGTTGAGCAATCGACGGGGGCCGAGCCCTTCTTGGCGCCGGAACCGTCGCAGCTGCCACACACAACCGCAGTAGGAATACGGATCTTGACGGTGGTGCCTTTGACCGCATCCTCAAGATCAAGCTCGAGGTTGTAGCGCAGATCTGCGCCTTTGCGCGCGCCAGCCCGACCGCCACCCGCTCTTGCGCCGCCAGCGCCGCTAAAAATATCGCCGAAAATATCACTGAAGATATCCCCGAAATCACCTGCGCCAGCGCCGCCCCCACCCTGCTGATTAACGCCGGCATGACCAAACTGGTCATAACGCGCCTTTTTCTCAGGGTTAGACAATACTTCAAACGCCTCATTCGCTTCTTTAAAAAGCTCTTCAGACTCTTTGTTGTCCGGGTTTCTATCCGGGTGATGTTTCATGGCAACGCGACGGTAAGCCTTTTTTAGATCAGCTTCCGTCGCGTCGCGGGCTACGCCCAGCACTTCATAGTAGTCTCTTTTCGACATAGTCCTTCAGCCAGGCTTATTTATCTTTATCGTCCTTCACTTCTTCAAACTCAGCATCCACGGCATCATCTTCGCCGCTGTTTGCGTTGTTGGCCGTGGCACCGGCACCTGCCGCGCCTGCACCAGCACCCGCTGCCTGCTGCTCAGCGTACATTTTTTGCGCCAGACCAGAAGAAGCTTCGGTCAGTTCTTTGGTGCGCTGCTCGATCTGGGTGATCTCGCCCGCTTTCATGGCATCTTCCAATGCGGTGATGGCAGCTTCAACCTTAGCCTTCTCAGCATCATCCACTTTATCACCCGCGTCAGCGAGTGTTTTGCGAGTAGCATGGATCAGGCCATCGGCCGTATTACGTGCCGTGACCAGCTGCTCAAACTTTTTGTCTTCAGCCGCATTAGCTTCCGCATCTTTGATCATGCGCTCAATTTCTTCATCAGACAGACCGCTGGACGCTTTGATGACAATGGACTGCTGCTTGCCGGTAGCCTTGTCTTTGGCCGACACGTTCAGAATACCGTTGGCATCAAGGTCAAACGCTACCTCAATCTGCGGCATGCCTCGTGGTGATGGCGGAATGTCACTGAGGTCAAACCGGCCCAGCGACTTGTTCTGAGTAGCCTGCTTACGCTCACCCTGCACCACATGAATGGTCACGGCCGTCTGATTATCATCAGCCGTTGAGAATACCTGTGTCTTTTTGGTTGGGATGGTGGTGTTCTTTTCGATCAGCACGCTGGTCACGCCGCCCAGGGTTTCGATACCCAAAGACAACGGGGTAACGTCCAGCAGCAGCACGTCATTCACTTCACCAGAAAGAACGGCTGCCTGAATCGCTGCGCCCATAGCAACAGCTTCGTCAGGATTCACGTCACGACGCGCATCTTTGCCAAAGAACTCAGCAACTTTTTTCTGCACCATCGGCATGCGGGTCTGACCACCGACCAGAATCACGTCATCAATCTTGCTGACATCGAGATTGGCATCTTTCAACGCCATACGCAGCGGCGCCATGGTGCGTTCAACCAGCTCTTCAACCAGTGATTCGAACTTGGCACGTGTCAGCTTTTGCACCAGGTGTTTTGGACCTGAGGCGTCGGCAGTGACGTAGGGCAGATTAATCTCGGTCTGTTGTGCAGAGGACAATTCGATCTTGGCTTTTTCAGCGGCCTCTTTCAGACGCTGCAGGGCCAGCGGATCATTACGCAAATCCAGACCCGTTTCTTTCTTGAACTCGTCTGCCAGATAGTCGATCAGACGCAGGTCAAAGTCTTCACCACCGAGGAAGGTGTCACCATTAGTGGACAGTACTTCAAAGGTGTGTTCGCCATCGGTCTCGGCAATTTCGATAATGGAGATATCAAACGTACCACCACCCAGGTCGTATACAGCAATCGTGCTGTCTCCACCTTTTTTGTCCATACCATAAGCCAGTGCCGCAGCAGTAGGCTCATTGATAATACGTTTGACTTCCAGACCCGCGATACGGCCAGCGTCTTTGGTTGCCTGACGCTGGGCATCGTTAAAGTACGCTGGCACTGTCACGACCGCCTCGGTCACTGGCTCGCCAAGGTAATCCTCAGCGGTCTTTTTCATCTTTTTCAGCACCTGGGCAGAAATCTGCGGAGGCGACATGTTCTCACCATTCACGCGCACCCAGGCATCACCATTGTCAGCCTTGGAAATTTCGTAAGGCACCATCTTGATATCTTTCTGAACCACGTCATCTTTGAATTGACGGCCGATCAGTCGCTTGATGGCAAACAGCGTGTTTTTCGGGTTGGTGACCGACTGACGTTTGGCGGGCTGCCCTACCAGCGTTTCACCGTCTTTGGTGTAGGCGATGATCGACGGGGTGGTGCGATCACCCTCAGCATTCTCAAGCACTTTGGCTTTACCACCTTCCATGATTGCTACACAGGAATTGGTGGTGCCCAGGTCTATTCCGATAATCTTGCCCATATATTTTCTCCAGTGATTTCACCCAGAACCGCCAGCGGCCGGGGAACTTCATTCATTAAATAGTCAAAAACAATTTGTTACCGCATTGACGCTCTATATTTGGATTAAGCCAACCGATTTCAAGGGCGTCCGAAAAATTTCAATCTGCAGCAGCGACACAAGAATCAGCGTGTATGCATCGCTGGAACTCATGCCTTGGAGTCGATCGTAGCGGCCGGCGCGCGCGCCACTACCACCATGGCGGGACGCAACACCCGACCGTTCAGGCTGTAACCTTTTTGCATCACGGACAACACACTGTCAGGTTCAGCCGTTTTACTTTCTACCATTGCGATCGCTTGATGGAACAGCGGATCAAAGGGCTCCCCCACAGGATCCAGCATCTCAACGTTGAACTTACGCAGACAATCCACAAAACTTTTCAGCGTCAGTTCTACACCTTGCTTGAGGGCCAGCAGCAACGCGTTATCGTCCGTGCCAGAGGCCTGCAGCGCACGCTCGAGGTTATCAATGACCGGCAGCAACTCTGACAAGAGTCGCTCCTGACCATATTTATGAGCTTTCTCAATATCCTGTTCTGCCCTGCGGCGAATATTCTGGGCATCGGCATGCAGACGCAGCACTTCGGTCTGGTGACCAGCGATCAGCGCCTCAGCCTCGGTCAGCTTGCTTAATGCCTCATCCAGCGTCATCTCAGCACCGTCAAGATCCTGATCCAAATTAAAACCTGAATCGCTGTTTTGCTCGTCTGACTGCCCGGTCGTATGATCGTTCATGGGTTTTATCTCTTCTTTGTTAAGGTCATTTGTAATCGCACATTGCTGACCAGCTAAGGGCCAATGTCTGCTCAATATGGGGACGCCATGATATGATTCAAGGCCTTTAATTGACACATCAGGGCATGTTGGCGCCAACGGCACAACGACTGACCGAGCTGAACGCATCAGTAGCAACTATAGTAACCAGACCATGCTGACCAATTTGTCGATACAGAATTACGCCATCGCATCTGCACTGGACATCAGTTTCCGCGCAGGGCTAACAGCTATTACTGGCGAAACCGGAGCCGGCAAATCCATTATTCTTGGAGCGCTGGGACTGGTGCTGGGTGACCGTGCCGATCGTGACGTGGTGCGTGATGGTTGTGAGCGCGCTGACATTACTGCCGAGTTTGATATCCGTTTATTGCCGGCTGCCACGGCGTGGCTGACTGACAACAGCATGAGCTCCGACGATGATGCCGCGCTGTGTCTGATCAGGCGTACTGTTGGCGCAGACGGCCGGTCACGCGCCTGGATCAACAATACCCCGGTAACACTGCAGGCACTGGCGGCACTGGGCGAACTGCTGATGGATATCCATAGCCAGCATGAACACCATTCACTGTTAAAAAAAGCCACGCATCAACAACTGCTGGATGACTTTGCAGGTCACCAGACTCAGGTCAGATCACTGCGCGATATTGCCATTCAGTGGCGCGAGTGCCAGCAAGGTCTGCAGAAATTGCAGGACCAGTCAGCCGAACAATCCGCACTCAATGAACTGGCGCGTTATCAACTGACCGAACTTGAAGAGTTGAACCTGGGACACGATGAGCTGGAGTCGCTGGACAAGGAGCTCGATGAACTGGCTCAGGCAGACTCCAGGCTCGCGGGCATCCAGTCCCTGCTGTTGATATGCCGTGAAAACGACGAAGGTAATATCCGGCAGCAACTGCAACAGGCACTGCATGTACTCGGACAGTTCAACCACTCCAAAAAGACAGACAATCAATCGGTGGTCTCTTCACAACTGGCCTCGATCGACGACATGCTCAACACGGCTCTCATTCAGGTTGAGGAGGCTGCCGACGAGCTGCATCGGCTGGCAGAGCGGATTGAAATCAATCCGACGCGTCTTGATCAGCTCAACCGCAGGCTCAACGATATCCACCAGCTGGCGCGCAAACATAAAGTGCGTCCCGATGAACTGACAGAACTTCAACACCGTCTGCAGACCCAACTGGCCAATGTCATGCAGAATGCTGACCAGATGCAACAGCTGGGACAGGAACTGAAGCGGCTGCAAACGGCTTGGCAGACCTTGGCCGAGACCTTGAGCCAGCAGCGACAGCAAGCGGCCGCCAAGCTGAGTAGCGCCGTCAATCAGCAGTTGCAGGCGCTCGCGATGACTGAAGCCAGTCTCAGTGTACAACTCCAACGCAATGAATCTAACGTCCCCCAGTCATACGGAATGGAGCAAACCGAGTTTCTGATCAGTACCAACCGGGGACAGACACCGCGTGCATTGGGCAAAATTGCGTCGGGAGGCGAGTTATCACGCATCAGTCTGGCCATTCAGGTGATCACGGCCATGACCTCACAAATACCGTGCCTAGTGTTTGACGAGGTGGATGTGGGTATCGGCGGGGCGGTGGCGCGCACGGTCGGCAAACTACTGCGGCAACTGGGAGAGCGCGGCCAGGTTTTATGCGTCACTCATCAGGCTCTGGTGGCGGGTCAGGCGCACCAGCACTATCGTGTCAGCAAAGCTGCGGACGGCGATAAGGCTCATTCACAGCTCACCGAACTGGACAGCGGGCAGCGCACCGAGGAGATCGCTCGTATGCTGGGCGGTGAAACTGAGCAAGGATTTATCAGCGACGAGTCGCTGGCGCACGCCAGAGAGTTACTGTCAGCCTGACCTCAATACGCTCAGGTCAACCTGCAATCAGCGCAGATTCCGTACAAATACAGACTGTGATCGGTGATTTCAAAACCAAAATCAGCGGCAATCTTGTTTTGTCTTGCCTCGATGGTCGGATCGAGAAACTCCTCGACCAGTCCGCATTTGTTGCAGACCAGATGGTCATGATGCTCAACAGTATGCAACTCAAACACTGAGTGCCCGCCTTCAAAGCGGTGTCGCATCACTAACCCGGCTGATTCAAACTGCGTCAACACCCGATAAACCGTTGCCAGGCCGACCTCTTCACCCGCTTCAATCAATGCCTTGTAGACATCTTCGGCGCTGAGATGACGCGTTTCGGAATTCTCCAGCAATTGCAGGATTTTCACTCTCGGCAAGGTGACCTTAAGACCAGCTTTGCGCAATTCCTGATTTTCTGAGGACATATCAACTCTCGTTCAGATGGAGTGAATTTTTCCGGTAGACTTGGTTGTGTGTTTTACCATCCGGAGCGACTGGGGTATTATGCACACTAACTTAGACAGATGAAAGTTCATGCCCCAGTGCATCAAGAGTATCCGGTAAACCTATGCAGAGCAGAAGCATTAAAAAAAGCCCTTTAAAATCATATATCACCTTCGCAGGTATCGTGATTCTGGCGCTCACAACCAGTGCCTGTTCAGGCATGCGTGTTCCGCAGTTTCCCGGTGTTTACAAGATACCGATTGCTCAGGGCAACATCATCACACAGGAAATGATTGATCAGCTGGAACCCGGCATGACTCGCCGGCAGGTGGTTTTTGTGATGGGAACACCCTTGGTGCGTGATCCCTTCCAGCAGGATCGATGGGATTATGTGTTTAACTACCAGCCAGGTGGTGGTATTCGCGGCCAGGAAAGGGTGACACTCAGATTTGAAAATGACCTGCTGGTAAGTCTGAGCGGCGACTTCGAACCCGGCGCCGAGTCGGCATGGTTTGATACTGGTAACACAGCCGACGACAGCGCGGATACCAATTCCTGATGCCGATATCACGGGAAGTATTTTTGACATGAGCAGCACGGATTTTCACAGCTTCCGTCCCGCCGTCAGCACCAGCCAGATCAGCGACCTGAGCTCGGGCAACACCACAACTGAACAGGTTCTGGACCGCGCCCAGGTAATCTGCGCCAGCCAGGGCGCCAAACTGACTGACAAACGCAGACGTATCCTGCAGGTAGTCCTGCAATCGGCGGAACCTTTATCCGCCTATCAGATAGCGGATCAGTATCGCGACCTGTACGGTAAAACACTGTCGGTGATGTCAGTGTACCGGATGCTCAACTTCCTCAAAGACAATGAACTGGTTCACCGGCTGGAAACAACTAACCAGTACCTGCCATGCTCACACATCAGCTGCAACCACGCCCATGAGGTGCCACAATTTCTGATCTGTAACAGCTGCAAGACGGTGGATGAAGTGGGCATTCGCAAGGAAATTCTGCAAGAACTCAGCGCCAACATAGAAGACACCGGGTTCGCTCTGGCGCGTCAGCAACTGGAGTTTCACGGGCTGTGCCGCGCCTGCCAGACGGCAAGCACAGCACCTGCATAACAAATTGTGATTGCTACCTGATCGTTCAGATTATTGAATCGACACAGGCGGTCTTGCCGGCAGTTCACCAAACATATCCATGGTTGGAAGGTCAGGTTTGAAGGCGCGGTGACAACTTTCACAGGTTTCCACCAGTTGCCCTCCAGCACGCTCCATCAGCTCCATATTGCGGCTACGAACAGCATTTACCGCACGCTTGCCATCCTGACTTAACTGCTCTGCCAGACGCTGCCAATCCGGGTTAGATGTCCACGCCTGATCCAAGGGTCCGGCGCCGGGATATTTAAGCAGTGCACCACCGAGTTCTACCTGATAAGCCAGATGTTCCAGCTCACGCCAATCCTGATCGGACTGCGGGCTGGCCCAAACGGCTGCCCACAACGGGTCGGCCGCCTTGTTGATGAGTGCAACCATCACTTCATTCAGACTCACCGGTAACACCACTGCATCGGTTTGGGCTGCAGAACTTTCATCTGCACCGCTGCAGGCAGTCAGCGCAGAGCACAAAACCAGTGCACACAGTGCGGGTAATTTTGCGGAGCGGCGAATTCCTTTCATTTCCGGGAGGTTTTTGTTCAGAGTTGCGTTGAATCTTTGCATCTTGATACCCCTCGTTTGTTGTAAACATTGTTGTGGAACATTAAACGTCTTGTGCTTTTTATGGTAAACCTAAGTTCAGTGGTATCACACTGCCAGTGTTCATTTGATGACTGTTTACTGATACAACTCAAAAATTTGTGGCAAATTGCCGCAATCCGTCAACACCCAGCACATCATGCGCGGCAAGAATGAGATCCTGGCGTGGAAGCTTGCCCAAGTGTTTGGTAAGCGTGGCCAGATGTATCTCCTCCTGCGTTTTGCGCTCAGCCAGAAAACCCTGCATGCCATCAGGCAAGCGTTTGTTGACAATCAACGCCGCCACATCGACGCCGGCGCGGGCCAACTGCTCAGACAATTCAATGGTTTCCAGAACGGGCAGCCGCTCAGCAGCCAACACAATCACAAAACCAGTTTGCTGGTGATCAGCGATCACATCGCGCAAACCGGCAAAGCGTTGTTTGCGCCGGTTCAACATGCGCCGAATACGACTCTCACGATCTTCCTCGATTTCGTGAGGCGCGCCACCCAGAGCGTTGTTACCGGTATCTTTATCACTGGCCAGACTTTTCAACACGGCAGTGAACCGATCAGCTTTTTCGCGGCGCTTGATCAGACCATCGGTCCATACCGACATCATTTCCGGCAGCGCCATCAAACGTGCCGTATGCCCGGACGGCGCCGTATCAAAAATGATCAGATCATAGGCAGAACTCTGCTCCACCACTTCAGCTATTCGCTCGAGAATGGCAGCTTCCTGCATACCTGGGGCATCACGCGACAAGGCCATGTGTTTGTCGATTTCAGACGCCAGATGTATCGGCATGATTCTGCGCAGCGCAGCGGTCACCTCTTCCAGATGCTTTTCGACGGTCAGCTCCGGATCAAGCTCAAGCCCGTCAAGTCCTGGCGCCAGACGCACCGGTGTAGGGCCAATTTTGCGGTCAAATAAATGTCCGAGGTTGTGCGCAGGATCAGTGGACACCAACAACACCCGTTTGCCTGCGTCTGCCATCGCCAGTGCCGTTGCCGCAGAAACTGTGGTTTTTCCAACACCGCCTTTGCCACCAAAAAACAAAACACGCCGCTCGGCGGCTAACGCTAACAACATTTCACGTGATCCAGTGGTGAGTGTTCCATGCCCATACGACGGTGCCACTCATGGAATCGATCGTATACAACCGGCAATAACTCAAGTGTGTAATAGGCGGCAGGATTCGGCACGCCGAGGGTTTCTGCAAAGACCATCAACATAAACAGATCATCTTCATCCCGCTGAGCGCGGGCAAACGTCTGCCGGTAGGGCGAGATGTAAAATTCGCGCAGGCCGTGCTCGATACGCTGGTAAAGCGAGTCTTTGGGTTTATTGTCGCCACTCATCAGGTCATTTCCGTTTTTTCTTGCGTGCTGCACGCAGCAGCCGCGCCTTGTTTGGATCCAACTGCAAGGGTCGGTACAGTTCAAGACGATCACCGTCTCTCATAAGGTAGTCGGCGGGCAACGGGCTGCCACGGCCATCGAGTAATCGCGAATAAATGCCCATTTCCAGCTGAAGCAGGTCAGTATCAGGCAGTTGCGATTGCAGATTACTGAGCATGAGCGCGTCCAACGCTGATTGCCCCTCTGACAGTGTCACAGCGACTTTGATTTGTTTGTGTGGCAGCGCATAGACAACTTCCACTTCAATCATTTGACACCGTAGACCTTCTGCGCGCGATTAACAACTTCGTCCACCAGCGAGTTGGCCGAATGCTGAAAGAGCTTTTCCATTGCTGCCCCCAACAACCCGCCGGCCCATTCAAAGTGCATCAACAGACTGACCTTACTGGCCTCTGGCGTGAGCGCCTTGAAGTGCCAGGTGGCACTGAAACTTCGAAAAGGCCCCTCGACCAGAGTCATATCCATGCGCACTCCTGCCGTCAGCAGGTTTCGAGTGGTAAACGAATAACGCAGGCCCGCCTTGCCCAGTGTCAGTTTTCCAATCAACTCTTCGGGGGTGCGACTGACCAC
>CAMBPO010000076.1 GCA_945869725.1 Klebsiella pneumoniae
CTCAAGGTGCCCGCACCCTGGCATACGAAGCTGCCATGGCTGCCCTAGTCGAGCAACATCCTGACGATATGGAAGCGCAGATTTTTTATGCGCTAGCTGTCAACCAGACTGCCAGCCCCAACGACAAAACCTATTCACAGCAATTGAAAGCTGCCGAGATTCTGGAACCATTGTTTATGCAATACCGGGATCACCCAGGGCTCGCACATTACATCATTCACGCCTATGATCACCCGCCTCTGGCAGCGCGCGCACTCAATGCTGCGCGCAGGTACGCATCATTGGCGCCAGATGCCCCACATGCACTGCACATGCCATCACACACCTTCACCCGCGTGGGCATGTGGCAAGAATCGGTAGACAGCAATCTGCGTTCTGCACAGATTGCACGCGAAAGCAGTACCGCTGGCGAAGAGCTTCATGCACTGGATTATCAGGTGTATGCATACCTGCAAATGGCGCAGGATAAAAAGGCGCTGGAAGTTGTGGAACGTGCACGAGCATTGGTGTCCGAAGTAGACATTACCGCTATTGGTGCAACACAGGCCGGCGCATTTGCTATTGCAACGATACCTGCACGTTATGCTCTTGAGCGCGGCGACTTTGCAGCGGCGGCTGCACTGGAAGTCGTGCCCGCCGAGACAACGCCCCACACTCAGGCCATCACTCACTTTGCCCGAGCGGTGGGTGCCGCCCGTAACGGACAGCCAGACGCTGCAGCGCAAGACATCAGCATGCTGGCAGAACTGCGGGAGCGCGCCCGTGCCCGGCAAGATACCTACTGGACAGAGCAGATTGACATACAGCACCTGGCGGCCAGCGCCTGGGTGGTTTTTGCTGCCGGAAACCAGCAAGAAGGCATCCGGATGATGAGCCAGGCTGCTGATATTGAAGATGCTACCGACAAAGCCTCCGTCTCTCCCGGCCCCATGGCACCCGCCCGGGAGTTGCTGGGCACTATGTTGCTGGAGGCTGGCCAGCCGGCTGACGCGCTCACAGCACTCGAAGCCACGCTGGCGAAAGAGCCTAATCGTTTCCTGACACTGTCTGCAGCTGCGCAGGCTGCTGAAGACTCCGGTGACGCTGACAAAGCCCGCCAGTACTATCAGCAATTACTGACTGTTGCCGCCAGCGCAGACAGTGAACGCACGGCACTGGAACAGGCCAGGGAGTTTATGCGGTAACACGTTGTTACGACCACGCCGTTACGACCACGCCGTTACTACAACAGCTTCGATGAGCGTGGGAGGACAACACACCGTGACGGTTTTAACCAAATAGCGGCGGTTTTCGCCAGATTCCGGAGCGACCGCCAAACCGGCATGACAATATACAAACCGATTCAACAAGTTAAAACATGGGCACGACTTATGCTTGGCTAATTCAGTCGCTGATCTCTAAATTCGGCTTTGTATACGAGGATAACAACGTGCAGTTGCCCAAACCCATCTTCCGACCGATACCGCTGATCTATAAAATCGGCGTCTCCGTTCTGATTGCTGTATTTCTCGTCATAGGCCTGCTAGGGCTCATTCTTCCGATCATACCGGGGATACTATTTCTGGTACTGGCTGTGTTTCTGATGACACGCGTTTCACGTCGCGCAGCAACGTATGCGCATAACCAGGCTTGGTATCACCGACAGATGGGTCACTTAAATGCCACCCGTCATTTATCGGCAGGTGACCGGGTCAAGTACAGTTTTCTGATCGCCGCCAGGGGCACTGTCAACGCCATCAAACGTCTTTTCAAGACCATCAGAAAAGGCCGTCGAACTTAACGAATGCGTATGATCAGCGAGCCACGGTTCTCCTCCGAGAAGTCGAGCACCGTGCCGCGACTCTTTTTAAAATACAACTCTGCAAGCACAGCATCACGGATTAGTCCGCCACCCACAATCAGTCGCAGGGTCTGCGCGTGTGTCTGCCTCCATATCTTGTTCAGGGTTAGTTCCAGTTTTTCGACCGCCTGCACAACCGTCTCGCGATGATGGGCGATATCCGCCGTGATGGTGCTACCGTCGCTCAGACTGAACAGGGGGGCATCACACTTGATACACAGTGGCTCACTGACACGATCAGCGATGTCCGGAGCAGGCTGCTGATGGTGCATACCGCAGTTCAGACACTCTCGTTTGGAGGTTTTCTCGCCGCGCGGCAATCTCTTAACGTTTTGATCAGACAAACCTGTACCCCTGCTTTGTGTCTGTGCCGATGCCTGAGCACCCATTGAATTTTTAATCGCTCGAAAATAATCAAAGTGATTATACTGCTGAAAACAAAAAGTTCCTGAGGGAAAACGCATGAAAAACCTAACAACGCTTTTATCTGCTGCGATCTTCTCAGGCCCGCTGCTATGTGGCCTGACCTTTGCAGTGATGCCCCCGGAGGCATTTGCGCAGCCTGCGCCGGTTGAGGAAATCCGCCCTGGCCGATTGCCAGGATACCTGCATGAAGAAGATCTGCCTGACGCCTTGGCATTGATTCCGTCAGCACCCGCCCCGGACTCCACGGCGTATGCATGGGAACAAGAGGTCAACCAGAAAATCCAGACTCTGCGTGGTGGCCCGCGCTGGGATCTTGCCACGCTCGACAACGATCTGACATTTCCAAACGCAGCCGGCACTTTTTCCTGCGCACTGGGCGCGCCCATCACACAGGAACAAACCCCCTACCTTTACCAACTGCTGCGGCGCACCTTGCTGGATGCCGGCCTGGCGACCTACAGCGCAAAAAATTACTATCAACGCACACGCCCGTTTGTTGTCAATGAACAGTCTATCTGCGCTGTGGGGGCTGAAGAGACCTTACGCACCGACGGCTCTTACCCTTCCGGGCATACAGCCATTGGCTGGGCATGGGCACTGATTCTCAGTGAAATTGCACCCGATCGCTCCAACCAGATTCAGGCACGGGGACTGGCGTTTGGTGACAGCCGGATGGTGTGCAATGTACATTGGCCTATGGATGTTATTCAGGGTCAGACGATTGGAGCCGCCACTGTTGCAGTGCTACAGTCCGACGCCCTGTTCCGCTCCGACCTGGCTGGCGCCAAAGCCGAAGTTGCTGCCATTCGCGCGCGAGGGTTGCCGCCCACCCGTGATTGCGCAGTCGAAGCCCAGGCCATGTCAATTGTTGTCCCGCGTTAACCAAAAGAGGATATCCACGATGAAAATGTTCAAGATTCTCAGCTTTTTGCTGCTGTTCAGTTACACAGGCTTGCTGGCGGCTGCACCGGAAGGCTGGGCGCCTTTGCTGGAGCCTGCAGAACTCAATCAGATATTGGCCGGGTCTGAAGAAGTACGCGTCATCACGGTGACCGGCGATTACGCCACGGGCCATATTCCGGGCGCCCTCAATGCACCTTATTCCGGTTTCAGAGGCCCGCAAACCAATGCCGGCCAACTACCCTCCATCGAGGCATTGACCGCAGTCGTGCAGCAACTAGGCATTACCCCGAAAACACCGGTGGCGATTGTGCATCAAGGAAGCTCTGACGTGGATATGGGTGCATCAACCCGTGTTTACTGGACATTGAAATCTCTGGGCATAGAAAATCTAGCAGTTTTGAACGGTGGTTTTGCCGCATGGCAAGCTGCCGGCCTGCCCGTGAGCACCGATGCCAACACGGTGGCAGCATCTGACTTTGTGCCGGCCTGGTCTGATGCATACACCGTGCATACCGCTGAGGTGGAGCAACTAGTCACCAATGATGCAGCGCGACTCATTGATGGTCGCCCCGCCGCATTTTTTGAAGGCACTCAAGTAACAGCCGCGCGCGCCGGTACCATCAAAGGCGCGGAGAACCTAAGTTTTGTCAGCTTTTTTAATCAGGCCAGCATGAAATCTGCAAGTGATCTGTCAAGCGTGTTGTCGGCAGCGTCCGCATCTGACGACGAGCTCACCGTCGCCTTCTGCAACACGGGTCACATGGCTTCAATTAACTGGTTTGTCATGAGTGAAGTGGCCGGCATGGAGAATGTAAAACTGTATGCCGAAAGTATTGTTGAGTGGGCGCAATCGCCGGATCGGCCGATGGACAATGAGCCTTGATCAGACCGGTCTGAACGGTCTGAACGGTCTGAACGGTCTGAACGGTCTGAACGATGCGCGTTAACAAAAGGACGATCCGGCCAGTCAAGCACCGGGGCATTCCTCAGAACGGCGCTGCGCGCCTGATCGTTCTTCGCTCATGCCCCGGTGCTTGACTGGCCTCTTCGCCACTTTCGGGCTGCAGTAGTGCTCAATCGCTGGCACCAGCCCACCGGTGGCCAGGATGAGAGCGAGGCACAATCAGGCGCGCAGCGCCGTGCCGAGGAACATTCCGGCTACCGGTGGGCTTTCTCCAGCGTTAAACTGACGTCAGAAACCTGGCAACATACCAGCAACTGGCGCTGATGCTCAGATGCTCAGCGCTGGCCCACGCCAACCCATAATGAACCAGCTTTTCGGCAAGACCTTTGCCTCTGAGTTCCGATGGAACGTAGGTACGTGTAAAGTCCACGTGCTGACCTTGCAATTGATACTGCAGAATGGATTCAATTCCATTTGTGTCAATGGTAAAACAGAGTCGATCAGGATTATGAACAACAATGGAATCACGCATCAAGGAATCTCATCTATGTTTGTTGTCATTTTTCAGGCCACCATCAGACAAGCAGGTCTAAAACGCTGGCGCCCGGATTATTCGGTACAGATTACCAAAATAGAACGGCACTATGACAGCAAGGGAGCCACGGCATGAAACCTTGCGCGTGCTGTAGTGGCAAACTGTTCTCCACCTGCTGCAGTCCATTCCTGTCGGGAAAAGCCTTCCCCAAAACAGTTAAACAATTGATGCGCTCGCGGTATGCAGCGTTTGCGCTGAGCGGCTATGGCCAGTACTTGTTAGACACCTGGCATCCGGATTCCGCGCCGGCGGTCACTGCAGAAGACCTGGGCTCGGTAGATTCCAACTGGCTGGGGCTTGACATACTGGATTCCTCGCAACAGGGCGATAGCGGTACAGTGGAGTTCTGCGCTCGCTTCCTGGACGAAGATGGCAAGCCAAAAACCCACCGCGAAAACTCCCGGTTTGTTCGGATCAAAGGCCGCTGGTACTACGTTGATGCCCTGTCGCTTGACTATCAAAGTGCAGGTATAGCGCCATGAATAACAGTTTGATTCACAGGCTTCTGAAGTCGCCCTTCACGCGTGCGACACGTTTGGCTGGTTTGATGCTGATGACGCTAATGATGCCTGGCTTCGTGCTGGCACAACCAGCGGATTGGTCGGTACTGCTGGAGCCGGCCGAACTGTCGGTATTATTGAACAGTACACCCAACGTACGTGTCATTCATGTGACCGGCAATTATGCAGATGGCCATATCCCGGGAGCTGCCGAGGCGCCCTATGCGCAATTCAGGGGTCCGCAGAACAATGCCGGATCATTGCCGCCACTACAGCATCTGACAGCACTGCTGCAAAAACTGGGCATCGATGCCAATACACCGGTGGTCGTGGTGCATCAGGGCAACAGCGCATCTGATATGGGAGCGGCCACCCGCGTCTATTGGACGCTCAAATCCCTGGGGGTCCACCAATTGGCTGTGCTGAACGGCGGCTTTAGCGCGTGGCGCGAACAGCAATTGCCCGTCAGCACAACCGCAAGCACTGTTGCACCGTCTGGCTATCAACCCGAGTGGAATGATGCGTGGCAAATCAGCGCATCCGCACTTGAGTCCGCTCTGAAACCCACTGATAAATCCAGCCAGTCGAACCCGAACATACGCTTGTTTGACGCACGGCCCAGCAGTTTTTTTACCGGGCAACAATCCGTTGCAGTGCGTCCCGGCACTATCCGCGGCGCCAACAACCTGAGTTACGAGACATGGTTTGATAACAACCGCCTGAAGCCACTTCATGAACTGGACATCCTGTTTGCCAGCAACCTGACCGACTCGTACAACAGCACTATCACCTTCTGTAACACCGGGCACTGGGCCTCTATCAACTGGTTTGTGATCAGTGAACTCGCCGGTGTCGCCAACACCCAACTGTATGCGGAAAGTGTAGTTGACTGGGCGCAATCCAACCGCCCAATGGATAATCAACCCGGTCGACTTGCTTTTTATTGGTCGTTAACCCGCGACTGGATGCAGTCTTGGGCAGGATCAACTCCATGACACGTCCCGCACTCTTGGTATTAATGGCTGCGTTGATTGTGGTCTGTTTTATCATTGCCGGCCCGCGCTCAGCGTTGCTGCTGGCCGTCGGCCTGGGATTTGGACTGGTGCTGGAAGGTTTACGCTTCGGGTTTGCCGGCCCATGGCGACAGATGCTAGTGGAACGCGATTGCCGCGGACTCATCGCCCAGTTTGTTGCCATCGGATTGTGTGCACTGGTGATGTTCCCCCTGCTGGCGGGTTCGCCCATCGAGCTTAGTGGCGCACATGCACCGATCGGTTTAGCCATGATTGCCGCCGCATTTGTGTTTGGAGTCACCATGCAGATTGTGATGGGATGCGGCTCCGGTGTATTGGTGAATGCGGGCAGCGGAAATTTTAATGCCGTGCTGGCTTTACCCGGTTTTATAGCCGGCAGCTTTCTGGGCAGCCTGCATCTGAACTGGTGGACAGCACTCGGCTCATTGCCGGTCTATTCATTGCAATCATTGATGGGAGTTGGCAATGGCCTGATTGCTACGCTGGCAGGTCTCGCCATACTCAGTGGCATCGCAATTTTGAGCGCTAGTCCGGGCAAACGCATGCCACTCTCACGCTTGTGGTGGGCTGCGGGGTTGGTTGCTGGCCTGGCGATCCTCAATCTGATAATAGCCGGGCAACCCTGGGGCGTGGTCTATGGCCTCGGCTTATGGGGCGCCAAACTGGCACAAGCCGGCGGTTTGGAGGTGGCACTGACCAGCACCTGGTCATCGCCTGCCAATGCCGAGCGATTGACAGAGAGTCTGTTTACCGACGTCACCACACTCACTAATATCGGATTGATGACAGGTGCACTGGTGGTTACGCAATGGCGCCGAGCAGTGGCATACGGCAGGGATGAACCCCAGGTCCAGTCAACCAGCCATGGTGTCTGGCTGGTGATGCTGCTGGCGGGCGTGATCATGGGCTACAGCGCACGCATTGCGTTCGGGTGTAATGTCGGTGCGTATTTCAGCGGCATCTCATCGGGTAGTCTGCATGGCTGGGTCTGGTTTGCAGCGGCATTCGCAGGGTCAGTCATCGGCATCCAGTTCAGAAACAAACTGTTCAATACAAGCACCGATTCGGCAGCAAAAAACGCTTCAACAAAAGGTGTTGGTTTACCGACCAGAACCCGGGTAAGCACAGCAGCTGCCATCATGCTGGTATTGTTACTGTGGATAGACAGTCGCAATGCCGAGCCCATCAACCCGTTTGCAGCACCCTGGCCAACCGCTCTGGGCTCGGGTGAAGTACCCTCAGGGGCGCATTGCACCAACCTGTGAGAAATGGATATGTGCTCAGTCGACAAGTCAGGCGGGGAAACGGAGGTGAGCATAGTCGATAAGTCAGGCGGGGAAACGGAGGTGAGCTAGTCGATAAGTCAGGCGGGTAAACGGAGGTAAGCTAGTCGATAAGTCAGGCGGGGAAACGGAGGTGAGCGAGCAACAATCAGACGCGCAGCGTCGTTGCGAGTAACCTCCGTTTCCCCGCCTGAAAAACCACTCATTTACAATTCCCCAGTTTCTTTCCGACGGATAATACGGCATCCTACGTAGGATATATTGGCTACAGCATCCCCGCCCAGCTTCCAATGTTGAACAAACATATAAGAGCGTGATCATGACAACGTACTCGCCATTTATTGCAGCCAACCGATTCGGCCTCGGCATTCAGCCCGGGGAACACACCAAGATAGAAAAAGACCCCAAAGGCTGGCTCAGCGCGCAAGTATTACTCGCCAACCGCCTGCCTCCACGCTATGCCCAGCTCGTCAACTCCGCACAACTGATTGAAATGGCTGACGCCGACTACCGGCAACGCATCAGTTTTCAGCAGGACGGGGAGGTCACCCCTGCCGAACAGCTCCAGATCAACGCCGCTCAGCGTCTTGCTACCAATCTGATGCGAAACCATGCCAATCAGCGTCTGGCCGTGGCGATAGAATCCGATACTCCGTTTACCGAACGACTGGTGCGGTTCTGGTCAAACCATTTCAGCGTGACCTTGACCAACAACAAACCCACCACGTTATATGCCGGACTGGCTTACGAAAACGAAACCATTCGCGCCAACATGAACCGCCGCTTTGAAGACATGCTGCTCAGTGTAGCTCGTCATCCAGTGATGCTGACATATCTGGACAACACCAATTCACTTGGCCCGACTTCGGTCCTGGGGCGCCAGCGCAACCGCGGCCTCAACGAAAATCTGGCGCGAGAAATGCTAGAACTGCATAGCGTAGGCGTAGACGGTGGATACACCCAGGCGGATGTGATCGCACTGTCACGCATGTTGACGGGCTGGAGCGTTAATCTGCCAACAAACACAGCCGCACGGCCGGATCTGCAAACACCGGCTGGCAGTTTTTACTACAACGCCCGCGCGCATGAACCGGGCACCCAGCAATTTCTCGGCAAATCCTACGTGGATAACGGTCAACAGCAGGCAGTGTCTGCCATCCGTGATCTGGCAAATCATCCCTCGACGGCGGTTTTTATCGCCCGAAAACTGGTCAGACACTTCATTGCTGACCAACCACCGGAGTCAGCAGTGATCCGACTTGCTAAGGTCTTCCGCGATAGCCGTGGGGATTTAGCCAGCCTGCACAAGGCATTGATTGATCTGGATGAGGCCTGGGATCCGCGTCTGCAGAAACTGAAAACGGCCGAGGATTTTGTAGTCTCAACGGTGCGCGCCTTGACCGGCATTGCGCTCACGGATGAAATACTCGGCATGCTCAATGACACACTGGGCAGTTTTAATCAGACGCCCTTCATGGCGCCCTCTCCTGCCGGATGGCCGGAACAGGCAGAGCATTGGGGAGGACCGGATGCTCTGATCAAACGCGTGGAATTTATCAATATGGTCACCAGTGCAGTTGGACCTGATTTTGATGCACGAGACATCGTCAACTTGATATTGCCGGCAAATCCGACCTTGCAGACTGCTGTCCGTCGCGCCGAAAGCAAAACCCAGGCGCTGACGCTGTTGCTGGCCAGTCCGCAGTTACAGTGGAGGGCTTAACATGACGCACCAACAGAATAGTCGTATCAACCGCCGACAGTTTATCCAGTCCGCAGCGGTCATGGCAGCGGCCGGCACCCTGCCGGGCCTGAGCTGGGCTAACAGCGCCATCTCCGGCAACAACAAGTTGGCTGTCATTATCTTGCGCGGTGCTATGGATGGCCTGGCTGCAGTGATTCCTTATGGTGATGCTGCACTGCGCACTCACCGTGCGGCACTGATTCCCGCGGATGAAACCTTGTTGAAGCTTGATAACTTTTTTGCGCTACACCCAGCATTTCCTGGTCTGTTTCAATTACAGAAGGCCGGCGAACTGGGCATTGTGCATGCAATCGCCAGCGGTTACCGGGAGCGTTCGCACTTTGACGGCCAGAATGTGCTGGAAAGCGGGCTGGAAACAGCTCTGCCCAATGCGACCGGCTGGCTGAACCGCGCCCTTCAGGTACAGAACCAGCAACAGGCGATGGCCCTGGGACAATCGGTTCCGCTGATCCTCAGGGGCCAGGCCAGCGTTGGTTCATGGGCTCCGCCGGTCTTGCCGGCGCTGAATGAGGACACCCTCACACGCCTGCAAAGTTTGTACAACGCAGACAGTTTTCTTGGACCTCGTTTGCAGGAAGCGCTTGATGCCAGAGCGATTGTCAGCGCAGGCATGACCAACAGTCGAGCACGGGGGTTTACCGCTCTCATTGATGCGGCAGGAAATTTCCTCAAAGCCCCGGGTGGACCCAACATTGTGGTGCTGGAAAACGATGGCTGGGATACCCATGTCAATCAAGGCGGTGCGCAAGGCACCCTGCCCAGAAAATTCACAGAGCTGGATAGCAGCATCACCCGCCTTAAAACTGCATTGGGCACTACCTGGCAGAACACCGTTGTGGTGGTGATGACGGAGTTTGGCAGAACAGTGCGGGTTAACGGCACCCTGGGTACCGACCATGGCACGGCAGGCGTGGCTTTCCTGGCCGGTGGCGGACTGACTAAATATGGATCGCGACCTGCGGTGCTGGGGCCGTGGCCAGGTCTGAGCGAGAGCAGTCTGCGTGAAGGCCGAGATCTGCAGCCGACCAATGATCTGCGCATTCTGATCGCTGAAATCCTGCAATCTCACATGGGATTTAATGGGCAGCT
>CAMBPO010000077.1 GCA_945869725.1 Klebsiella pneumoniae
GCGCTGACCCACTCACGGCTACCTCAAACATGGGTGGTGGGCGCAGATAAAGAAATTTAAACCTGATCGGTGGTATGGACTAGTTCACAAAAAAAAGCAGATTTGTACGAGTAGTTAATCCGGTACTGACAAATTAACTCCCAATCTGCCAGTATTCGGCCCATGTCTCAATCAAAAATGTATCAACGTCACCGATTCCCACCTGAAATCATTCACTATGCTGTCTGGCTCTATCACCGATTCAGCCTCAGTTATCGAGATATTGAAGATTTACTCGTTCAGCGTAGTATTAGGGTAGGAAATACCCCTATCGGTTACTATCAGAAGCTGCTGTATGTTAATGTGCATTTAAAACTGACCCAGGGGGGGGTCAGATTTGGATGCAATTTAAACAGTAGTACCCTTTCCCGCACCGGTTAACAGTATGGTCGCAGCAACCGAATGACATCAGCACATCGCCCCTTTTCCACCGCAAATGCTTCCTCGATACTCCGATACCTTGGCGGCACGGGCTGCGCGCTTTGGTTGTTAGTGATGGCGCTGCAGCCGGATGTAGGATTCAGGGCTACCTGGCCCTGGATGGGCTTGTTCTGGATGCTGACCATCGGCGCAGGCCTCACCGTACTGCAGTCCTTGCTGTATTTTCTGAGCCGACGCAAACACCTTCAACAGTGGCCATTATGGGTGCTGGTAACCTGCAGCGGCATTTTGGGCTCAGCCTTGCTGGCGCCCCTTTACTGGCTGCTCGGCGAAGGGCTGATGCAAGGCAGCCTTGGTTTTGAGGCAACCCTGGATCATGAGACCGACCCCGGCACGGCGCTTGGGTTTAGCTGGGCAGCATTGCTGCGGGAGTTTGGCGAGATGGTTGGGCCTGTCACCGCCTCATGGCTGCTGATTTCGTTACCACGTCTGCAAGGGTTGCTGCCGCCGGTGCTTGTTCATAGACGAGCACGAGAGAACAAAGAGCGTATAGAGAACACAGAGAGCTCACCACAGATAGCCAGACAAGCAGAACTAACAGCCCGAGAGTCACAACCCCGTCCGGCGTGGCGGGAAGCGCTCCCCAGGGAACTGGGCAATGACGTCATTGCCGTCAGCTCTGAACTGCAATACCTGCGGGTGTGGACAACGCGGGGATCCACTCTGATTCTGGGTTCGCTGCAAGAGGTTGAGGATACCGAGGCGTTGAGCGGCATGCGCATTCACCGCTCGTGGTGGGTACATGCAGCCCATGTCCGCAGTGCGAGGCGTAAAGCGGACGGACTGGTTTGCCAAATGAGCGACGGCCGAGACATTCCGGTCAGCCGTCGCCGCAAAGCCGAGGTTATCGAGCGCTTCGGTGATGCCGCGCGTTACGAGACGGCGGCAGTGCCGAAACCGGAGCGCTCGAAGCCCCAATAGTTAAAAACGCCGACGCACACCGATCTGCACTGACAATGGATTGTAGCCCGGTTTCGCAAGCCTGCCAGTGACACCTTCCTCAGCGGTCAGTTCGTGTTTGCCAAGACGCAGCAGACGCACATCAGCCGTCAGACTCCAGGCATCTGCCAACGGAAACTCCACACCACCAATCAGCTGGACACCGATATCACCTTGTTTTGACCACGCGCGTTCGGTAGCGCCAGCATTTATGTCGAAGTCAATTTCCTGAACCCAGCCCACACCCAAACCCACATAAGGTGTCCAACCACCCTCTGAAAGGGTGAAATGACGTAGTCCATTCACAAACAGAATGTTGGAGGCAAAGTCGCCTTCATTGACAGTGGAAGCGCCGCGCCTGGTCAGCGACTTCAGCTCGTGACGGCGCCAGTTCCACTCAAATTCGGCCGCCCAGCCATTGCCGTACTTGTAGCCGATGTCGCCGCCCAGTCCCAGGCCAGCGTCAAATTCTGCTTTGAGGCCGGCGCCAAGATTGGCATTGCCGATTTCATCGAAGCTGGTTGAGCTCAAGCGGCTGGCTTGTGCGTAAGCAGTAACATAAAAGCCTGGTGGTTCACTTTGCGCCAATGCCGGCATTGTGGCGATCGCAAAACAACCCGTCAGGGCACAGGAAAAAAACGTGCGATTAACAGTCATGGTAAAAAGACTCCAGATAGATAACAGGAACAACGTCCGCCACCCAGCCATTTGCCAACAACGGAGCAGCTGATCTAATGATAGCGAAACACTGTGATTGTCCCCAGACAGCCTGAACCAATGGTTTAACTGGTGAACGAACGGTAGTCTCGCTTGTGCTGGCGTCAGAATCGCCAAACCAGCGCAACGGAGAGTTCAAATTCGGTGTCCCGGCGCGCGATCGGACTGTTGCCAATGTCACCCGCGTAGCGCTCGACACCCGCCTGCGCGATAGCATGTAGACGATCACCCAGGTCTCTGCGATGCACCAGTTGAATGCCCGTAGACCGGTAGCCGCCACTGAGCTGGTATGCAGGCAGTCCCGAGGTGCGTGAATCCGCAGCGGTGACGCCGAAATCCTTGTCGAGAAACTGGCCGTTGCCGAGTGTCACAAAGCCATATATTTCAGTGCCAGTCCCATCCGTTTGTTCTCCAAACCGATGTCCTGCCGCAAGCACGCCGAGTGTGCCAAACTCTGATGGCCCGCCCATCAGCCTCGCGCCCACCCAGTTGCGCCACTGCGTACCGAGTCCACGACGCGCTTCCAGGAAACCAACCACATGCGAATCGCGTGGTTCAATCCCATTCAGATAGCCCTCACTTGAGTCATCCGGTTCAAGGCCTCCCTCGTTACGTACGCCGGCCTGCACCAGCCAGTTATCAGCCAGACGCCCTCGCCATCCGAGCTCGTTACCTTCCCAGAAGAACAGATGATTGCCACGTCGATAGTGCACTGCGCCAGCGGGCTCAACTTCAAGTTCAGTTTCATCGGCGCCATCGTAGGCTGTCTCGAACTCTGCACTCACCCCCAGTGCAGCGGCAAAACCCGCGCCTTGGGAAAAATCCAGAATGGAAGGCAGTGGTACCAGCGCCTGTTCATCTTGTGCCAGCACCGGCACGGCAATCGTGGCTAAACCACCCGTCAGGGCAACAGAAAGAAAAAATCGAGCAACAATCATGGTTTAAGACTCCAGGTTAATTTCAGGAACAACAACAAAAAAGCGCAGTCTGGATTGCAGATCGATCACACATGTTTAAACAAAGCATCCTGGCGCAGTTGACGCACACATTCATAGGTCAGCAACGGCACGACCCAGCACAGCCAACCAACGGTAGTTGAGGTTTGCGCTTCCGTTCCGAGCTGCTCAACCCAGGGGATCTCAAGAATCAAACGGAAGCTGACAAAAGAGAATGTGAGAATGTAGCTGCGCATCACCCACTCACGATGCGCATGGATGCGACGTCGAATCGCCGCAAACACCGCAATCGCTGTGGTCACCAGCCAGACAACTGCACCGGTAAACAACGCAACACCAAAAGTCCATTCCTCGGTATGAAAGGAGAGCTGAAATGCCGTAGCTGCTCCGCAAACAATGCCGGCAACATACAGCCTGCCTGTCCAGCGATGCACTGCCATCAAACGTCTCCAGCGATGCACTGTCAGATGAGGCCGGCGCAGCCCCGACCAGAACTGAAAGGGTGCGATCAGCAGAGCCAGAGAACTGCCAAGCACATGGATCAGCAGCCATCCCGAGCGTTCCCAGAATCGCTCGTAGCTCGCTTGGGTGTATTGCAAGTATGGCAGGGCGTCATCAACCAGGAATGCCAGGGAGAGTAAAACGATCAACACAGCGCCGAGCCTGGCAAATGCCCGCTGGACAACGTCGAGCTTGCTTCGCCGGTCGGTGGTAAGGTCGGAACTTTTTATGGGTGCAGTCATCATCTAAGCCCTCTTCATGCGACACGATGTCGGGAGACCCATGCTAGGTGCTGTCGGGCAGAGGGTTAAGGCACTGATGAACGAACGGTCAGTGCCATGAACAAGCGGTTTTTGCGACCCGCTCCATCTGCAGACCAACGCATGCACCGCGGCGTGACCCTCAACACTTGTCCGTACCGCGGCCTGCGACACTATGTCGCATTGAATCCCCCCTGCATTTCCCTAGACTGTGGCCACATTACAACCACGCCCTAAAACGAGATCGACCCCTATGCCCATTCAAAAACTGCCGGTTCGCCACATCGCCGCGCTCACTGCGCTTACAGCGGCATTTGGCGCTCATGCGCAGAATACGCCTGGCATTGAAGAAGTCACCGTGTGGGGCGCCGCCAACAGCCAGCGCGCCGCGGCGTCACATCCCAGCAGCATTCTGACGCAGCAGGATCTGGTCAGCATCAACGTGACCACTACGGAAGACGTGGTGAAGTTTGAACCCAGCCTGGTGATTCGCCGGCGTTTTATTGGTGATGCCAATGGCACCATGGGCATGCGCGGTTCCAACATGTTCCAGACCTCGCGTTCCATGGTGTTTGCGGATGGTGTGCCCTTGCACTACCTGCTGCAGTCGCGCTTTAACGGTGCACCGCGCTGGACCATGGTCTCCTCCAGTGAGATTGCCCAGGTTGAAGTGTTGTACGGACCGTTTTCTGCCGAGTTCAGCGGCAACTCCATGGGCGGCGTGGTGCTGATCGAATCAGCCATTCCGCAAGAGCGCGAGTTTCATTTTGACAGCTCGTATTTCTCTCAGGACTTCAGCGCTTACGGATTCAGCGACACAGTCACCGGCCATAAAATGTTTTTCTCCTATGGCGATAAAATTGGCGATACCAGTGTTTACCTGTCCTACAACCGGCTGGACAGCGAGTCACAGCCACAGTCATTTTTCTTTGGCGCCAACACCTCAGCCGCTAACGCCACCAGTGTGACCGGCGGCGTAGTGGGCAGGGATGAACGCTCTGACTCACGCTTGTGGTTTGGCGATACCGGCGTGCAGGACACACTGACCGATAACTTTAAGCTAAAAATCGGCCAGGATTTTGGTGACTGGCAGGCGTTGTTAAACGTCGCTTATGAAGACCGTTACAACGGTTCCAACAAACCCAACAGTTACCTGCGTAGTGCCACCGGCGCCGCGGTCTGGAGCGGTAACGTGCTGCAGAATGGCTTCCGCAACAATGTGCCGGCCGCGCGTTTGGGTGTGTCCGAGCAGGAGCGTGACAGCCTGTCACTGGGCTTGCGCGTCCGTGGCCCGGTTGCGGACGGGGTGATTTTTGAAGCCAACGTCAATCAGTTCGAAATTCTGCGAGATGACAATCGTGCCTCGCAGGCGAATCCGGGCGACCGTACTTACACACTGGCGGGTCAGGTCAACTCCTTTGGTGATACCGGCTGGAAAAGTGCTGAGGCCAAACTGTCATTTGATCAGTTAGGCATCGATGGCCTGGGCCTGATTGTTGGCACCCGTCATGATGCCTATCAGTTAAATCTGGATGTTTTCAGCACCAACGATCACCGAGTTGGCACCTTTAACCGCTTTAACAGCCGCAGCGGCGGCGAAACCGAGATCAATGCCTTGTTTGCCCAACTCAACTGGGACATCAATGCTCAATGGGATGCCGGTTTTGGCGTCCGTTGGGAGGAGTTCAAGAGCAATAACGGCTACTTCTCGCGCGATATCTCCAGCACACCGGAGTTTGATCTGGTGGCAGTGCCCAAAGCGTCGCGCAGCGAAGTGTCACCCAAGTTCTCGCTGGGTTATCAGGTTAATGAGCCCTGGCGTGTCGCCTATGCGCTGGGCAAAGCTTATCGTTTCCCGATCGTCGAAGAGTTGTTCAGCCAGTTTTCTGCTTACAACGCCATCAGCCTTGCCAATCCAGAACTGCAACCGGAAGATGGTGTGCACCAGAACCTGATGATCGAGCGTGAAATCGCGGGAGGCTACCTGCGGGTTAACGTGTTCCAGGAAACTGTTAAAGACGTGATCGAATCACAGGCAGAAGTGTTGCCCGGTGGGCTGACCGTCAGAACCTTTATCCCGGTCGATGAAATTGAAACCCTGGGCGTTGAATTTATCGCCAACGTCGATGACCTGTTAATCGACAATCTGGACATGCGTTTTAACCTGGTGAATACCGATTCCGAGATTGTCAGAAATCGCCCCGACCCCAGCATCGAGGGCAATGTGTACCCGCGCATGCCTGAGTGGCGCGGCAACTTGCTGCTGACCTATCATCTGAGCAGCAACTGGAATGCCGGAATAAACTATCAGTATGCCAGCGACAGTTTCGGGCGCACGGACAACCTGGACCGCGAAAATAATGTGTTTGGTGCGCAAGACGGTTTCAGCCGTGTAGGTCTGAAGACCGACTACAATTTTGCCAACGGCTTGAGGCTGGGCCTGGGTATAGACAATCTCACTGACGAAGTCGCTTACGTGGCCCATCCATGGCCGGGGAGAACCTTGTTTGCAAACGTCTCATTTGATTTCTGATTCTCCGCGTCGGTTACACGGCCGACTTTTGCCGGATGGACTGAACCCCATCCGGCAGTTTTTATTTGCTGGAACACTGGCACTCGCCAGTCTTATGCCGGGCATGCTGTTGTCATCGCCGGCTCACGCGCTGAGCTGCGAAGCGTTGCTCGCGTCAGAAGGCGCACAGACCATCAGCGTTCACTGTGGCGGCGCGCCCAGCGCCACCTTTGATCAGAACAATGATGTGTGGGTTGCCTTTGTGGCTGACCTGCATGTCTACGTGTCGCGTTCAGAGGATAAGGGCACAACGTTTTCGACGCCGGTGCGCGTCAATGCCGTGCCCGAAGACGCTGAATTCAACGGCGAAAACCGCCCCAAGATCATTGTCGCCGATGATGGCACGGTGCTGTTGTCGTGGACCAAAAAGACCTCCAACCGCTTTACCGGCGAGATCCGCTTCTCGCGATCAACCGATGGCGGCCGCAGTTTTGAAGAACCGCGCACCATCAATGACGACGGGCTGGCGATAGGCCACCGCTTTGACAGTTTGTTCCTGACAGAATCGGGCAAACTGTTTGTCACCTGGATCGACAAACGTGATCTGGAAGCCAGTCTGGCAGGTAGCGAAAGTTATCCGGGTGCCGCGATTTACTACACGGTCTCTGATGATCTGGGCGCCAGCTTTATTCCCAACGTGCGGGTCGCACACAATAGCTGCGAATGCTGCCGCATTGCGGTTGCACCTCACGGCAAGGATGACGTTGCGATTCTGTGGCGGCAGATATTTGGTGACCAGATTCGCGATCACGCCATTGCCGTGCTTGGTCACGATGGCAGCGTGAGCGATGTTTCGCGAGCCACGGTTGATAACTGGCAAATTGACGCCTGCCCGCATCACGGCCCGACCATGGTTCCGGCCAGCAGCGCCGATCAATACCACATGAGCTGGTTCAGTGCCGGTACCATCCACAGCGGCATCCATTATGCGCGTTATGATCTAGCCTCGGCGGCGCCCTCTGACATCATCAAAGTCGACGGCACGCCGGGCGCGGGCCATCCGTCGCTGGCCACGTTTGATGGCACACTCTATCTGGTGTGGAAAGGATTTGACGGTATGTCGACACCCCTGCAACTGATGCTCTCGCATGATGAGGGACGCAGCTGGTCAACACCACAAACACTGATCACCACCGATCAGGCCAGTGATCATCCCTTGCTGATCACATCATCGGACGGTGTCTACCTGAGCTGGGCAAGTGAACAACACGGCTACGTGTTTAAGGAGTTAAGCCATGATTAAAAAACGGTTTTTTTCAGTGCTGTTATCCGCAGCGGTGTTGCTTGGCCCAGCTCACCAAGGAGTGTCTGACGAAGCACCCGCCGACAACATTCAAGGTTTTGGCCCGCAAACATTTACCGCCATCAAGGCACAATTTGCCGGCAAACCCTTTGTGGTCAGCCTGTGGTCGGTTGATTGTGCGCCCTGCCGGGTTGAGCTGGACATGCTTGGGCAAATGAAAAAGGCCGACCCAGACTTTCCCTTGGTGGTGATTTCAACAGACTCGATTGAGATGCGCGAAGACGCCGCTGATATTCTGGACGAGTATCAGCTGGCCGGCGAAACCACCTGGATGTTCGCTGACAGCTTTGTGGAAAGGCTTCGATTCAGTATCGACCCGGGTTGGTATGGCGAATTACCGCGCAGCTATTTTTATGACGCCGAACACAATATGATGGCGCACAGCGGCATACTAACAGAAGAAAAATTCCGAGAATTGTTCCCTGACTGATCCAGCAGGGCGGTTGTTGTCCAGAGAGTTTCTTTTTAGCCGCTGCCGGCAAAACAAGCAGCACTTAAGAACAATAACTTTCTGATACACGTCCTGCCAGGAACAGAAAATGAGCGACATCAAACAAGAAAAAGAACAGCAATCGCCTCCACCCGTTTATAACCCCTACTCAACCGCCCGCGCCAGAAATTATGCGCTTGGTTTGCTCACCGTTGTCTACAGCTTCAACTTTATTGACCGGCAACTGCTGTCGATCTTGCAGGAGTCCATCAAACTGGATCTGTCATTGTCAGACAGTCAGTTGGGTTTGTTGACCGGCTTTGCCTTTGCCATGTTTTATGTCACCGCCGGCATCCCCATCGCACGCTGGGCTGATCGCGGTAATCGTCGCAACATCGTAGCTCTAGCCATTGGTACGTGGAGCTTCATGACAGCCATCAGTGGTCTTGCTCAAAACTACGTTCATCTATTGCTCGCGCGCATCGGTGTCGGTGTTGGTGAAGCAGGCGGCAGCCCGCCCTCGCACTCCATTGTGTCCGATATCTATCCGCCGGAAAAACGTGCAACAGCGCTGTCAATTTACTCAACAGGCGTCAACATTGGCATTCTGTTCGGGTTCTTGTTTGGTGGCTGGCTCAACGAGTTTTTTGGCTGGCGCGTGGCGTTTGTGGTGGTGGGCATACCGGGCATTTTGATTGCCTTCCTGGTGCGCAGAACTCTGGCAGAACCCATCCGCGGACTTAATGAGAACAAGCAGGTGCCGGCAGCGCTGGTGCCGTTCAAAGATGTCATGTCACTGCTGTGGAGCAGACGGTCTTTCCGTCACATGGCGCTGGCGGCGGGACTCAATGCGTTTGCCGCTTACGGCACCTTAAACTGGCTGGCATCATTTTTTATTCGCAGTCACGGCATGACCACCGGTGAACTCGGCACATGGCTGGCGTTGTCATCCGGCTTGTTTGGCGCTATCGGGGTGTTTGCCGGCGGCATCATTGCCGACAGACTGGCTCCCCGCGACAAGCGCTGGTATGTGTGGTTGCCGGCGATTGCCGGTTTTATCAGCTTACCGTTTATGGTGGCCGTCTATCTGACCTCAAGCCAATACCTGGCACTGGTTCTGGCCTTCATTCCGGGCCTGCTGTTTAACGTGTATCTGGGCACCACCATTGCCACCTCTCACGCACTGGTCGGACAGCGCATGCGTGCCACCGCATCAGCCATTCTGTTCCTGATCCTGAACATTATTGGTCTGGGACTTGGCCCCTGGTCGGTTGGCATGTTAAGTGACTACCTGCAACCCAGTCTCGGTGTTGAGTCGCTGCGATATGCCATGGTCTTTGTGATACCAGCGGTATTGTTCTGGTCTTCCTGCCACTTTCTGCTGGCTTCAAAGAATCTGCGAGCTGATCTGGCCGCAGCGCCGGACTGATTGTCAGGCTGTTGATGATGAAGGAGTGGCGGCAGTCACCTGCTGCCGCTGCTACTCCAGAAAAAAAAGCCAAAAAAAGGGGACGGAGGACATTTGCCCTCCGTCCCCTTTTTTTATTCGCCACTGTTTATGCGGCGATTACGGGGAGCAATCTCCGCAAACACAGTAAGTCTATTCGCCACCCACTATTGCTGTTTTTCTACCAGATTCAGAACCACATAACGGTGCCAAAAATACAAACCGCCCATGGCTAGGCCCCAATAACCATGATCTGAGGTTGTCAGCAAGAGAACACCAGTAATCAACGCTGCTAAGGCAGTTCGTATTAAATCCAATTTTGGATTGCGAGTCTTTGCTGACCTCAGCTCCCAGTTCAGCAGTTTTTGAAGCAAAGTTTCCATGGTAATAACCTCAGGTAGACCAAACATGCCGCCCACCTGAGATGGGGTGGACGGCAATCAGATACGAAATTGAGTTCCAGAATCAGTTATCAAAAATATATTCGTGACAGGCTCCGCCACTTACCAAGCTGACCTTACTGATGCTTAGCTCTCTCATTTTTCCAGCATCCATGTTGAATAAAAATAGTTCCTGCATCTGGGTTATAGCACGCTAAATGAGGTCACGCCTGTAAAGTTACCAAGCGCGAGTGCGGACCACTTTGTCTATTCCTCTCTACTGCCAGCTCTGCACTAGCTCATCATAATCAACGGTGATCGGCGTTGGTTTTTCGTTATCCAGTG